>NZ_RBXX01000002.1:902859-1203812 GCF_003635025.1 Saccharopolyspora antimicrobica | reverse complement strand
GGTCTGCTCCGATCCGCGGGGTATTCGAAGGGAAACCCAGGTCGGGTACGTCACTCATCGCAAGGCAAAAGCGATGCGCAGCCCCCGCGCCGTGGGGGGCTTGGGGGGTTCGACCCCCCAAAATCATGACGAGATATGCAGAAATGCGAAACGCCCCGCGTGAGCAGGGCGTTCCACATATCGAGTGCGCCAACAGGGACTCGAACCCCGAACCCGCTGATTAAGAGTCAGCTGCTCTGCCAGTTGAGCTATTGGCGCTGGCCTGTCGCTGCGGTCTCCCTCGCGACACGGAAAACATTAGCACGGCTCGCGAGGGCTCTGAACCGGGGGGTGGATCTGGCGGTGCGGCGGGTTGGTCGGAGTTGCCGAGCAACCCTCGGTGTGGGTCGTGCGTCTGTTGGGCAGGTGGTCGGCCTGCGCGGATCACACAGGGTGTACGCCTGGTCTCTTCGTCCCCCGTCGGGACCTTGCGGCACACTGTTCACAGGGGTTAGTTGTGCTTCTAAGCGGACGGACTGTTGCTCATGAGGGAGTGGCGTAATCCGGTCGGGGGTCCCGTGAGGGTTTCGCGGCTGTTGACGATGTTGATCTTCGGCGTGGTGGCGCTGTTGGTCGCGGGGTGTAGTGGATCCGGTGGTTCGGGGACCGGCTCGGGCTCCGACGAGGTGCCGCCGGCGCCGACGCTGGAGCTGGCGCCGCTGAACGGGGCGAAGGACGTGTCCCCGGCCGAGCCGATCACGGCGAAGGTGGCGAACGGCCGGATCGTGAACGCGGTGCTCACCAACACCGAGAACAAGCAGGTGGGCGGCACCATCTCGCCGGACGGGGCGAGCTGGACCGCGGGGGAGAAGCTCGGCTACGGCAAGACCTACACGCTGGAGGTGACGGCGCAGGGTGCCAGCGGGCCGGCGATCACCCAGCAGTCCACCTTCACCACGGTTTCGCCGGGCAAGCAGAGCTACGTGTCGATGAACCCGCTCGACGGGCAGACGGTCGGCGTCGGGCAGCCGCTGGCGTTCTACTTCAGCAAGGACGCCCCGGCACCGGACAAGGCGAAGGCCGAAGCGGCCATCAAGATCCAGACCGAGCCCGCGGTGGAGGGCGCGTTCTACTGGTTCAACAGCCGCGAGGTGCACTGGCGGCCGAAGGAGTACTGGAAGCCCGGCACCAAGGTGACCATCGACGTCGACGTCTTCGGGCGGGACCTCGGCAACGGCGCTTGGGGCCAGGAGGACCGCAAGGCCACCATCACCATCGGCGACGCGGTGATCCTGCGCGCCGACGGCGCCTCGCACCAGATGTCGATCGAGAAGAACGGCCAGGTGATCCGGACCATGCCGGTGTCGCTGGGCAAGCCGTCCTTCCCGTCGAACAACGGCGTGCACGTGGTCACCGAGCACCACGCCACGAAGGTGATGGACTCCACCACCTACGGCCTGCCGCTCGAGGCGGGCGGTTACCGCACCGAGGTGAAGTGGGCGGTCCGGATCTCCAACGGCGGCGAGTTCCTGCACGCGGCGCCGTGGTCGGTGGCGCAGCAGGGCAACAGCAACGTCAGCCACGGCTGCATCAACATGAGCATGGACAACGCCAAGTGGGTCTACGACCTGCTCAAGAAGGGCGACATCGTGGAGATCACCAACTCCGGCGGCCCGGACCTGCGGTCCTGGGACGGCTTCGGGGACTGGCAGATCCCGTGGGACCAGTGGGTGGCGGGCAACCGCTGACCCGCTGAGCCATCAGCGCCGAGAGGGCCCTGTTCCAGCCGGAACAGGGCCCTCTTCGCGTCCGGGACAGGAGATCTTGACCTCAGCATCTCCAGGCCCGCTGTCTCGCAGCACCTCGCGATCCTCGTCGAAAGCGGTGTGTTCCGGGTGAGCGCGGAGGGGCGGCGGCGGATCTACCACCTGGAGCCGCAGCGGCTCGCCGCGGTGGGCGACTGGCTGGAGCAGCAGCGGGAGCGGTGGAGCCGTTCACTCGATGCCCTCGAATCCGGAAAAGCGAATGAGGCCTGATTCCCGCGGGAATCAGGCCTCATTCGGCTTTGGGGTGAGTGACGGGAATCGAACCCGCGACACCTGGGACCACAACCCAGTGCTCTACCGACTGAGCTACACCCACCTCGGCTGCTCGGAATCGGGCCTCAGCGAGACCGCCTTCCGGAGCAACGCACATATACTAGCGTGCGGTGTCACGCCGTTTTCCGCGGGCTCCGGTTAGCGGCACCGCTGCTGGTCAGCGGCCGTTTTCCGGTTGGTCGGAGGTCTTGGCGATGCCGTCGGCGGCGAGCAGCTCGGCCGCCACCGCGTGCGCCTGCTCGCTGGTCGGGCCGGGCTGCGGGACGAACGCGGTGCGGCGGTAGTAGGCCAGCTCGCGGATCGACTCCCGGATGTCGGCCAGCGCGCGGTGCGCCAGGCCCTTCTCCGGCTGCGCGTAGTAGATCCGCGGGTACCAGCGCCTGCACAGCTCCTTGATGGACGACACGTCGACCATCCGGTAGTGCAGGTGGGCGTCCAGTCGCGGCATGTCGCGGGCGATGAAGCCGCGGTCGGTGGCGATGGAGTTGCCCGCCAGCGGCGCCGACCGCCCGTCCGGGACGTGCTGGCGGATGTAGTCCAGCACCTGCTGCTCGGCTTCGGCCATGGTCACCGAGGAGCGGCGCACCTCGTCGGTGAGCCCGGAGCGGTCGTGCATCTCGCGGACGACGTCGGGCATCCCGGCCAGGGCCTCGTCATCGGCGTGGATGACGATGTCCACGCCCTCCCCGAGGATGTTCAGGTCCGCATCGGTGACCAGGGCGGCGATCTCGATCAGCGCGTCCTTGCCGAGATCGAGACCGGTCATTTCGCAGTCGATCCACACTAGACGGTCATTCACCCGAGGCAGCCTAACTCGCCACGAGGCGTGATCGTGCATCCGTCCGGCTCATCCGCTCAGCCGATCGCGCAGTTCGCGGGGCACGACCTTGCCGGTGGCGTTGCGCGGCAGCTCGGCCAGGAACACCACGTCGCGCGGCAGGGCGAACTTCGGCAGCCGGTCGCGGATCCGGTCGCGCAGCTCCTCGGCCGCCAGCTCCTGGTCCGGGCGCAGCACGACGAACGCGGCGAGCCGCTGGCCGAAGTCCGGGTCGTCCACGCCGATCACCGCGGTCTCGGAGACCTCCGGCAGGCGCGCGATGACGTCCTCGGTCTCCTTGGGGTAGACGTTCTCGCCACCGGAGATGATCATGTCGTCCTCGCGGCCGACCACGAACAGCCTGCCGGAGGCGTCGATGTGCCCGAGATCACCGGTGGACATCAGGCCGTCGCGGGTCTCCCGGCCGCTGCCGTTGGTGTAGCCCTCGAAGAGCATGTCGTTGCCCGCGAAGATCCGCCCGGTCGTCCCGCGCTCCACCGGGCTGCCGTCCTCGGCGAGGATGCGCACCGTCGTGCCCCGCGGCGGACGGCCCGCCGAGCTCGGTGCCGCGCGCAGGTCCTGCGGGGTGGCGATGCTCACCCACGACACCTCGGTCGAGCCGTAGAGGTTGTAGAGCACGTTGCCGAAGGCGCGCTGGAATCGGGTGGCCAGATCGGCGGGCAGCGCCGAACCGCTGCTCGCCACGATCCGCAGCGTGCTGTGGTCGTAGCGGTCGCGCACCTGCTCGGGCAGGTCCAGGAGGCGCTGGAGCATCACCGGCACGGCGAACACCGCCGTGCACCGGTTGCGCTGCACGGAGGCCAGCGCTTCCTCGGGCTCGAACTTGCGGCGCAGCACCAGCGTCGCGCCGAGCACGGCGCCCAGCTGGAAGGCCGCGAGGCCCCAGGTGTGGAACAGCGGCGCGCTGACCAGCATCCGCTCGCCGCTGTCCAGCGGGAGCCGGGACAGGATCGAGGCGGCCGGCGACAGGCTGGGCGGGTCCGGCCGGCGGGCGCCCTTGGGCGTGCCGGTGGTGCCGGAGGTCAGCACGATCATCCGGGCGTGCCTGCGCGGCCGGGCCGGGCGCCGCGGCGAGGACGTGGCGATCAGGTGCTCCAGCGTGTCGCGCCGGGTGGTGCCCTCGGTCCAGGCCAGGATCTGGTCGACCTCGGCCGGGAGCTCGGCGAGCTGGGCGCGGAACTCGGCGTCCAGGACCAGGACGCCGACCTGCTGCTCGGCGATCACGTCGGCGAGCTGGCGGCCGGTCAGCCCGGTGTTGAGCAGCACCACGTCCACGCCGAGCTTGGCCGCGGCGACGATCGTCTCGACCGGCCCGTGGTGGTTGCGGCACAGCACGCCGACGCGGGTGCCGCGCTTGACGCGCTTGCGCAGGCCGTTGGCCAGCCGGGAGGTGCGCTGTTCGAGCTCGGCGTAGCTGAGAGCGCCGCGCTCGTCGATCACCGCCGGGCGGTCCGGGTGGCGCACGGCGCCGACCGCGAAGCCCAGCGGCGGGGTGATGCCCCAGTGCCGCCAGGCGCGGACGATCCGCAGCACCTTGTCCGGGCGCAAGGGGCGGAGCACGCCTCGCTTGGCCAGCACGAACAACGTGTGCATGCCCGGTGTCAACCGATTGACCACGGCCATGATCCGTTGCCTCGACGCGCTCACGCATCCACCTCCCGGTCGGCGGCTACCCGAGAGTAGATACTTACTCGAACTGATCGGAACTGGAAAGGGCCGGACCGGGTCAGTCCAGGTCGGCGGCCGACACCACCGCATCGCGCAGCACGGCTCGCAGCCGCCCCACCTCCAGCGGTGACAGCACCGCCGTCTCGCCCGGCGGCGCCACCAGCACGATGTCGCCCTGGTTGATGAACACCGACATGTCGCGCCGCCTCCCGGCGACGTCGCGGCAGCTCACGTGCCATTCCTTGGTGGGCTCCACGGATCCCCAGCCTCCCCTGTGCGGTTCGCGCGTCCCCCGCGCGTGTTGATCGAGAGACGCCGCAGCGCGGCAGCCGTGACGGGATTCTGCGGAATATTCCAAAAACCCCAGTTCAGGAACCGAAAAGGCGCCGGGCGATCGCCCGGCGCCCCTGGTGATCGGGAAGATCAGACCGGCCGGACCACGAGTCCTTCGGGCTCGGCGGTGAAGGTGACCGCACCTTCGAAGTCGGCGATGGGCAGCTCGTCGCGCACCAGCCGGTGCGGCGCGTCGAAGGTCTCCACCCGGACCTCGCCCGCAGTGATCGTCTGCTCGGCGACGTCCGCGCCGCCGACCTGCACCTGCAGCTCGTGCCCCTGCACCGCGACGGTGAGCCAGCCACCGGCGACGGTCAGCTGCTCGCCGCCGTGGGTGACGGTCAGCCGGCTGGCCGCGGGGTCCTCGGAGCGCACCGCGATGTGCGAGATGGCCACGTCGCGCCGACCCGAGTCACCGACCAGCGCGATCACGTCGCGGGTGACCGGCTCGGCCGCGGTCTCACCCGGCTTCGGGGTGAGCACCGGGGCGCGCAGCTGCGCGGCCACGCGGTAGGGCTGCCACGATCCGGCGCCGATCAGGTTGACCACCGCGGTGACGTCGACGCCGGTCAGCAGCCGGTCGCTGCCCGGAGCCGGGGTGACCTCGATCGCGGGGACGCCGCGCTGGTCCAGCAGCTCGCGCAGGGCCTTGGCGCGCTGTCGGCTGTTGCGGTCGAAGCCGCGGGTGATCGCCACGGTCCCGGAGCCGGCCGCGTCGACCGCGGCGTCGGTCAGGTCCGCCAGCGGTGCCCAGATCCGCGCGGGATCCTCCGGTCGGCGGGGCCGCCGGGAACGGGCGAAGCTCGGAGCATCGGTCGTGGTTTCCATCGTCACCGAGTTTAGTCCGCGGGCAAGGGGCGCCTTGCCTACCGGTGGGCCCCTTCACGCTGTGAAATCGATCGCTTTCGGTGAGCGGCCGGGCCGCGGCGCGGGTTTCCGCTGGTCGCAAAACCGATTCCGGAATCCAGGGAGCGGACCTACGGTGGCTCCCATGACACCCGTTGTGTCAAGTTCTGCTCAACCGCACCTCAGGGGACCGTGATGCAACCCGACCACAAGAAACCGCGAAACGCGAGATTGATCCGGACGCAACCACCGCTGAAAAACGCGGAGAGGCGGCACTGTGAGGCGGGACCGATCACCGGCACCGCCGCTGGCGTGCCGTTCACCGCGTTGCCCCCGGCCGGCGATGGGCCCGCGCCGCTGATCGTCACCTGGCACATGCTGGATGCGCCGCGGTCGGACGCCGCCTTCGCCGCCGCGCTGCCGATGCGCGACGTGCCCGCCTGGCGGGTGCACCTCGGCATGCCGATGTTCGGGGCGCGCATGGTCGACGGCAGCATGGACGCCGCCATCGCGCTGCTGCAGGAGGACGTCCTGATGGCCGCGATGCACCCGTTCGTCCGGCAGGCGACCGAGGAGTTCCCGGCCGCGCTGGCGTCGATCCGCGAGCAGCTGCCGGTCGACGACGGCCCGATCGGCGTGCTCGGCGGCTCGCTGGGCGGCGCGGTCGCGCTGAACGTCCTCGCCGGTACGGAGATCCCGGTCTTCGCTGCCGCGCTGGTGAACGGCGCCATCCGGATGCGCTCGGTCATCGACCTGTTCCCCGGCGACTACCCCTACGACGCGGAATCGGAGCAGGTCGCCGACGTCCTGGACTTCGTCGCCGGTGCCGACCGCATCGCCGGCCGCGCACCGCTGCTGGCCGTCAGCGGGGAGCTGGACCACCCCGCGTTCCGCGACGACGCGGCCGATCTCGTCGCCGCGCTGGGCGACGGGGCCGAGCTGCTGCCGATCCCCGGGCTGGCGCATCCGCTCGCCGAGGAGCCCGGCATCGAGCCCGCTCCGCAGCTGCCGCCCGCGAAGGAGGTCGACGCCGGGCTGACCGCGTGGTTCCGGCGGCACCTCGCCGGATAGGCCGGGATTGCCGCGTTCCTCCTGGTTTCCGCTGGTCCATCGGTGGGGCGGCGGTCCGGCGGTCTTGTTGGTGCGGACGGCCGGAGTGATGCTGGGTTGCTCTCGGAGGGGGGCGGGGATGACCGAGTTGCTGTTCCCAGCGCTGGGGCGTCGTCCGGCGGGACGATCTCCGGTGCGCGGGGTGCTGGTGCGGTGGCTGGCAGCGGACGGGAGCGCCGTGCACGTCGGGGACCGGCTGGCCGAGGTCCGGTCGGCGGGGGATCTCGTCGGCTGGGTTCCCGCGCTGGCCACCGGGACGCTCTGGCACCAGGTGCGCGCCGGCGAGGTGCTCTGCGCGGGTGCGGTCGTGGGGCTCATCGACTGACCGGTGGTGTCCGGGTTAGGTTGGTGCGAGTGACGCGGGGTGCCCGGCTTGCCGGGCTGAGAACAGACCCGTTGAACCTGACCTAGCTCGTACTAGCGGAGGGACGTCATGGTTCCGAACGTGCTGACCATCGCGGGCACCGATCCCAGCGGTGGCGCCGGAGTCCAGGCTGATCTGAAGGCGTTCTCGGCGCACGGCGCCTACGGCATGTCGGTGATCACCGCGCTCGTCGCGCAGACCACCACCGGGGTGGCCGAGGTGCACGAGGTGCCGCCGGAGTTCATCACCGCGCAGCTGGTCACGCTGCTCGACGACGTGCGGGTGGACTCGGTCAAGATCGGCATGCTGGCCAACGCCGAGGTGATCCGCGCGGTGGTCGAGGTGCTGGACCGCTACGCGCCGCCGAACGTGGTGCTGGATCCGGTCATGGTCGCCAAGAGCGGCGACCGGCTGCTCGCGCCGGAGGCGGTCGGGGCGCTGCGCGACGAACTGCTGCCCCGGGTCGACCTGATCACCCCGAACCTGCCGGAAGCGGCGGACCTGCTGGGCGAAGCCGAGCTCGCCGACGTCGACGGCATGCCCGCGCAGGCCGAACGGCTGGCCGGGCTCGGCGCCAAGCAGGTGCTGCTCAAGGGCGGCCACCTCTCCGGCGAGTCCAGTGTGGACCTGCTGTACGGCGACGGGATCGCCGAGTTCCTGACCAGCGAGCGGGTCGTGACCACCAACGATCACGGCACCGGCTGCACCCTCTCGGCGGCGATCGCCGCACTGCGTCCGCAGCGCCCGGACTGGCTGACGGCGGTGCGCGAGAGCAAGGACTACCTGACCGAGGCTCTGCGCGCGTCCGGGCGGCTGGACGTCGGCCACGGCCACGGCCCGGTGCACCACTTCCACCACTGGTGGTGACGAGCCCGCAGCCCGGCTGACGATCCACCGGGCTGCGCGCGCACTTCACGCGATTTCAATGGAAATCAGACCTCCGATTTCAATGGAAGTTGCGGACTTCCGGCGTGTCGTGACGCGACGCGCCGGGGTCAGTGGGCGACTTCCGCGATTTCAATGGAAATCAGACATCTGATTTCCATTGAAATCGCATCCCGAGAGATGAGGAGTCAGATGAGCAAGTTGCCCGCACCGCCCGCCGACGGCTTCTGCGCGCAGGCCTGGGAGCACACCGCCGGGTTGCAGCAGGCGATCGTCGAGCACCCGTTCAACACCGGGCTCGCCGACGGCAGCCTGGACCGTGAGGTGTTCGCCTTCTACATCGTGCAGGACGCCCGCTACCTGGTCGGGTTCGCGCAGGCGCTGGCGGCCGCGTCGACCCGGGCGGACAACGCCGAGGACGCCGCGTTCCTGTCCGGCTCGGCCAACGGCGCGCTGGTCGAGGAGCGCCGGCTGCACGCCGGGTACGTCAGCGAGTTCGGGTTGACCGAGGCCGAGATCGACGGCATCGGCACCTCGCCGTCCTGCCTCGCCTATACCTCGTACCTGCGGGCGTGCGCGCTGACCGAGCCGTACCCGGTGCTGCTGGCGGCGATCCTGCCGTGCTTCTGGGTGTACCAGCACGTGGGCACCACGATCCTGGAGTCCACCGGCGACCTCGCCGAGCACCCGTACCGGGCGTGGATCCAGACCTACGCCGACGACGAGTTCGCCGCCGCCGTGCTCACCGCCCGCGAGCTGGTCGACCGGGTCGCCGCGAGCGCCGACGACGCGACGCGGCAGCGGATGCTGGCCGCGTTCACCCGGGCCACCGAGTACGAGTGGCTGTTCTGGAACAGCGCGTGGACCAAGGAGGCCTGGCCGACCGCCGAGTTCCTCGGGTAGGAACCGAAAGCCGTTGCGGGACAATGGAAAGCGCGCGCCGGAAATGTGATCCGCGGCACAGTCCCGGCCGCTAACGAATATCCGGATCCGGAGCGATGTGCTCAGCGACACGCCCACTCGGGCATGGAATCTTCCCAGGTTGAACGGGGTTTCAGCGTCGTGGGCACTTCGCTTGTGATCGTCCTTCTCGGCATGCTGGTGCCCGTGCTCGCTGCCGCGCCGTTCTACGTCGCCGACCGCCGTCGCGAGCAGCAGGAGCTGGAGCTCCGGGTGCGCGAGCTGGAAGCGGAAACCACCGGCTCCGACGACTGAGTATTAACAGTCGTTGGAACCGGTGGTTCCGGGTTGCCGCGCGGGGTGCCGCTAGTCCTTGCTGATCTCGGTGCGGAGCCGGGCGAGGCGCTGGCGGGAGCGGTTGAACTTGGCCTCGAAGTGCTTCTCGTAGAGGTCGGTCGGCAGTTCGGGGAGCTCGGTGGGCTCCGCCGTGCGCTGCACCGGTGCGACGGGCTCGCTCGGCTTCTCCTCGGCGGCGGGCCGCTCCGGTTCGGCGGGCTGCGGCGCGGTGGTCCGGCGGGTGACCGTCGGGGGCGCTGGTGCCGGAGTGCGCAACGCGTGCCTGCCGCGCGGGGCCGATTCCTGCTCGCCGAGTTGGCGGTTCGCGCGGTGCAGCAGCGGCCAGAAGATCAGTGTCGCCAATGCGAAACCGGAGACGAACATCAGCACGAGCAGTTCCACGTGATGCTCCGATCAGTTCTGTCGGACGGGTCCTGGCTGCGGGGTCGCACCGTTGGTGCTGTGGTGCTGACCGTCGAGGGGGATGAGGAACGTCTGCACGTCTTCGCGCTGCGAGGGCAGCTGGAGCGGTAGCTGGGTCTCGGGCTCCGGTTCCCCGGTCGTGGCCGGCGGGTGCGCGCTGAGCTCGGCGATGGAGGCGTTGAGGGTGCGCTGCGTCTGGTCCATCGAGGACAGCACCGCGGCGCGCAGTTCCTCCAGGCGGCGCTGCTGGGTGTGGATCTCCTCCAGCGCTTCCAGGCGGAGCTGCTCGGTCTCGGCGTCCCACTGCCCGCACTGCCGCCGGGTCCGGGCGATCAGCTCGTCGGCCTCCTCCTGCGCGGCGGCGATCGTCCGCTTGTACTCGTCGCGGATGCTCTGCCGCATCCGGTGCTCCCGGGTGCGCAGCTCGCTGACCTTCTGGTCGTGCTCGCGGTGCAGCCGGGCCCGGCGCTCCTCGACGTCGGAGATCAGGCGGCCGCACTCCTCGCGCAGCTCGGTGGCGTTGCGCTGGGCTTCCTCGATCAGCTCGCGCGCCTCGGTCTCGGCGGTGCCGCGGATGATCTCGGCCTGCCGCTGGGCCCGGTCGCGGAGGGTCTGCACCTCTTCCTCGGCGATCGAGAGCATGTTCTGCACGCGCTGCGATGCGGCGGGCAGGCCGGTGTCGGAGGACTCGATGCGGCGGAGGCGCTCCTCGGCCGAGTTCAGGCTGCGGCGGGTGGTGTCGCAGAGCTCGCGCAGGTCGCTGTTGAGCTGCGCGGCCTCGTTGCGGTCGATGGTGACCAGCCGCAGCTGGTCCTCCAGCAGCTCGATGTGGTCGATGACCTGGCTGCGGTTGAAGCCGCGGACCTGGATGTCGAATCCCGGCCGGAGCGGAACGACGGAGTCGGTGTCATCCATGGGTGAACTCCTCTCCGGGCGGTGGGCCGATTCGATAGGTCGGAGAGTAGGGGTGATGGTCGGCGTTCGCCCAGCGAAACACAACGATCATCACCGGATCAGGTAGTGATGATCGAATGGCCGCGCGTCCTGCTTGCGCTCCGTGACGACGGTCCGATTCGTCCACAGTGCACGTCCCCGGACCAGGGAGTTCCGCAGCACTGCCGTCGAGCCCGGTGGTTAGGTTAGGCTCCGCTCACGGATCCGCGGTTCGAGGAGCATTGCGTGACGAGTGGAGTCGACCTTCCCGGCCAGTCGCACGAGCGCGCGTCGGCGCTGCTGCGGCGATGGCTGGCCGAGACGCACACCCCGGTCGTCGAGGGGCCGTTGCGGCTGACCATCGGGTCGGTGCCGCTGGGTACCGACGTCGTGTACAGCTCGGTGACGGGCGCGCACGGTTTCGGGCCGATCCGCGTGCTCGACGACGCCGGTGAGCCGGTCGCGATCGCCGATCCCGCGCTGATCGCCGCGGCCTGCTCCGCCGACGCGCGCGCTCGCGCGCTGCCCGACGCGCCGATCAACGCCGCCGACGCCGGTTCGCTGGTCGACTGGCTGCTGCACGCGCTGCCGAGGCGCGAGTTCGACCCGATCGCGCTCTCCGACGACCTGATCGCGGTGGCTCGCTCGGTGTCCGACGCGGCTGAGGCGCGGCGCTGGCTCGCCGCGCACGTCGAGGGGCGGCTGCTGCCCGCTGTGCTGGGGTGGGAGGGCGATGTCGCCGCCGCGACGGTGCAGCTGCTGACGCGCGGACCGCTGGCGGTCATCGGATTGCTGGGGCGGCGCGGTGTCGTCGACGAGGCGGAGCTGCTCGCGGAGCTGCGGACGTGGCTGGGCGGCGTCGCCGAGGCGCACCCGGTGTCCGGATGGCTGGTCGAGCGCTGGCTGACGAGCCCGACGCTGACCGATCTCGCCGCGCTCAACGGTTCCGGCCTGCGCTACCGGGCGGATTCGGGCCGGGTGGAGGTGCGGCCGGTGCCGTTCGAGGTGCCGAACCCGCTGTGGTCGGGCGCGGCGCCCGCGCCCGGGGTCCCGGTTCCGGTGCTGGGCGAGGGCTGGTCGCTGCGGCCGGTGGAGGTCGTCGGCGACGACGGCGGGCCGGACGTCGCGCTGGTGCAGCGCTGGATGAACGCCGAGCACGTCGCGGTGAACTGGAACCAGGCGTGGCCGCTGGCGCAGTGGCGCGAGGAGCTGGCCGGGCAGCTCGGCGGGCAGCACTCGGTGCCGTGCATCGTCGGCCTCGACGGGCGCGACGTCGGCTACCTGGAGCTCTACCGGGTGCAGCGGGACAAGCTGGCGCGCTGCTACTCGCACGACCCGCACGACCTGGGCGTGCACATCGCCATCGGTGAGCCGGACGCGATCGGGCGCGGCGTCGGCTCGTCGCTGCTGCGGGCGGTGGCCGGGGGGCTGCTGGCGGCCGACCGGGAGTGCCGGCGCGTGGTGGCCGAGCCGAACGTGCACAACGGGGCCTCTGTGGGCGCTTTCGGCAAGGCCGGGTTCGGCCGGGCCGCCGAGATCGGATTGCCGAACAAGAACTCGGCGCTCATGATCTTCGAGCGCGGTGAGTAGGCCCACTTCTTCGGCGGCCCGGGGTCCTTGTACTACCGATCCACAGATAACTAAGGTAAGCCTTACTTGCTTTGTTGATCGTGGGGAGAGCGATGCCGGGCCGAGCTGACCAGTTGTTGCCGCTGTCGGCCGCGCAGGCGGGGATCTGGTTCGCACAGCAGCTTGACCGGGCGAACCCGATCTTCAACACCGCCGAACGCGTGGCGATCGACGGCTGCGTGGACCCCGCGCGGTTCGCCGCCGCGCTGCGGCAGGCGGTCGCCGAGACCGAGGCGCTGCGCATCCGGATCTGCGAGGACGGCGCCGAGCTGGGCCAGGTCGTCGAGGAACCCGCCGAGTTCGAGCTGCCGGTCGTCGACTGCACGACCGCCGCCGACCCCGAGGCCCGGGCGATGGCGTGGATGCGCGCCGACCTGCGGGAGCCGGTCGATCTCACGCGCGGCCAGGCCGGCCGGTTGTGGAGCGCCGCGCTGTTCAAGCTCGGTGAGCGGCGCTGGTGGTGGTACCAGCGGATCCACCACGTGGCCATCGACGGCTACGGCTTCTCGATCCTCATCCGCCGGGTCGCCGAGCTCTACGGCGAGCAGGAACCCGGCCCGTCGCCGTTCGGCTCGCTGACCGCGCTGCTGGCCGACGAGCAGGAGTACCGGGAGTCGGCGAAGGCTGAGCGCGACACCCGGTACTGGCAGGAGCGGTTCGCCGACCGGCCGGACGTGGTGTCGCTGACCGGCAGCTCGCGGCCCACCGCGCACGACTTCCGCAGGCTGCCCGCCGAGTCGCCCGCCGGGACCGCGCTGGCCGCGGCGGCCGAGGAGAGCCGCACGATCTGGCCGGACGCGCTCATCGCCGCCTTCGGCGCTTACCTGCACCGGATGACCGGAGCCACCGACGTGGTGCTGGGCCTGCCGGTGATGGGCCGGCTCGGCTCGGTCGCGCTGCGGGTGCCGGGCATGGTCGTCAACGTGTTGCCGCTGCGGCTGCGGATCACCGCCGCGACCACCCGCGCGGAGCTGATCTCGCAGGTCGGCAAGGCTGTGCGGGAGCTGCGCAAGCACCAGCGCACGCGCGCCGAGGACCTGCGCCGCGACCTCAAGCTGCTGGGCTCGGACCGGCCGCTGTTCGGCCCGATGCTCAACATCAAGGCCTTCGACTACGACCTGCGGTTCGGCGACAGCCCCGCCACCGTGCACAACATCGCCGCCGGGCCGGTCGAGGACCTGACCGTCGCGGTCTACCACGACGACGGGCAGCTGCGGTTCGAGTTCGACGCCAACCCGGACCGCTACGGCGAGGCCGAGCTCGCCGCGCACCGCGAGCGCTTCCTGCGGTTCCTCGGGCACTTCGCGGAGTGCTCCGGCGACACCCGGGTCGGCGGGATCGACCTGCTCTCGCCCGAGGAGCGCATCCGGATCCTGGAGGAGTGGAACGCGCCGATCGCCGAGACCGCCGAGCTGCCCGCCGCGACGCTGCCGCAGCTGTTCGAGGAGCAGGCCGGGCGGACACCGGACTCGGTCGCCGTCGCCTTCGGCGCGCAGCAGCTGACCTACGAGGAACTCAACTCGCGCGCCAACCAGCTCGCGCACCACCTGATCGACCTCGGCGTGGGGCCCGAGCAGCTGGTGGCGCTGGCCCTGCCGCGCACAGCGGAACTGGTCGTCGCGCTGCTCGCGGTGCTCAAGTCCGGCGCGGCGTACCTGCCGCTGGATCCCGGGCACCCGGCCGAGCGGATCGCCTACATCGTCGGCGACGCCCGGCCGAGCGTGCTGATCAGCGACGCCGAGCACTCGGCCAACCTGCCCGCCGGGATCACCCGGGTCCTGCTGGACGATCCGACGGCGCGGATCGAGATCGCCCGGCACTCGCAGCGCGATCCCAAGGCCGGTGAGCGCGGGCCGCTGACCGCCGAGCACGCCGCCTACGTCATCTACACCTCCGGCTCGACGGGACAGCCGAAGGGCGTGTCCATCCCGCACCACAACGTGGTCCGGTTGTTCCGCGCCACCGAGCCGTGGTTCTCCTTCAGCGGCGACGACGTCTGGACGCTGTTCCACTCCTACGCCTTCGACTTCTCGGTGTGGGAGCTGTGGGGCGCGCTGCTGCACGGCGGCCGGCTGGTGGTGGTCCCGCACGAGGTCAGCCGTTCGCCGCGGGAGTTCCGGCGGCTGCTGGTCGACGAGCGGGTGACCGTGCTCAACCAGACGCCCTCGGCGTTCTACCAGCTCAGCCAGGCCGACCGGGAGGACCCGGCGGGCGAGCTGGCGCTGCGCGTGGTGATCTTCGGCGGCGAGGCGCTGGAACTGTCCAGGCTGGACGACTGGTACGAGCGGCACCCGCAGCTGCCCAAGCTGGTGAACATGTACGGGATCACCGAGACCACCGTGCACGTGTCCTACGTCGAGCTGGACCGCGAGCTGGTGGCCCGGCGGGACGGCAGCGTGATCGGCCGCGGCATCCCGGATCTGCGGGTCTACCTGCTGGATTCGTCGTTGCAGCCGGTGCCGCCCGGAGTGGTGGGCGAGCTGTACGTGGCGGGGGAGGGCCTGGCGCGCGGTTACCTCGGGCAGCGCGGCCTGACCGCGCAGCGCTTCGTCGCCGATCCGCACGGCGCGCCGGGCACCCGCATGTACCGCTCCGGTGACCTGGGCAAGTGGCGGCCGGACGGCAGCATCGAGTTCCTCGGCCGCGCCGACCACCAGGTCAAGGTGCGCGGGTTCCGCATCGAGCTCGGCGAGATCGAGGCGCACCTGGCCGCGCACCCGCGGGTCCGGCAGGCGGCGGTGGTGGTGCGCGAGGACCAGCCCGGCGATCAGCGGCTCGTCGGCTACACCGCGGGCACCGCGGAGGCTGCGGAGCTGCGGTCGCACCTGGCGGCGCGGCTGCCCGGGTACATGGTGCCCGCCGCGTTCGTGCCGGTGGACGAGATCCCGCTGACTGCCAACGGAAAGCTCGACGTGCGGGCGCTGCCCGCGCCGGAGTTCGGCGGCGACGCCGGCGGCCGCGAACCGCGCAACGACGTCGAGGCCGGGTTGTGCCGGTTGTTCGCCGAGGTGCTCGGGGTGCGCGAGGTCGGCATCGACGACGGGTTCTTCGAGCTCGGCGGGCATTCGCTGCTGGCAGCGCGGTTGCTGGCGCGGGTGCGCAGCGAGCTCGGTGCCGAGCTGACCATCCGCAGCCTCTTCGACCACCCGACGGTCGCCGGCCTCGCTGAGCAGCTGGGCGCGGTCGATCGCCGACCGGAGCTGCGGCGCGTCGAGCGACCCGAGCGGATCCCGCTTTCCTTCGCGCAGCAACGGCTTTGGTTCCTCAACCGGCTGGAAGGCCCCAGCGCCACATACAACTTGCCGCTGGTGCTGCGCATGTCCGGTGAGCTGGACGTGGCAGCGTTGCGCGCCGCGCTCGGCGATGTCGTGCGGCGGCACGAGAGCCTGCGCACGGTTTTCCCGGACGAGCTGGGCGAACCGCGTCAGGAGGTGCTCGACACCGTTCCGGAGCTGACCGTGGTTCACCTTCCGCGGGTCGGGGATGCGCAATTTCAATTGAAATCAGACGTCCAATTTCAATTGAAATTGGGGACCTCCCAGGACGGGACGGCTGCGGCGGGGGTGGTGTCCGATGTGGACGCCGCGGTGGCCGAGGCGGCGCGGGAGGGCTTCGACCTGGCGAAGCAGCTGCCGGTGCGGACGGTGCTCTTCGAGACCGGCTCGGAGCACGTGCTGCTGGTGCTGCTGCACCACGTGGCCGTCGACGAGTGGTCGATCCGGCCGCTGGTGCGCGATCTGTCCACCGCCTACGCGGCGCGGCTGCGCGGTGCGGAACCGGAGTGGGCCGAGCTTCCGGTGCAGTACGTGGATTACGCGCTGTGGCAGCGGGAACTGCTCGGCGACGAGTCCGATCCGGCCGGGCCGGCCGGTCGGCAGCTGGAGTTCTGGCGCGGCGCGCTCGCCGGGCTACCCGACCAGCTGGAGCTGCCCACCGACTTCCCGCGCCCGGCCGTGGCCAGCCACCGCGGCGATGCGGTGCGCTTCGGGCTCGACGCGCAGCTGCACCAGCGGTTGCGGCAGCTCGCCGGGGAACACCGAGCCAGCGTGTTCATGGTGCTGCAGGCCGGGCTCGCCGCGCTGCTGACCAGGATGGGCGCGGGCACCGACATCCCCATCGGGTCGCCGGTGGCCGGTCGTGGTGACGACGCTCTCGACGAGCTCGTCGGGTTCTTCGTCAACAGCCTGGTGCTGCGCACCGACACCTCGGGCGAGCCCGGGTTCGCCGAGCTGGTCGACCGGGTCCGGCAGGCCGACCTGGCCGCCTTCGACAACGCCGAGCTGCCCTTCGAACGGCTCGCCGAAGCGCTCAACCCGGCGCGCTCGCTGGCCCGGCACCCGCTGTTCCAGGTGATGCTCGCCTACTGGGGCGCCACCGATGCGGTCGCCGCCGAACTGCCCGGCCTGGAGACCGCTGTGGACACCGCGGCGGCCGGCGCGGCGAAGTTCGACCTGGCGTTCAGCCTCAGCGAACGCGCCGACGGCGGCGTCGACGGGCTGGTGCAGTACAGCACCGACCTGTTCACCCGGCAGACCGTCGACGACCTGGCCGCGCGGTTCGTCCAGCTGCTGACCTCGGCGGTGGCCGACCCGGCGACGCCGATCAGCCGCCTGGACGTGCTCGGCGAGGATGCGCGGCAGCGGGTGCTGGCCTGGGGCGACGCGGTCGGATCGGTCGAACCCGCCGGGACGTTCCCCGAGCTGTTCGCGCGCAGCGCCGAACGCGATCCGGACAAGACCGCGCTGATCTTCGAGGACGTCGAGCTCAGCTACCGCGAACTCGACCGGCGGGTCACCGAGCAGGCGCAGCTGCTGGTCGAGCACGGCGTCGGGCCCGGCGACATCGTCGGCGTGCTGCTGCCCCGCTCGCCCGAGCTGATCATCGGACTGCTGGCGGCGATGCGCGCCGGAGCCGCCTACCTGGCGCTGGACCCGGAGTACCCGGTGGACCGGCTGCGGCACATGGTCGACGACGCGGCGCCGCGCCTGGTGCTCACCGACGACCTCGCGGCCGACCTGCCAACAGCCCTGCTGAGCTGCGACGATCGTCCGCAGGGCCGCTGGCAGCTGCCGACCCCGCGGCTGGACGACGCCGCCTACGTCATCTACACCTCCGGCTCCACCGGCACGCCGAAGGGCGTGGTCGTGCCGCACCGGGGCATCGCCAAGCTGCTGGCCACCCAGACCGAGCGGGTCGGCATCACCGCGGACAGCCGGGTGCTGCAGTTCGCCTCGCCGAGCTTCGACGTGGCGTTCTGGGAGATGTGCATGGGACTGCTCAGCGGCGGCACGCTGGTCGTGGTGCCCGCCGACCGCCGGGTGCCCGGCGAGCCGCTGGCCGAGTACGCCCGCCGCCACCGGGTCACGCACCTGGCCATCGGGCCGTCGATGATGGGGATGTTCCCCGCCGACACCGAACTCCCGCCGGAGGCGACCCTGCTGTGCGGCGCCGAGAAGGTGCCCTCCGACCTGGTGCTGCGCTGGGCGCGCGAACATCGGATGCTCAACTGCTACGGCCCCACCGAGGCGACGGTGAACTCCACGCTGTGGGACTGCGATCCCGACGCGGTGGGCAGTTCGGTGCCGATCGGCGTGCCCGACCCGGGCGCCCGGCTCTACGTGCTCGACGCGCAGCTCCAGCCGACCCCGCCCGGCGTGGTCGGCGAGCTCTACGTCTCCGGCCTCGGGCTGGCGCGCGGCTACCTCAACCGGCCGGGCCTGACCGCCGAGCGCTTCGTCGCCGACCCGTTCGGGCCGCCCGGCTCCCGCATGTACCGCACCGGCGACCTGGTGCGCTGGCGCTCCGACGGCACGCTGGACTTCGCCGGCCGGGCCGACGACCAGGTCAAGATCCGCGGCTTCCGCATCGAGCTCGGCGAGGTCGAGGCGGTGCTCGCCCAGCACCCGGACGTCGCGCAGGTCGCGGCGGTGGTCCGCGAGGACACCCCCGGCGACAAGCGGCTGGTGGCCTACGTGGTGGGCGGTGGCGATGCCGCCGGGCTGCGCCGCCACGTGGCCGACGCGCTGCCGGACTACATGGTCCCGGCCGCGGTCGTGTTCGTCGACGCGCTGCCGCTGATGCCCAACGGCAAGCTCGACCGCAGCGCGCTGCCCGCGCCGGACCTGGGCGGAGCGGTCGGCAACACGATGCCGCGCAACCCCACCGAGGAGATCCTCTGCGGGCTGTTCGCCGAGGTGCTCGGGCTGCCGCGGGTCGGCACCGAGGACAGCTTCTTCGACCTCGGCGGGCACTCCCTGCTGGCCGCCAAGCTCATCGGCCGCATCCGCGACGCGCTGGGCGTGCGGATCAACGTCGGAAGTCTGTTCGCCGCGCCGACCGTCGTCGGCCTGGCCGAGCGGCTGCACGACGGCGGCGGCCGGGACGCGCTGGAGATCCTGCTGCCGCTGCGCACCTCGGGCAGCAAGCCGCCGCTGTTCTGCGTGCACCCCGCGGCCGGGCTGGCCTGGCCGTTCTCCGGGCTGCTCAAGCACATCGACGACGAGCGGCCGATCTACGGCATCCAGTCGCGCGGGCTCGCCGAGCCGAAACCGGTCGCGGCCAGCCTGCACGAGATGGCCGCCGAGTACCTCGAACACGTCCGGCAGGTCCAGCCGCACGGGCCGTACTACTTCCTCGGCTGGTCCTTCGGCGGCGTGGTCGCCCACGAGATGAGCACCCACCTGCAGCAGCAGGGCGAGGAAGTGCGGTTCCTGGGCATGCTCGACTCCTACCCGAAGGACGTGTGGGACGAGCTGCCGACCGAGGAAGAAGCGCTCAAGGCGCTGCTCTACATGGCGGGCTACGACCTCGCCGAGCTCGGCGATCAGCCGCTGACCAGGGCGGACGTCATGACGATCCTGTCCGCCGAGGGCAGCGCGCTGGCCAACCTCGAACCGCACAGCATCACGGCGATCATCGACAACTTCGCCAACTGCGCGGTGCTGGAGAACGAGGCCGACCACGCCGAGTTCCGCGGCGACGTCCTGTTCTTCACCGCGACCGTCAACCCGGCCAAGGAATCGCTGACCGCGCAGATGTGGCAGCCCTACGTCGGCGGCGCGGTCCGCAACCACGACATCGCCTGCGAGCACAAGGACATGACGCAGCCCGGGCCGCTGGCCGAGATTGCCGCGGTGGTGGACCGGGAACTCGGCGAGGTGGACCGGGTGAGCACCGAAGGAGCACGACGATGACCAACCCGTTCGAGGATCCGGCCGCGGAGTACTACGCCCTGATCAACGACCAGGACCAGTACTCGCTGTGGCCGCGGGCGATCGCGGTGCCCGCCGGGTGGACCGTCGCGCACGGCCCGGCCGACCGGGCGTCCTGCGTGGACCACATCGAGGTCAACTGGACCGACATGCGGCCCGCGCGCTGATCGCGATGATTCGCCAGGTGAGTCCTCAGGTAGCGGTCTGCGTCTGCTACGTCGCGGCGATGTTCATGAACGGCATGGACGCGACCATCGTCAACGTGGCGCTGCCCGCCATCGCCGCGGAGTTCGCGGTGCCCGCCAGCGCGACCTCGGCGATCAACGTCGGGTACCTGGTCAGCCTCGCCGTGTGCATCCCGGTGTCCGGCTGGCTCGGCGACCGGTTCGGCACCAAACGCGTGTTCCTCAGCGCTTTCGGGATGTTCGTGCTGGCCTCGGCGCTGTGCGGGCTGGCGGCCGATCTGCCGCAGCTGATCCTCGCGCGCGTGCTGCAAGGCGCGGGCGGCGGCGTGATGAGCCCCGTCGCGCTGACGATGCTCTTCCGCGCTTATCCGCCGGAACAGCGGATCCGGTTGTCCCGCGTGCTGCTGCTGCCGACCGCCGTCGCCCCGGCGCTCGGTCCCGTGCTGGGCGGCTTCTTCGTCGAGAACTTCACCTGGCGGTGGGGTTTCTACGTCAACCTGCCCGTCGGCGGGCTGGCGCTGCTGTTCGGCGCGCTGCTGCTGGCCGAGCACGTCGAGGCCCGGGAGAAGCGCTTCGACCTGCTCGGTTTCGCGCTGGCCGCACCGGGTCTCGGGCTGGTGATGTACGCGCTGGAATCGGTGGCGCCCGCCGGACCTGGCTCACCGCACTTCTGGGCCGCCGGGCTCGCCGGGCTGATCTGCCTGGGGCTGCTGGTCAGAACCCAGCTCAGAGCCCGCGAACCGATGCTCGACCTGCGGTTGTTCGGCGACGCCTCGTTCCGCCGCGCGAGCCTGATCCTGTTCGCGTGCGTGGCCGGATTCCTCGGCACGCTCTACGGATTCACGCTGATGTTCCAGCAGGGATTGGGCGCGTCGGCGTGGGAGACCGGGCTGGTGACGCTGCCGAAGGCGATCGGGCTGATGATCGCCTCCCAGCTCGTCGGCTGGGCGCACCGCAGGTTCGGGCCGCGCCGGGTGATCGCGACCGCCATGCTCGGCGCGGCGATCTCCTTCGCGCTGCTCAACGCGGTCAGCGCCGGGGATCTCTGGTTCGCCGCGTTCGTGCAGCTGCTGACCGGGTTCTTCGTGGGTGCGGCATCGGCGGAGCTGCAGGTCATCGCCTTCAGCACGATCGGCAAGTCCGCCACCGGCGGTGCGTCGACGCTGTTCAACGTGCAGCGGCAGGTCGGCTCCGCGCTCGGCGTCGCGCTCACCGCGTGCGTGCTGGCCGCTGCGCCGGGCCTGGGCGGCTACCAGCTGGCGATGCTGGTGTCGGCCGGATTCGCGCTGATCGGGATGTTCCTTGCCTTGCGCATCAAGGAGATCGAGCCGGCGCGACAACCCGTCGCCGCGGCTCGCTGAAGGCCTGTCTGACGAGCTCGTTCTGCGGTCGCTTTGCTCAGGCGGATGCAAGCGGCTGCCGCCGCTCATGAAGGCGAGGACGGCATTCGCCGACAGGCTGTGAGAGATCTGAGCCACCGCAGGGCAGACAACGACCTTGCTCTATGGTTAGGCTTGCCTTAACTGACATGATCGTTGGTGGACAGGAAGGAACGCATGGCCGATGGGTACCGCGGACCGACTCCGGCACAGCCGGCCCCCAGCACGCGATCTACAGGTGCTGCGCACCGCTGAGCTGAGCCCGTCGATGCGGCGGATCACCCTGGGCGGCGAGGAGCTCGAGGGCTTCCTGGACCAGCACACCGGCCCGAACATCAAGGTGTTCGTGCCGCGGCAGGGCCAGCAGCGACCGGTGCTGCCGGAGCTGGACGACGAGACCGGCCGCTACCGCTGGCCCGAGCTGCACGAGCGCCCGACCATGCGCACCTACACCGTCCGCCGCTACGACGAGGCCCGCGGCGAGCTCGACGTGGACTTCGTGATGCACGGAGCCCACGGGGTGGCCTCCAACTGGGCGCGCAACGCCCGGCCCGGCGACCACCTCGGCGTGATGGGCCCCGGCGGCAAGACCTGCCGGGCCGCCGACTACTACCTGCTGGTCGGCGACGAGACCGCGCTGCCCGCGATCTCCAGCATCGTCGAGGGCCTGCCGCCCACCGCGCGCGGCCAGGTGCTCGTCGAGATCGGCGAAGCCGCCGAGCAGCAGCACGTCCAGTGCCCGCCGGACCTGCAGTGGACCTGGCTGCACCGCGAGGGCGTCGCGGCCGGCCGCTCGCAGCTGCTGGTCGACGCCGTCCAGCAGCTCGACGTGCCCGCCGACGTCGACGTCTCGGCCTGGGTGGCCGGGGAGTCCGGCATCGTCCGCGGCATCCGCCGCCACCTGCGCAACGACCGCGGCATGGACGCGAAGTCCGTGCTCGCCATCGGTTACTGGAAGTACGGCCTGGCCGAAACCGAGTACCACGACAAGCACAACCACGACCGGGACTGACGGACGTGTACGGGGTCCGGCGCGAACCCAGCGGTTCGCGCCGGCGTATCCGCGTGCCCGAAAACAGGGCACCAGCGAGGCGAGGGGACAACGTGTCTGCGAGCGAGGAAGTCCACGACGTCCTGGGGATCGGTTTCGGGCCGTCCAACCTGGCGCTGGCCATCGCGCTGGAGGAGCACAACCGCACCGCGTCGGGGGCCGACCGGCTCTCCGGGCTGTTCTTCGAGCGCAAACCGGCCTTCGGCTGGCACCGCGGGATGCTGATCGAGGGCACCACCATGCAGGTGTCCTTCCTCAAGGACCTGGTCACCATGCGCAACCCGGCCAGCGACTTCTCCTTCCTGAGCTACCTGCACGCCAAGGAGCGGCTGGCCGACTTCATCAACCACAAGACGATGTTCCCGACCCGCGTCGAGTACCACGACTACCTGGAGTGGGCGGCCGGGCGGGTGTCCGAACTGGTGCGCTATGACACCGAGGTCGTCGAGCTGCAGCGGGCCGGTGAGCACTTCGAGGTCGTCGTCCGCCACGGCGGGCGGCTGGAGGTGCACCGAGCGCGCAACGTCGTGCTCGCGGTCGGGCTGGAGGCGAGCCTGCCCGCCGGGGCCGAGCTCGGCGAGCGGGTGTGGCACAACCTCGACCTGCTGCACCGCGTCGGCGAGCTGACCGAGGCACCGCGCCGCTGCGTGGTGGTGGGCGCCGGGCAGAGCGCCGCCGAGGTCACCGAGTACCTGCACCGCACCTTCCCGGCGGCAGAGGTGTGCGCGGTGTTCAGCCGGTACGGCTACAGCCCGGCCGACGACAGCCCGTTCGCCAACCGGATCTTCGACCCGAAAGCGGTGGACGACTTCCACGTCGCCTCGCCCGAGGTCCGCCGCGAACTGCTGGACTACCACCGCAACACCAACTACTCGGTGGTCGACCTCGAGCTCATCGAGGAGCTCTACGCCCGCGCCTACCAGGAGAAGGTGCGTGGCGAGCAGCGGCTGCGGATCCTCAACGCCTCCCGCGTCCGCGACGTCGCGACCCGCGACGACGGGATGGCGGTGACCGTGGAGTTCCTGCCCTCGGGCGAGCGCGCGGAGCTGGACGCCGATCTGCTGGTGTACGCCACCGGATGCCGCCCCCGCGACCCGTTCCCGCTGCTCGGGGACACCGCGCAGGACTGCGAGCGCGACGGGCAGGGCCGCCTCCAGGTGGAGCGCGACTACCGCCTGCGGACCAGCGCGGAGCTGCCGGGCGGGATCTACCTGCAGGGCGGCACCGAGCACACCCACGGCCTGACCTCGTCGCTGCTGTCCAACGGCGCGGTCCGGGCGGGCGAGATCCGCGACTCGATCCTCACCCGCCGCAGCCGCGCGCGGGCGGCCGAGCCCGACCGGGCGGTCAGCTTCGCCTGATCCCGGCTTGTAATCGCGGGCACAGGCGGGAACAACGCGGCGGGCGCTGTGGTTGGAGCGTTCGATGGACACCAATGCGACTCCGGAGCGCGCCGAGGCCGGCAGCGCGACCGCCGATCAGATCAAGGGCGTTGCGCGCGGGGACTCGCCGGTACCGCTCTCGGTGCTCGACCTGTCCACCGTCGGCGTGCAGCACAGCGCGTCCGACGCGCTGAGCACCACCACCGAGCTGGCCCGCAGCGCCGAGGCCTGGGGCTACCAGCGGATGTGGCTGGCCGAGCACCACGGCATGCCCGGCATCGCCAGCTCCGCTCCGGCGGTCGTGATCGCGCACCTCGCCGCGCACACCAGCACGCTGCGGCTGGGCTCCGGCGGCGTGATGCTGCCCAACCACGCGCCGCTGGTCGTCGCCGAGCAGTTCGGCACCCTGGAGGCGCTGCACCCCGGGCGCATCGACCTGGGCATCGGCCGCGCGCCCGGCACCGACCAGGCGACCGCCCGCGCCCTGCGCCGCACCACCGGCCCGCTGTCGGCGGACGACTTCCCGCAGCAGCTCGGTGAGCTGATGGCCTTCCTCGGCGACGACTTCCCGATCGACCACCCCTACGCGGCGATCCAGTCCGTGCCCAACGGGCCGGTGCCGCCGATCTGGCTGCTCGGCTCCAGCGGCTTCAGCGCGCAGCTGGCCGGCGCGCTGGGCCTGCCGTTCGCCTTCGCGCACCACTTCAGCGCGCAGAACACGCTGCCCGCGCTCGACCTGTACCGGCAGTCCTTCAAGCCCTCGGCGGTGCTGGACGAGCCCTACGCGCTGATCGGCGTGCAGGCGGTGGCCGCTGACACCGACGAGGAAGCGCTCGACATCGTGCGCCCGGTCGCGCTGAGCATGCTCCGGCTGCGCCGCGGCATGCCCGGCAAGCAGCCGACCCGGCAGGAGGCGCGCGAGTACCCGTACACGGAGCTGGAGCAGAGCTTCGTCGACAGCTGGCTGGACGACGCCGTCTACGGCTCGCCGGAGACGGTCCGCGCGGGCCTGGACGAGCTGCGCGAGCGCACCGGCGTCCAGGAGCTCATGCTGACGGCCAACATCCCCGACCGGGACACCAAGCTGCACTCGTTCGAACTGGTGGCCAAGGCCTACCGGATGATCTGAAGGCTTTGTTGAACTCGTTCTGCGTGGCGGTGCGGGTGGCGGAACCTCAGCGCCCGCCTGGCTGCGGGATCGGCGTTCTGATGTATGTCCGATACACGGCGAACGGGCTGTCCTCGCCAGGCGAACGCTGAGAACCCGCGGCGGTGCGAGCTGCGAGGGGCCGAGCGGCTGCGCCGCTTCAAGACGAAGCCCAGGAACCAGGGCCCAGGATGGGGCCCGGCTGACCGTCCGGAGCCGCTCATGGTGGGCGGGACCACTCTTGGCCGAGGTCCGGCGCGGGTGTCGGTTTCGCGTGGCGTACGGTCTATTGACACCGGTGTTTCTAGGCACGAGGCGGGATTGAGGGATTGGCGTGAAGCCTGGTGTGCTGATCTTCTACCGGATCATGGCGTACGTCACCGCGGTGCTGTTGATCCTCCTGTGCGCCGCGATGGTGCTCAAGTACGGCCACTTCGCCGGGTTGTGGGACGAGGGCAGCTCGACCCAGCAGCTCGGCACCGACTGGACCTTCCGGATCGGTGTCGCGCACGGCTGGCTGTACATGGTCTACCTGCTCGTCGCCGTGGTCGCCACGACCCAGCTGCGCGTTCCGATCGGCCGCATGCTGCTGGTGCTGCTCGCGGGCACCATCCCGTTCGGCGCGTTCTTCGCCGAGCGCAAGGTGACGCACTGGCACGAGCTGCGGTTGGCGGGTAAGCCGCTGACCGAGCCGCACACCCGGAGCGCGGAGGAATCACCGGCCTCATGACAGCAACCCACGAGTCCGCACCGGCCGAAGCCGCGCCGTCCACCGGGCGCCGCCGCGGTGTCGTCGCCGCGTACTTCGCGCTGACCAAGCCGCGCGTCATCGAGCTGCTGCTGGTCACCACGATCCCGGCGATGTTCCTCGCGCAGCGCGGCGTCCCGTCGCTGTGGTTGGTGGCCGTGACGCTGGTCGGCGGCGCCATGTCGGCGGGCAGCGCCAACGCGCTCAACTGCGTCGCGGACTCCGACATCGACGCGGTGATGCACCGGACCAAGAAGCGCCCGCTGGTGCGCTACGAGGTGCCGCGCCGCAACGCGCTGATCTTCGGCATCGTGCTCGGCATCGCGTCCTTCGGCGTGCTCTGGGCCGGGGCGAACCTGCTGGCCGCGGTGCTGGCCACCAGCGCGATCCTGTTCTACGTCTTCGTCTACACGCTGGTGCTCAAGCGCCGGACCTCGCAGAACATCGTGTGGGGCGGCGCCGCGGGCTGCATGCCCGTGGTGGTCGGCTGGGCCGCGGTCACCGGCACCGTGGAGTGGCCCGCACTGGTGATGTTCGGCGTGGTGTTCCTGTGGACGCCGCCGCACTTCTGGTCGCTGGCCATGAAGTACAAGGACGACTACGCGCGCGCCGGGGTGCCGATGCTGCCGGTGGTGGCCACCACCCGCCAGGTGTCGGCGCGGATCTTGGCCTACAGCTGGGCGACGGTGGCCTGCACGCTGCTGCTGGTGCCGGTGACCAGCTGGGTCTACGTGGCCTTCGCGGTGCTGGCGGGGGCTGCGTTCCTGATCGTCGCGCAGCGGCTGCACACCGCGGTGCGCAACGGTGGAGCGGTCAACCCGATGAAGCTGTTCCACCTGTCCAACTCGTACCTGGCACTGCTGTTCGTGGCCATCGCGGTGGACGCCGCGATCGGCCTCCCGGTGCTGGGCTGAGCCGGTTCCTGAATGGCCTGTTCGCTCCCACCAGGGGGTGAGCAGGCCATTTTCGTTTACAGGTGGAGGTGGAGGCGGAGGGCGTTGTCCAGGGCTGCGAGAGCGTTCCGAGGGAGAGTTCCGATCCGGTTGCCGACGCGGTTCACCGCCACCGCTCTGACCTGTTCGGCCTGGGCCTTGGAGTCGTTGGGCAATTCGCAGTCCGCCGCCCGCAGCAGCACCTGGAACGGGTACACGCGCTCGACGTTGGAGGTCACCGGCACTACGGTGACCACTCCGCGCCCGGTGCGCTGGGCACTGCGGTTGGCGGCATCGTTGCTGACCACCACAGCAGGTCGGGTCTTGTTCGCCTCGGCGCCTCGGATCGGTTCGAAGTCGACCCAGTAGATGTCACCGCGACGCATCGGCCATCCCGTCAGCGGTCGTCGCGTCCCACAGCTGCGCGTCGGCGCTGCTTTCCCACTCGTCCCAGGCGCTCTCGTACGCCTCTTCCAGTTCAGCTGTGCGCAGCAGGCTGATCGCCTGGTGGATCACCGCAGACCGGGAGTGCGCCCCGGTTTGCTCGGCATATGAGTCGACGAAGGTGACGTCTTCGTCGCTCAGGCTCACACTCAGCTTCATACCTGAAATGCTACCGGAATTGCTACCTGCTGTCACACCTGAGTAGTGCGGCGGGAACACCGCGGATGCGCGGCCCACCCCCGCCAGGCCTGGTCCAGTGCGTCGACGATCATCCGGCTCCGATCAGTTCGAAGGTCACGCACGCCCGGCCGCCGAAGCGGGCCGCGTGCTGCTGGGCCGATTCCACCACGATGCGGCGGGCGTGCTCCTCGGCCGGCTCGTCGCTGAGGGCCTCCAGGTACGTCTGGTGCGCGGCCAGCGAGGCCACCCCGTGCTCCAGGACATCGGTGATGTCCACCGCGTGCGTCGGGTGCGGCGAGGCGGCGACGGCGACCCAGCGGACGCCCTGCCACGGTTCGTAGCCCTGCTCGACCAGCTCCGGGAAGATCCAGCGGTTCCCGGCGTCGCCGACCGCGTCCAGCGCGGCCCGGCCGACCGCGCGGTGGTCCGCGCTGTTCCAGCTGCCCGGCCCCCACGAGTCGTGGTGGTTGAGCGTGATCACCAGGCCGGGCCGGTGCTCCCGGATCGCACGGCACAGGTCCCGGCGCAGCTCCGGGCCGTACTCGATCACCCCGTCCCGGTGGTCGAGGAAGTCCACCGAGTGCACGCCGACCTTGGCGGCGCTCGCGCGCTGCTCCAGCTCGCGCAGCGGCGCGGCCTCCTCCGGTGCCACGCCGTCGATGCCCGCCTCCCCGCGGGTCACCAGCAGGTAGGCGACGTCGCGGCCGGAGGCGGTCCAGGCGGCGACCGCGCCGGAGCAGCCGTACTCCAGGTCGTCGGGGTGCGCGACGATCGCCAGCGCCTGCTGCCAGTCCGTCGGCACGGGTTCGAGCTGATCGGTCATCCGATTGCCTCCTGGAACGCTTCGGGTGCTTCGAGTGTCGCGCAACATGAACGGTTCGCGCCGGTGCTGCCACCGGTTTTCCGGTGCGGTTGGGAAATGCGGTCCGCACCAGCGGAAACCGGATCGCACGACATGCGGGCGGTGTGTCGGATTCGATCCGGAATTGCTTTCCCCAGCTTTTCCGCGGCGGCTATCCGGCAATTTCGCGCAGTGGCATTTCTACGCCACCGCGGCCTCGGCGATGACCGGCCGCAATACGTTCTGGAGCACCGTGATCCGGACGGCTAAGGAGGTTGGTGCAGATGAACCTGCCCAGAACGCTGCGGCCCGTTGTCGGTCTGCTCATCGCTTTCCTGCTCGCGCTGGGCCTTCCGGTGGTGGCCTCGGCCGCCCCGGAGGCGAACGTGCGGGTGGTCACCTACGACGCGAGCCAGGCCGCCGAGTTCCGCGACGTGGTGGACGCGGGCGCGCAGATCTGGAACGACCACGTGCAGAACGTGCGCTTCGAACCGGCCACCGGCGGTGCCGCCGACGTCGTGGTGCTCGCCGACAACGGCTGGCCGCGCGCCGAGGTCATCGGCCTCGGCAAGGGCCGGGTCTGGATGGGCCGCCAGGCGGTCAACGAGGGGCACGACACGCTGCGCATCGCGGCCCACGAGCTCGGCCACATCCTGGGCCTGCCGGACAACCGCACCGGGCTGTGCGAGGACCTGATGTCGGGCGCCAGCGCCGGGCCGAGCTGCAAGAACCCGAACCCGAACCCGGTGGAGATCGCCGAGGTCGAGCGCAACTTCGCGCAGGGCGTGATCCTCGAGCGGCGGGTGTACACCGAAGACGTGCTCGCCCTGCGGTGAGCACGCGGGCTGCGGCGGTCATCGCCCCGATCGCCGCAGCCCACTCTCCGTCGCAGGTCAGGCCCCGTGAGCACTTCCTGTTGCCACAGCACCGGGAAGTGCTCACGGGTCTTGCGCTGAACGTGGTGCGGAACCGTTCGCGCCGCTGCGCCGTCGAAGTCGCCGAAATCCCACTCCGGCCCGGGTGGGACAGGACTAGTCTTGGTGATCATCATCCGGTCACCGAACTGGCCGGTCACCCGTGCGACGACGGTGAGCAACGAGGCGGGCGAAGCGATGCGCGACGAGCCAGAGAAGGACGAACAGCGCGAGGAGGCTGCGGTTCTCGCGCCTGCCGACGCGCCGGAAACCGCGGTGCCGGAAACCGCTGATCCGGTACCCGCCGCGCCGGACGAGCCCGCCGAGGAGTTACCCGGGGCCGATCCGGTCGCCGAGCTGACCGGAGCGGTTTCCGCGCTCGCCGAGCAGATCCGCGAGCACCACGACCGGGCCGCCGCGCGGGAGCGCGTCATCGACAAGCTGCACGCCGAGGTGGAGCGGTTGCGCGCCGGGGAGCAGAACCTGCTGCTGCGCCCGATCACCACCGACCTGCAGAACCTCCGCAAGGACCTGCTGCACCAGGCCCGAGCCCTGCCGCCCGAACCGACCCGGGAGCAGGTCGCCGACCTGCTGGAGTCCTTCGCGTTGAGCGCCGAGCAGGCGCTGGAGCGCTGCGGCAGCGCACCGATCCGGCCCGAGGTCGGCGCCGAGTTCTCCGCCCGCGAGCACCGGGCCGTCAAGATCCTCCCGGCCGAAGCGCCCGACCAGCACGAGCGGATCGCGCTGGTGGTCTCCGACGGTTACCTCGACACCACGACCGACCGCGTGACCGTTCCCGCGCGCGTGCACGTGTACCGCTGGAGCGCGACCACCGGGGACAGCCCGCGAGCAGAGGGGATGAACGCTGATGTCTGACGGCGATCTGCAGGTGTTCGGCATCGACCTGGGCACCACCTATTCGGCCATCGCCTACGTCGACGAGACCGGCAGGCCCTCGGTGTGCCGCAACACCGACAGCAGCGAGACGACGCCGTCGGTGGTGTTCTTCGAGAACGAGTCGAACGTGGTGGTCGGTTCGGTGGCGAAGAACTCCGCGATCATCGACCCGGACCGGGTGGTGTCGCTGATCAAGCGGCAGATGGGCGGCGACGCCGAGTTCGAGTTCGACGGCAGCACCTACACCCCGGAGTCGATCTCGGCGCTGATCCTCAAGCAGCTCGCGCAGGACGCCGCCGCGCACACCGGTGGTGAGGTGGCGCGCGCGGTGATCACCGTGCCCGCCTACTTCGGCATGCAGGAGCGCAGCGCCACCAAGCAGGCGGGCACCATCGCCGGGCTCGACGTCATCGGCATCGTGCCCGAGCCGGTCGCCGCCGCGCTGCACTACGAGGCGACCACCGGGGCCGACGACAAGACGATCCTGGTCTACGACCTGGGCGGCGGCACCTTCGACACCACGGTGATCCGGGTGTCCACCGACGAGATCGTGGTGGTGTGCACCGACGGCGACGACCACCTCGGCGGCGCGGACTGGGACCTGCGGCTGCGCAACCACCTGCTGGCGAAGTTCCAGGAGCAGGCGCCCGACGGCACCGAGGTGGAGGACGACGAGGAGTTCCTGCAGTCGCTGGCCACCACCGCCGAGGACACCAAGAAGCAGCTGTCCAAGGCCGAGTCCCGCGCGGTCGCGCTGCGCGGCGCCGGGGTCAGCGCGCGCGTGGAGGTGACCCGCGCGCAGTTCGAGACCGAGACCCGGGACCTGCTGGACAAGACCGTCGACATCGTCCGGCGCACGCTGGGCACGCTGGAGTCCAAGCAGCCCGGCGCGAAGATCGACGAGGTGCTGCTGGTCGGCGGCGCCACCAAGATGCCCGCGGTCGCCGAGCGGCTGCGCGCCGAGTTCGGCTGGGACCCGAAGCTGCACGACCCGGACCTGGCCGTGGCCAAGGGCGCCGCGCTCTACGCGCTGGGCCGCGTGGTGCACCGGGAGGCCACCGAGGAGGGCTCCGCGGGCGTCTCCGAGGCGGTGCGCGCGGTCGCGAGGCAGACCGGTATTTCCGAGCGGGCGCTGGAGAACCTGGCCGCCAAGCAGACCCGCAACGTGCTGCCCAAGGCCTTCGGCGTGAAGCTGGTCGACACCTCCGACCCGGACTGGCGCAACAAACCCGAGCGCTTCCTGGTCCGACACCTGGTGCACGCCAACGACTCGCTGCCCACCGAGGAGCGCACGCTGGAGGCGTTCACCGTCGAGGAGGGCCAGACCGGCGTGAGCATCGAGCTCTACGAGCAGTCCGGTGTGGTCGCGGGCCCGGATCTGGCGGAGAACAAGGAGATCAGCGAGGGCAAGGGCATCATCGACGGGTTGCCGCCGCTGCCCGTCGGGTCCCCGGTGAACATCCGCATGACCGTCGACGACGAGGGCCTGCTGGAGCTGACCGCCACCGAGCCGTCCACCGGCAATTCGCTGGACATCAAGGTGCGCGTCAGCGTCCGCAGCGATGAGGAGGTCGCGGCGGCCGCGCGGAAGATCGCGGGCATCACCGTCTCCGGCTGACTGAGTGGCCGTGTCAACCCAAGTGCTGATCAACCGCACCTCAGGGGAACGTGACGCGAACCAGCCACGAGAAACCGCGAAGCGCAAGATCAACCGCCGAACGCAACCACCACTGTGAATCGCGGAGAGGCGGGACTGGACGGGATCCGATGCAACCCTTCGATCCGAAGGCGTACGAGCGTGACGTGGTCCGACCGCTGCGGGGGCGCAGCGGTCGATTACCGGACGACCTGCTGACCCGGTACGCGATCGGGCCGGACTTCTCCGACGCGGACGTGGCGCAGCGGTTGTCGCAGGTGCGCTCGCACTGGAACAAGAGCGCCCAGTCCACCGCGAAGTCCAGCTTCACCACCAGCGTCTACAAGGCGTTCCTGCGCGAGGACGAGGAACTGCGCCGCGAGCACGGCGACGAGATGTCGCGGATGTCGTGGTGGCGTGCGCGGCACAACGCGCGTGCGGCCGCCGGGCAGGCCCAGATCGACGAGCTCGCCCAGATGCTCAAGGCGAACTTCGGCGAACTCGGGCTCATCACCCCGGGCCAGCTGGAGGCGATGCGCGAAGCCTTCGGTCAGCTCGCGCCGTCCGAAGTGGACAAAGCGCTGGCCAAGGCCAAGGTGCGGACGGCCGTCCCGCTGGACCTGCCGAAGACCTCCGGGATGCCCGAAACGTTGTTCCGCAGACTGAAAGAACTTCTGAAGGACGCCGAGGTCACCGGACTTCCCGAGCTGCTGCACGGAAAGCTCACCAGCTTCGCACTGCTCACCGAATTCCGAAGCACGCCAGCACATCCTGATGGTTTGAGTGCGAAAGCCGTTCAGACGGCTGTCGATCGCGAGAACAGGCGCTCCGGAAACCGTGCGGCGCGCGAGGCCCTCGGGCTGATCAACTCCGTGGCAGACCTCCGCCTCCTGGCGCTGTACCACCTGCTCGACGACGTGCGCAGGCTCCGCGAGAACGGTGCGCCGGCCGGTGCGCTGCTGCGCGTGCTGCGCCAGTCCGGGCTGGAGGAAGGCGAGGCCCGGCAGGCCGTGGTGAGCGTGCTCAGCGAAGCCGGGGCGACGAAGATCGAGGTCAGCGGCCTGGCGAAGGTTGCCGAACTGCTCGCCGCCGGATACCTGGTGGCGGCCCAGCAAGCGCTGGTCGGCATCGCCGACGCCGAGGAGGCGGCAACCGCGAAAGCGGCCGTCGACCGGCACGCGGAGCAAGTGCGCTCGCTGCGCGAAGCGGCACATCGCGCGCTGGAGCGCGGAGCCGAAGGCGAAGCGCGCAGGCAGCTCACCGAAGCATCGCGGCTGGCCGCCGACGACGACGCGATAGCGGCGGAGGTGCGGCGCATCCCGGTGAGCCCGGTGGCGGAGCTGACGGCGCAGCCGGAAGGGCTCGGGGTGCGGCTGTCGTGGCGGGCGCAGCCCGACCACGGCGTGAGCACCCGGTACCGGGTGGTGCGGCGGAGCGGGCGGACGCCCGGCGACGCCGCCGACGGCGACGTGGTCGCGGAGGGGACGGAGACCGCGGTGGTGGACACCGCCGCGGCGGCCGGGGTGGCTGCGGGGTACGCGGTGTTCGCGGCGGAGCCGGACGGGGCGTGGTCGCGGCCGGCCGCGGTGAGCGTCGAGGTGCTGCCGCCGGTGCACGCGGTGCAGATCTCGGTCCGCTCGGGCGCGGTGGAGGGCACTTGGAAGCTGCACCGCGACGCCATCGGCGTTGATGTGGTGCGGCGGGACGAATCCGGTGGGGTGCCGGTTTCCACAAGTGGCAGAAACTCTTTCCGCGATTCCACTGTGGATTTCAAGTTGGACTGCACGTACCTGCTGACGGCGCGCTACCGGCGTGCGGACGGCACCGAGGTCCGCGCGGAATCCATCGCGGTGCGGCACCGCGCGCGGGTCGTGCCGACCCTGCCGCCCGTGACCTCGTTGGAGGGGCGGCACTTCGGGCGGGAGCTCGTGCTGTCCTGGGTGTGGCCCGACGGCGTGCGGATGGCCGAGGTGTCCTGGGACAACGCCTCGGACAGCGGGTCGCGGCGGCTGACGCGGCAGCAGTACCAGGACGAGGGCGGCTGCCGGATCGGCGCCGGGCCGGGTGAGACGCGCGTGCGGGTCGTCTCGATCGCCACCTCCGATGACGGCGAGCACCGGTCCAACCCCGGCGAACTGTCCGTCAGCGGGCCACCCGCGCAGGTCGGCTACCAGGTGGAACGGCGCAACAGGCTGTTCGGGCCGAGCAGTGCGCGCATCGTGCTCACCAGCGATCTCCCGGTGCCCGAGTGCGAGGTGCTGGTGGTCGTCGCGCCGGGTCGCGTCATGCCGCTGCGGCCGGACGACGGGAACGTCGTGCACCGCGCGGTGCACCGGATCGACGACCCGGTCGAGATCACCGTCGAACTCCCGAAGCGGAAACCGTTCTGGCTGCGCTGCTTCGTGTCAACACCCGGTATCGACTTGGTCGATCCGCCCGTTACCCAGCTGAAGGTGACCTAGTGTCCTCGGGGCGGTGCCGGTGCTCCGATCACATCCGGCACCGCGCACGACTTCCGCGATTTCAATGGAAATCAGACGTCCGATTTCCATTGAAATCGCGTCGAGCACAACGCAACGAGCGCAGGGAAGACTAGATGGCCAAGGTCGCATGCCCCTACTGCTACCACCGGTTCCCGGTGGGCCACCTGCGCTTCCAGTGCACCGGCCGGCCGGCGCCCGGTCGCGAGAAGTGCCGCAAGGCCGTCGATCCCGAGCGGCAGCGGCTGACCGGCTACGCCGCCACCACCTGGCCGACCTTCGCCGCGCCGGGCCGCTTCGGCCGCAGCCCGCGCAAGGCCGACTGCCCGGACTGCGGCACCACCAGCGGGATCCGCGCCTGCCCGGTCTGCCACACGCCGCTGCCCGCCAACTTCGCCGACGGCGGCAGCCCGCTGATCGGCGTGGTCGGCGGCAAGAACGCCGGCAAGACCGTCTACACCACGGTCCTCGTGCACGAGCTGCGCAACACCATCCGCCGCCGCTTCGACGCCGACATCGCCTTCACCGGTGAGCAGGCCGGGGTCGGCACCGCGCAGTGGCTGGAGCGCTACGAGCAGGCGCTGTTCGGCGACCAGTCGCTGTTCGAGTCCACCACCAGCTCGGCCGACGGCATCCGGACGCCGCTGGTGATGCAGTGGCGGCAGCCGCGCACCCAGCTGGGCAAGCGGGTGTACAGGACCACCACGCTGTCGTTCTACGACGCGGCGGGCGAGGACATGACGACCCAGGAGTTCGTCAACAGCCAGGCCTACCTGACAGCCTCGGACGGGCTGGTGGTGCTGCTCGACCCGTTCCAGTTACCCGGCGCGGCGGACCGGATCGCGGTGCCCGACGCCGGCCGCCGCGACACCGAGCCGCCGATCAACGTGCTCAACCGCGTGACCGAGATGCTGCGCTCCAGCACCGGACTCGGCGACGGCAAGCAGGTTCGCACGCCGATCGCGGTGGTCTTCTCCAAGATCGACGCGTTCTTCGGGATGCTCGGCGAGAACCACCCGCTGCTGCGCCCGCCGCGCACCGGCCCGGAGTACGACGAAGCCGCCGGTCAGGACACCGACGAACACCTGCGGGCGCTGCTGGCCGAGCTGGGCGCCGACGACATCGACGCCCACCTGCGGGCGCACTACCGGACGTTCCGCTACTTCGCGGTGTCGGCGCTCGGCGCGGAACCGGACTACGGCAGCAAGCAGATCGATCCGGCCGGTGTGCGACCGTTCCGCGTGGACGAACCACTGCTGTGGCTGCTCAGCAACTTCAAGGTCATCGAACGGAGCCGAGCATGAGCGCGCGGGAATTCCACTCGCTGTACTACACCGACTGCGGTCCCGGCCAGGGCCTGCGCGGCGGCGCCGGGTTCCAGTTCCAGGCGGTCTCACCGGACACCACCGACGAGATGATGACCGTCGTGCAGCGCTCGACGCTGTACGAAGCACCGGTCGGCTGGATGCGGGAGAAGCGCCCGGTGGAGGACTACCCGCCGTCGCTGGTCCACGTGCACAACGGCGTCTACGCGACCGCTCGCGGCGTGTACCTGGGCGCGGAGACCGGCGGTGTGCGGGAGGGAAACCAGTTCACCCACGCGCTGGTCACCACCAACGCCCAGCTCTACGGGCCGATCCGGCCGGCGCAGCTGTGGGACGCGCCGTGGTGGGTGGAGGAGCCCGCGCCGAGCACCGAATGCCCAGCCGTGCCCGCCGAACCGGAGGCCGGGCCGTTCGGCGTGGAAGCGCTGCGGGAGTGGGTGCTGGGGCAGCAGAACGGCGAATTATGGCTGCTCGCAGTGCATTCCGCGGTGGACAGGGTGCACGACGAAGGTGCGCCGCGCGTGGTGTTCATCAGCGAGGACCCGGCGGCGGTGATGCGCTGGATCGCCGCCGCGACGCTGCTGCTGCCGCAGGAGCGGGCGCTGCGCGTCGGGTTCCGGGTGTTCGCCACCAACCCGCAGTTCAGCGAGCAGGAGGTGCTGGCGCTGCACCCGGACTGGGCGGGCTCGCTGGCCGAACCGGAGCGGCACACCGACTTCACGGTGTTCAACCTGGTCACCGGCAAGCACCGGGAGGCCGAGGCCAGCGATTCCGCGCTGCACTGGGTCTCGCGCTTCCTCCGCGCCGATCCCTACGACGTGGTGGACGCGATCGAGCTGTCGCACCAGTTCGCCTGCGGCCGCGGTGCGGCCCGCCCGAGCAACGGCGACCGGCTGGCCGCCGGCGTGCTGGCGCTGGAGGAACCGGTGTCCGGCCAGGAATCCGCGATGGCGCTGGCCGAGTGGCTGGCCGCCCCGCCCGCGGTGTCCGCCGCGGACGTGCTGGAACCGGTGCTGGCCGCCGTCCTCGCCGCCGAGCCCGGAGTGCCCGTGCTCGCGCGGCTCGCCGGGATCGACCTGGAGCAGGCCGGGCAGGTGCGGTTCGCCCTGCTGCGCGCGGAGATCGGCGAGATCATCCGCGGCACGCCCGCCGGCGACCGGGCCCCGCTGGCGGAGAGCCGGTGGCGCCGGGACGAAGTGGAGCGGGCCACGAGGCTGGTGGAGGGCGCGGCAGGCGCGGTGCTGCCGGAGCGGATGGACCTGCTGCTGCGCACCGCGGCCCGCTTCGGCGTGCAGCCCCGGCTGGGCAACTTCGCCGAGCCCGCCGCGCGATTCGTGGAGTGGTGGGCGCAGCACCCGCACGCCGGTGTCGATCCGTCGAGCTGGACGTGCGGAGCGGAGTTCGTCGACCTCCTGCGCGACGTGCTGGCGCGGCGGCTCGAAGGGCCGTGGGGCGACGAGGTCGCCGCGGCGATCAAGGAGCGCTGGTGGCGGCTGCTCGCTCCGACCGTCAGCGATCCGTTCATGCCGCTGGACGCCGCCGTCGCGTCCGCCGCAGTGGCCGCCGGTGGCTCGGTGCGGCAGGAGACCATCGAGGTGTTCCGCGGGCTGCTGCGCAAGCCCGAGCAGCCCGGCACCGGGGAAGCGGTGTACGACGCGCTGTTCGGCGAATCCGCGCCCACGCTGGTGGAGCTGTCCGCCTTCCTCGCGGAGCTGCCGTCCACGGCGGTGTCGGACGCCCTGGCGCAGCGGGCTTTCGGCGTGCTGGGCAAGGCCAAGGTGTCCGGCCGCTACCTCGACGTGCTGCGGGTGCTCAGCCACCACCTCGGCGACCGGCAGGACCTGCGCAAGCTCTGGGAGGACGACGGGCGCCTGCGCGCCTGGCTGAGCACGCTCCGGCGGAAGGGCGCGGAAGCGGGCAGCCCCGGCGAAATCGCGGAGCAGGTGCTCGCCGCGCGCGCCGGGAAGGTCGTCGAAGCGCTGCTCGCCTGCCCGCCGCGGGCCGCGACGGAACTGGTGGTCAGCAGCGGCGAACAGCTCCAGCAGACCCTGGTCCGCGAGCTGCCCGCGGTGTGGAACGACGAGAACGCCGATCCGGACCTGCGGGATCGCGCCGTGGTGCTGGCGTTCGTGGCCGCCTGGTCCGACGACGCCACCGGCACGGTGCGCGCGGCCTTCGACCGCGAGTTGGAGGCCTGGATGCACGCGCACAAGCAGTCCGACTTCCGGCGCATCAGCAAGCTGCTGCGCAGCATCGAGGCCGAGCACGCCACGGTGTGGCACGAGTGGTTGCGCGAAACCGCCCAGCGCAAGCCGAAGCAGGCGCGCACCCGCCAGGTCGCGCGGCGGTTCTTCGGCAGACGGGAGCGCTGACGTGCCCTACCTGGTCCTGGCGCTCGCGGTGCTGTTCGGCGGCGCGGTCGTCCTGATGCTGATGTCCGCGGTGGTGACCGCGCTGTCGCCGCTGCTTGCGCTCGCCGGTGCGGGCACGGCCCTGGTCACCGCGGCGCTGACGCTGTTCGGCCGCGGCCCCGAGCGGCCGGTCCTGGTCACCCCGGACCAGGTGGTCGGCGGAACGGCCGGCATGCGCGCGCAGCACGGCCCGTTCCCGCGGGACTGGGCCTGGCCGGGCTACCTGGTCGTGCAGTGGCGCCGCGACCTGATGGCGATCCTCCGCGGCTGGGGCGGGCTGGTCGCGCGCGGCTGGCGGTGGGCGTTCGTGCGCGGACAGCTCGGCGCACAGCGGTGGTTCCGCGTCGGGCTGGTCGTCTTCCTCGGGCCGCCCTTCCTGTTCGGCGGCGCGCTGGGTGCCTTCCAGGGCCTGCTCTTCGGTGCCGTGGTGCTGCTCCTGGGCTGGATCGGCTGGGGTGCCGCGATCGGGGTCATGCGCGGCTACGACAACACCGTTCGAGGCCTGCGCCGGGCCAGCGCCAGCTGCCCGACCTGCTACCACGTGATGTCCGTGCCCGCCTACCGGTGCAACGGCTGTCAGACGGTCCACCACGACATCCGGCCCGGTCTGCTGGGCGCGATCCGGCGCAGGTGCGGCTGCGGCGAGCGGCTGCCGACGACGGTGCTGCGGGCGTCCCGGCACCTGGAAGGGCGCTGCCAGCGCTGCGACCGGCCATTGCGCGGTGGCTCCGGCGCGGTCACCGACATCCGGGTGCCGGTGTTCGGCCCGGTGTCGGCGGGCAAGACCAGGCTGGTGCACGCGGGCCTGGTGACGCTGCGGGACCTGGCCGCGGCCGAAGGCGTCCGGACGGACTTCGTCGACGACAGCAGCAGGCAGGCCTTCCAGCACGGCGAGCAGCTGATCAGCAGCGGTGCCGACACCACCAAGACCCCGGCCGGGCAGCTGCCCGCGGCGATCACCGTGCAGCTGGTCAAGTCCCGGGGCCAGGCGCTGCTGCACTTGTTCGACGCGGCAGGCGAGTTCTTCCTGGACCGCGAGGACAACAGCGAGCTGGAGTTCCTCGACCACGCGGGCGGCCTGGTGTTCGTGATCGACCCGTTCACCATCGGCTGGGTGCGCGACCAGCTCGGCGGCCACCTGGAGTCCCGGCTCGCCGAGGCCCACCCGGCCAGCGGCGATCCCGAGCAGGTCTACCACGTCACGGCGCGGCGGTTGCGCGACTACGGCGTGGAGACCGGCAAGCGCGCGCTGGCGATCGCGGTGGTCAAGGCCGATCTGCTGACCGACGTGCCGTGGGCGGCCGACCTGTGCGCGGGCGCGGTTCGGGAGTGGCTGGTCACCGCGGGCCTGGACAACCTGGTGCTCGCCGCGGAGCGGGACTTCGCCGAGGTCCGCTTCTTCGTGGTGTCCTCGGTCCTCGGCACCCGGCCCGGGCACCGGATGACCCCGGCCGCGCCGTTCCGGTGGTTGCTCGGCCGCGGCGGGTTCCCGCTCGGCGACGACGAGAAGAAGGCGGTGGGAGCATGAACGACCGGCCACCGACCGGTTACCTGGCGTTCCGCTGGGCGCTGGTGGGCACCTTCGCGATCGCGCTGCTGCTCAGCGGCTACTCGGCGCTCAGCGGGTTCTTCTCGGCGTTCTTCTCCTGACCGGCTGCCGGGAATGCTGCTCGATTGCCGAAATGCCCGATGGTGAAAACGTGATCCGCTGCACCGTTGGTGTATGGGTGGTCACGTTGCGATAACAATGGGGCTCTGGGCGGGGATACTTCGCGTGGAGGTTGCCGCGCACAACCATCGGAGCACGACCACGCGAGGGTGGTCCGCGGCGCAACGGTGCACCGGCAGTCTGGAGGTTGGCATGGTCGCGGCGCTGCAAGCGCACGCAGCTTGGTTGGTGAACGCGCTGGGTGTGAACCGGAACCCGCTGCGCAGGCCGATCGACCGGCTCGCGGCGGGGATCACGGTCCTGCTGCTGATGGCGGCGCTGATCATGGTCCCGGTGGCGGGCATGTTCGGCGCCTCGCTGCACACCGATCTCACCCGGCGCGCGGCGGAATCGGCGGAGACCACCCGCCCGGTGGAGGCGGTGCTGGCCACCGGGCCGGAGATGAACATCCCGGTCTCCGAGGTCTACAGCCACGACGCGCTGAGCTCCACCGCCGTCGCGGAATGGCGCGTCGGCCTGCGCACGCACAGCGCGAACGTCCAGGTCCCGGCCAGCGCCTCGGCCGGTGAGACGGTGACGGTGTGGGTCGACCAGGCGGGCGACCGGGTCCCGCAACCGCCCAGCTCGGGCTCGATCGCCACCTCGGCCGTCTTCGCGGCCCTGCTCGTCCTCCTGGTGGCGGAACTGACCTGCTTCGCGCTGATCAGGGCGACCCAGGGCCTCGCCCGCCGGATCGGCGCCCGCGCCTGGGCGCGCGAGTGGCTGCACCTCCAGCACGGCGGAACCTGGTCCCAGCGCTGAAGAACGGTGCTCCGGGCTCTGGGCGGCGGAATCTCAGCGCCCGCTTGGATTCCGGGTGCCCGAGCCGAACGTCCCGGAAAAGCGGTTGAGCGGGTGTCGGCCGCGGGCCTAGCGTTCGGGGCATGCTCGCGCTCTCGGTCAACGTCGGAATCGCTCGTCCGCTCGCCGCGAAGTCCGGGCAGAGCGGCATCGACAAACGCCCGCTGCACACGCCGGTCGCGGTGCGGGAGCCGCGAGCCGGCGGTAGCGGGCTGGCCGGTGACACGATCTGCGACACGGCCAACCACGGCAGCTGGGACCAGGCCGTCTACGCCTACGCGCGCGAAGACCTCGACCAGTGGGAGCCCGAGCTGGGCGCGCTGCGGTGCGGCGCGTTCGGCGAGAACCTCACCACGAGCGGCGTGGACGTCACGGGCGCGCTGATCGGGGAGCGGTGGCGGATCGGCCGCGACGTCGTGCTCCAGGTGACCGTGCCCCGTATCCCGTGCCGGACCTTCGCCGTGTGGCTGAACCGGAGCGGCTGGGTGAAGACCTTCGTCCAGCGGGCCGTTCCCGGCGCCTACCTGAGCGTGGTGGCGCCGGGAAGCATCAGCACCGGCGACGCCATCGACGTCGAGCACCGGCCCGATCACGACGTGACGATCGGGACGGTGTTCCGGGCGCTGACCACGCAGCCCGAACTGCTGCCGCGGCTGGTGGACGTCCCGGAGCTGCCCGAGGACGTCCGGAGCAGGGCGGCAGCGCGAAGTCCCTACGTGCTCGACTAGTTCGGGCTCGGCGCGACCCCGGCGCGGTACGGGGCGAGCATCTTGGTCAGCCAGGCCTCGCCGATCGGCGTGTCCAGGTCGATCTGCAGCTCCGGTTCCGCATCGGCCAGCGCATCGGCGCACCGATCGCCGAAGAGCACCACGGCGGGTTTGCCGGTGTCCCGCTTCGAGGGCCAGATCAGCCCGTCAGCCCAGGGCGCCTGCGAGCGGATCCACACCGCCCACCGCCGGGTGTGCGGGTAGGCGTCGCGGCCCTCGGCGTCGACCAGCCAGGAATCCTGCGCCACCGCCGCCAGATCCGGTGCGTCCAGCAGGCTGACCAGCGTCAGCTCCCGGTTCGCGCGCACCGCGCTGAACCGCCGCCCGGCGATCTGCGCGCGGCGGATCAGCCGCTGCCCGTCGGCGCCGAACCCGAGGTTGCGCAGCAGCACCTCGGCTAACGCCGTCGTCACGTGCAATCCGGCGTAATAGCTGGGGAACGGGTCTTCCGGAGTGCCGTCGAACCGGCCGCCCAGCGAGCCGAAGCTCACGTGCGCGGGCTTGAACTCGGCGGCGTGCCGCCTGCGCTCGTGGAGCCGGAACAGCGCGGTGTCGGTGCGCAGGACGTAGCGGTTCGGCGTGGCCTCGTACTGCTGAGGCGGAGTGGCCTGCGGCATGCTCACACCTCCGCCGACTCGTCGCGGGCGGCGTCGATCAGCGCGGTGTCGTCGACCTGGCCGATCAGCCGCGCCGGGATCCCGCCCAGCCAGTCGTTCGGGCCGAGCCACCAGTCCGCCGCGCCCCACGGGTCCTCGGTGACCCGCAAGTGCCGGTTCACGGTGCGCACCAGCGCGCGCGGTGTGCCGTCGGCGTCGAACTGGAACGCCGGGTACCGGTCACCGCCCTCGGCGGGCAGCCGGATCAGGTCCGGGTCGGCGGGGTCGGTGCCGAGGGCCGAGAGCTGTTGCGCGTCAAGGGATTCCACCGCGAGCAGCTGGTCCAGCCGCGGGCTCGGCGCGGAACCGGTCAGCCGGTCGCGCAGCCCGGTGCTCAGCCGGTCCCAGTCCACCTCGGGACGGCGGAACCTGGACACGGGCTCGGCCAGCGCCCGCCGCACCGGGTGCTCGACGGGCAGCACGTCGCCCAGGAGCGAAGCGATGTCCTCGGTGACCATCGCGGAGGTGTCGGCGTCGGCGTCCTGCAGCTCGGCGATCAGCGAGACCAGCCTGGTGAACGTCTCCGGGTCCAGCCGGTCGGCCACGTCGTCCCACTCGGCGGTGAGCGCGTCCAACATCTTCTGCTGGCTCACCGCGACCTCCCTGCCGCAATTTCAATGGAAATCAGACGTCCGATTTCCATTGAAATTGCGGACAGTCGTCCACCGGCACCCGCGTGTCGGGCACCGGCACGCCGTCGATCCGCACTTTCCACTGGAATCGCTCTCCTAACCGCTGACGGAGTGACCGGCGATGTCGGTGCGGGCCCTGGCCACGGACTTGCGGTCCGCGCCGCCGATGTTGAGCTCGAAGCGCACATCGTTGCCGGTCTCCTTCTCCTCGGCGTGCACGGTGAGCTCTCCGGTCTCGGACATGGCGAAGGTGATCTCGATCCGGCAGCCCGCCGGTCGCGCCGGGATGCCGGTGAGCATGCCGTGCCCGACCTTGGTGTTGTCGGCCAGATCGTCGGAAGGCGTCGGCCCGGCCTGCTCCCAGACCTCGATCTCGGCCATCCGCTGGTTGTCGATGGCGGTCTGGAACGGGAACGGGCCGGTGTCGGCGGGCAGCTGGGTGTTGGGCTGCAGCAGGTGCGCGACCATCTGCCGGGCCCGGACCGGATCGGTCAGCGCCAGCGGATCGCGCGGATCGACGGCCTTGACCCCGAACGCCCGGGGCACCACGGTCGCCACCCGCTTGCGGGCCATCGCCGCGGCATCGGCCTCGGTGATGCCCAGCTGCCGTGCCGAACCGCCCTTGGCCTGCTTGATCAGCGCGAACAGCGCGGCGCCCTTGGCCACCGCGAGGTCGGGCTCGGACAGCCGCGCGGTCAGCCCGAACCGCTCCTCCAACGCGGCCGAGACCGCGGGCATCCGGGTCATGCCACCGGCCAGCAGCACCTCGTCGAACCGCTCGACGCCCTTGCGACGCGCGGTGTCGATGATCCGCCCGGTGATCGCCATGGTCCGATCGAGCAGGTCGGCGGTGAGCTCCTCCAGCAGCTCCCGGGTGAACTTCACGTTGACCGCCGCACCCGAGGCGCGCAGCGCGACGTTGCGGGACATCGTGGCGCTCAACGCCTTCTTGACCTCTTCGGCCCGGTCGGCGAACTCCTGCATGGCGAGCTCGTCGGCGCTGGGATCCAGCTTCGGGTGCGCGTCGCGGAACGTGCTGAGCAGGTGGTCCACGATCCGCTGGTCCCAGTCCGCGCCGCCCAGCTCGCCGTCGCCGTCGGTGCACACCACCTGGACGTCATCGCCGGAAACCCGGATGACGGTGGTGTCGAAGGTGCCGCCGCCCAGGTCGTAGACCAGCACGTGCCGCGTTCCCGGAGCGTCGTCGAGCACGTGGTGGTGCAGCGCGGCGGCGACCGGCTCGGCGAGCACGTCCAGCACGGTCAGCCCGGCGATCTCGCCGGCCCGGCGGGTCGCTTCGCGCTCGGCGATGCCGAAGTGGGCGGGCACCGTGATCACCACATCACGCACTTCCAGACCGGTGTTCTCCTCGGCGGCGCGGGCGAGCTCGCGCAGGACGAGCGCGGAGATCTTCTCCGGCGTGTACCGCTCGCGGTGGTAGGTGAACTCGACGCCCTCGCGCCCCATGTCCCGCTTGACCAGCTGCGCCACCAGGTGCGGGGCGAGCAGCGCGGAGTTCTTCGCCGCGGTGCCGACCAGCGCGCTGCCCGGCCGCTCGAAGTACACCACCGACGGCGTGGTGTCCTCGCCGATCGCGCTCTTGGCGATCACCGGGCGGGTGGTCTCGTCGACGTAGGAGATGCAGGAGTGCGTCGTGCCGAGGTCGATGCCGAACGTCGCCATCGGGTTCCCTTCTTCATCGGCCCTGATAGGTGAATGCTGCCCAGTGCTGCGGCGCGCTGGGGTCGACTTCGGCGAAGAAAGCCCCCAGTTCCCCGGGAATCCCGTCCAGCGGGCGCCGCCGCGGGTCGAGCATCCACAGCTGCGCGGCCCGCAGCGCGCTCGCCGGATCGGGGTAGCCGGCGTTGAGGTAGTGGTGGAACACGATCATGAACATGGCAGTGGGCAGGTCCACCACCTCCCACCGGGTCCCGACCACCCCGACGGCCCCGGCGGCGAGGAACGCGGTGGACAGCGTCAGCACCTCGTCGTGCTGCCGGTCGGTCAGATCGCTGGCGCAGGCCGCGAGCACCACCAGCGCCCCGGCGGGCTTGTCCCGCGACTGCCGCAGGATGTCCTGCACCGGGAGCACTTCCCGCGAGCCCAGCAGCAGCGCCGATTCCACCGGCAGCTCGGCGGGCACGGCGTGGCAGGCCAGGTGCAGCATCGACGCGCTGGGCAGCAGCGCCAGCACGTCGGCGGGCTTCGGCGGCGGCTGCCGGTCCCGGCGCCGAGGATCGCGCGGTTTGCCCAGGTAGGGGCCGTGCGAGTAGTGCGTGCGGTGGATGTGGCCCATCTCGTGCTGGGTCCAGTGCAGCTCCGGCATCCGCACCAGCACGGGCTCGCTGTCCCAGGGCCGGGCTTCCCGCCGACCGGCTTCGAGGAACTGCCGTGCCGAAGCGGCGTAGCAGATCACGGCGTCCTGGCAGGCGTACCGGACCTTGCCGCCCGGCACCCGCCGTCGCGCGGCGTGCCACGGCACGGCGCCGAACTTGCCCACCGGAACCAGCACGATCCGCAGCGGCCCGGAACCCGCCAGCAGATCCAGCACCGGGTTCAGCACCGCCGCCCAAGCCCAGTCGCACACGTCCGCCAGCGCGGTTCGCCACTCCTCCTCGACGTCCTTCCCACGAGCGCGTTCCCGCTGCGCCTGGTCGAACCGCGCGACCGGCCCGTCCTCCTTGAGCTGCGGAGACATCACCTGCCGAACCTCACCGTCAGCGGTGACCAGCACGACGACGCCGGGCAGCAGGTACACCAGCGCCCTGGTCGCCGAAGCGCGCAACCCGGCGGCGATCTCCTCCACCGGTGGCGGCGAAAGCAACTGCGCCTCAACAGGTTCGAGCGCGCGCAACACCCGATACCGGAGATCGCTGGGCAGATCGGCATCGGAAACCCTGATCACACCGGCACTTCCGACGTCCCACGGTCGCTCTTCGGGCGCTTCGGCCTCCCACCGCTCGGCCAGTTCGCCGTGCCCGTGCTCCCGGAGCAGGGTCGGGATGCTCGCCTCCACGGTCGAGGCGTGCAGGACCATGCCGCGCCCCAGCTCCAACGCCTGCACCGCGGCCTCCGGCTGCCCGACGGCCAAGCACCAGTGGCTGACCTCCGTCGCTTCACCGGTCGCGGTGTTCGCGGTCTCCAACGCCCGCCGGGGGCTGTTCTGCAGCAGCACGTTGCGCGCCCGCTCCCGCAGCGACGCCAACCCGTTGGACACCGCGCGCTGCTGGTCGCGGCGCGCGCTGTCGCCACGGGTGAAGTAGCTGTCGGCCAGGGAGTTCAGCAGGTTCGCGGTCTCGAACGCGCCCGGTTCCGGCTCGAACTCGCGGAGGATCTGCTCGAACCGGTTGATGGCGTTGTTCAGATCGCGTGTCGAGCGGGTGATCTCGTAGCGGGCCCGCAGCGCGATGCCCAGGCCCTCCAACGCGCCCCGCCGCTCTCGCGGGTGCAGGTCGGGCTTGGCGCACACCTCGGTCATCATCGCGATACCGCGGTTGAGCATGGAGACATCGCGAGTGGCGGTGCCCTGCCCGATGCACGTCATCGCGGCGCCGAGCACTTCGTTGGTGTGGTCGAGGTGGTGCTCGGGAACCTGGTCCAGCGCTTCCAGCACGGCGTCGGCGGCAGCGGGATCCGCGGCGGAACCGGAGACGACGCTCTTCATGAGCTGGACCGACCCGAGCATGCTCGACACCCGTGGCCGCAACCAGTCGTCCTCGGGGAGGTCGTCGAGTAGCGCGCTCAACTCGGCCTCCATGCGCTCGGCCTTCTCGGCGTCCATCGAGTGCGGCGAGATGTGCCGTGCCACTTCGGCGAACCGCGCGACGGCGTGCTGGTCGTGCCCGGAACCGGAGGCGAAGTACCGGGCGGCCTCCAGGTCCTCCTGGCTGCCGAACGCCATGTACCGCTGGATGAGCAGCGAGCTCAGCCACGGCGCGAGCAGCGGCCGGAGACCGTGGTCGGCGGGCAGCAGCTCATCGGCGCGGCGAAGGTGCTCCACCGAGGCGCTGGCGGCAGCGGTGTCGCGGGAGTTGATCGAGTGAACGCCTTCGGCGGCCGCGAGCAGGAAGTGGTTGATCCCGGCGTTGAGCGGATCGGTCTCGCCGCGCCGCACCGCCTGCTCGGCGAGCTCCCGCACCCTGCCGAGGGATTGTCGGGAGCGGTCGAAGGCGGACGAGATCAGCAGCGTGCTGGCCAGCGGCGTGATCACCTCGGCGCGCGCGGGATCGTCGTCGGCGAAGTGCTCCAGCGCCTGTTCCAGCCGGCGGACGATGGCGGCGTGCTCGTCGGCGGTGAGGTCCTCGGGTTTGCTGCCGGACATCCGCGCGGTGGCGCGCAGTCCGCTGATCAGCAGCGGCCGCATCGGGTGATCGGCGGGCAGCGCCGCAGCGGCCTCGGCGATCCGGGCGGTGGCCGTGTCGGTGTCCTCGGCATCGCCGGTGACCTCGGCGAGCTTCGCGGCCATCGCGGCTTGGAGCGCGTCGATCTCCGGTCTGCCCGGCAGGTCCTCGTCCCAGGAACGGGAGACTCGATCGAGATCGTCGATCGCGTTTTCCCAGTCGGATGCGGTCGACTCGTCGGTCTTGCTGGCGGCGCTGACCAGCGTCCGCAGCATCATGATGGAGCCGTCCGAGGTGTCGGCGATCGCCTCCAGGTGCTCGCGCGCTTCGGCCAGTTCCTCCGGTGAAACCTGCAGGGTGAGCCCGTTGACCATGCTGGCGTTGAGCTGCCCGTGCCGGAGCTCGGCCGGGATGTTCCTGGTCAGCAGCAGGTAGGCGAGGCCGGTGTGGCAACTGTCGACGGCGTGCGGATCGTCGAGCTCCCGGAGACCCGCGGTCAGATCCTCCACCGCGGCCCGGTGCTCGGAGTCGTCGCCCCCGGCGGACATGAACCGGGTCAGGTGCATCGACCCGCGCACGAACCGGATCTGCGACCGCAGCGGCGATTCCGGCAGCTGCTCGAACGCGGTGCTCAGATCGGCGAGAGCCGAGTCGACGTGCTCGAACGCTGTCAGGCTGAGCACCATCTGACCGGTGATGAGGCCGATCCGCCCGATGATCTCCGGATCGTCGACCAACGGCCGGAGCTGCTGCAAATAGCCCACCGCAGTGCGGAATTCGGCGGTATCGCCGCACTCGCCGCGCAGGGCGTGCGCGAGCCCGAGCTGGTACAGAGGTGCCGCGCGAGCGGGGGAGTCCTCGGCCAGGACTTCGAGGAGACTGCCTGCGACCGTGAGCACTTCGTCCACGTCGGTGCCGGTCTTCTGCGCCCGCTGGAGCAGCAGATCCGCGAGCTCCACCAGCAGCTGGTAGGCGGTCTCGTCGTCCAGCTCCTCGCCGAGCTGGGCGTAGCGCTGCGCGATCTCCTCGTCGAGTTCGCCCGCCATCCCGTCCCTTCCTACCGTCGCAGAGCCTACTGCTTGGATGCGGCGGCTGATGGGAAAGTTCCCGCGAACGGCCCAGAACATCGCGCTGAGCCAGACGGTTCGCGGTGCTGCTTTTTCCGGGAGAACAGGGCAAAATACACAGGTTTGATCTCGATGTCCCTGCAGTGAGGAGACGCACGTGGGCAAGCGACATCTGGTGACCGCCGTGGCCCTGGCCGCGGCGATGACGACCGCAGCACTACCCGCATCGGCCTCGGCAGCCGCCACGCCACCGGCGCTGTCGGACTTCGTGCTGGAGCCCACCAACGGCAACCTCCAGGGCATCGTCGACCAGCTCGACGCGGAACTGCCCAAGCTCGGCGTGCAGAACATCCTGGAGCAGGCGAACCGCACCGACGCCCCGAAGGGCGCCGACTGCACGTCCCCGGCGCTGGACACCATGAAGTGGCCGTTGACGCGGAAGTTCTGCTTCAACGCGGGAGACAACGCGACCACGGAGTGGATGCCGCAGGGCATCACCACGGTCGCCGACGCCCAGGAAGACCAGCAGTGGGGCACCAAGCAGGCGATCCTGGTCAGCTGGTACGACAAGCAGACGGATCCGGTCAAGGGCGCCCGGGTGTCGTTCCTCGACCCCGCCACGGGCAACTACCAGCACGTCCTGCTGGCCTACCCGTACACCAACACCTACGGCAACCCGAGCTACGAGGCGCTGACGACGCCGCAGGCCGGTGACGGAAGCGCCGTCCACGCGGGCGGAATCGCCTGGTACGGCAACTACCTGTACTTGGCGGACACCCGCCGCGGCATCCGCGTGTTCGACATGCGCTACATCTTCGACATCAAGTCTGCCACCAACGGCGACGTCACCGACGGCAAGCAGATGGGCCGCCAGAGCGGCAAGTACTACAGCTACGGCTACCGCTACGTGATGCCCCAGGTCGCGGGCTACTCCAACCCGGGCGGCCTGGCGGACTTCCCGGCGGAGCACAAGTGCAACCCGAGCGGCCCGCAGAAGTTCTCCTACCTCGCCCTGGACCGCAGCCCGACCCCGGACGCCCTGGTGACGGGCGAGTACTGCGCGAAGCAGGACGACCCGAACACCTACGGCCGGGTCGCGGAATGGCCCATGGACGGCAACACGGGCAAACCCAAGCTGGACGCGGACGGCAAGTGGCGAGCAACGGCGGCCCACCGCCTCCCCAAGCCCCGAGTCCAGGGAGCGGTGTCGACCGTCGGCCGCTGGTACCTGAGCAGCACCGGAAACGGAGACACCGGCCCGGGCTACCTCCAAGCGGCCAAGGGAATCGGAGTCCTGACCACGGACAGCACGGAACAAGAAGTGGCGATCGGCGTGGAGGACCTGTCCTTCTGGCCGGGCAAGAACGAGCTCTGGACAGTGACGGAACACCCGGACAAGCGGATCATCTACAGCACCCCGCGACCCTGACCTGAACGTGAAGCGGCCCGGACGCCACGGCATCTGCTGCTGGGCGGCCGGGCCGCCTTCGCACGTCTGAACGGCGTTCGACCGTTACCGCCGTCCGGTGGGCGGGCGGTTCAGAGGCGGGCCCGTTTGCTGGAATCCGGTTGGAGTGTTGCAAGGGGTGTTGTGACCGACCTGCAGATGCTGGGAAGAACGCGTGTGAAACCAGAAGGCGAATGCTCAAACGTTAACCACGGGCTGCTTTTTCTGTTTTCTCTGAAGCTGTTCCCGATTAACCGCCTTATTTCGCGCGGTCCTGAAGATGTGCTGTTGGTGTTGCCGGTTCGGTGATCTCGATACCAATCCGTTGTGTTTTGTCAGGATCCTGCCGTGCACGATTTTGCGCGCGCTGAATGGTGCTAGCTTGGCTCTGGGAAATGATCGGCGACGCTGCGCTCTGGGATTCCGAGGTGGTTCGGTGTGATCGCGACTTTTGCGTTTCCGCAGCACATCTCGGTTCGGGGGCGGATGGCCGGTGCTGTCGCCGTGTGCCTTCGGAAGACCGTGATGAGCCGGGTGGCCGATCCGATTCCTCCGGAGATCAGCGGGCACGGCGCCGATGGGAAGCCGCACGTCGCTTATCTGCCGCTGATCGACGCCGGTCATTCCGACGCCACCGGCGATGTGCTCGGTGTCGGGGTGCTGGTTCCCGAGGATCGGGCGGACCTGACCGAAGCCGTTGGTTCTGCGCTGGCGGCGGGCTTCCAGCTCCGGCTGTCCGGTGCGCACTTGCGGTTGCGGCGGCGCAGTGTTGTGGGGACGCCGTTGGATGCGCAGTGGTGGCTTCGGCGGTCGCGGCGGTGGGCCAGCGTGACGCCGATGGTGCTCGACCGGTTCTCCGGCCGGAGCGAGGAAGAGGCCGAGATCGGCCGCGCCTGCCTGCGCGCCGGGCTGCCTGAGCCGACGTCCGTCACCGCTGGGCGTGATCCGATGTTGCGTGGCGGCGCGTTCCTCGGGCGGCGGGATCTGGCTCGGCAGGAGAAGGGGCCGCGGCCGTTCATGCACGTACTGCTGGAGTTCCCGACACCGGTGCACGGGCCGGTGCTGCTCGGCGCGCAGCGCTACCTCGGGATGGGGCTCTGCGCGCCTCGCCCCTGATCAGGCTTCGCAGACGGTGCCTTCCGGCGGGAGGGTCGCGTCGGTGAAGTAGCGGTTCGCGTGGTCGATCACGCAGCGGTTGCCCGCCGCCATGTAGAGGCCGTGGTAGACGCCGGGGAACTCGATCACCGTCGAACCGGGCACGTGGGATGCCACCTCGCGGGTCGTCAGGAGCTCGTTCGCCCCGGCCGCGCCGAGGATCGGCGGCAGGTTCTCGCCGTTCAGCGGGCCTCGCGGGTTGGTGGCCTGCCAGCCCAAGCACGTCGTCTGGAGGCCCGGTAGGGCGTGCGGGAAGTCCGGGGTCAGGCGGCGGGCACGTTCCTGCGCGGCTTCGAAGTCCTCGTAGGTGCGGTAGGTGAAGCCGTCCGCGCACTGGGTTGCCAGCATTGCGTTGGGGTGCCACGGTTTCCGGCCCTGGGACGGCATCGTGAAGACCGTCGCGTCGCCGTTGCGGGCCGCCGCGATCGCCTGGTCGAGCTCGGCGTAGCGGCTCACGCCGAGGAACGGCTGCATCGCGTTCTCCAGGTCGAAGGCGCTGTAGGCGAGCTCGGTTCCCGCGACCGGGATGGGCGCGCGGTCGGCCTCGGCGAGCAAGTCGCGCCATACCGCGCGCACGTCCTCACCGCGCATGCTGCAAGTCTCCGTTTCGCCGCACCAGTCCACGAAGCGGTTGAACAGGTCCGTGCGCTCCAGAGCCCGCAGTTCGTCCGCGCGCTCGTCCGAGGCCGTGTGGTTGACGATGCTGTCCAGGAACATCGTGCGCACCTGCTGCGGGAACAGCCGTGCGTAGGACACGCCGATCACGCCGCCGTAGGACTGCCCGAAGTAGTTCAGCTTCTCCTCGCCGAGGGCCTCGCGGATCGCGTCGAGGTCCCGGGCGTGCGAGGCCGAGTCCATGTTGTCGTAGAGCTCGGGCGCGAGCTCGCGGCATCGGTCGGCCTGTGCCGCGTTCTCCGCTGCTTTGGCGTCGAATTCGGCTTGGTTGCGGGGAAAGGTGAATTCCGGACCGGTCGTGACGCAGGCCTCTTCCTGCGCCTGGCTCCAGGTCGGCCACGAGCCGCGGGGCTCCCAGGTCACCACGTCGAACCGGGCCCGCAGCTCGGTAACGTTGTCGGCACCGGCCTTGAGGTCCTCGATGCCGGATGCTCCTGGGCCGCCGGGGTTGAACACCACCGATCCGATTCGCTGCGCCGGGTCGGTGCTGGGCAGGCGTGCTATTCGCAGCGACAGCTTCGCGCCGTGCGGAGCGGCCCAGTCGACCGGGACCTCCACCTCCGCGCACTCGTAGCCGACCGGGTCGTCCTCACCTGCGCACGGTTGCCACGCCAGCTGCCGTTCCGCCGTCGCCGTTGCGCATCCGGACAAGCATAGGGCCGCCGCCGCGACGGTGATCGCTCTCTTCATTTCCTTTGCTCCCAAGTGGTTTCGTCCTCGGGAGCGAAGCTAGGCGTGGCGTGCGCTGAGGGCATCTGCCGCGGGGCATATCTTCACGCGTCGTCCCACGTGACCACGCCGTGCCGGTGCGCGTAGATCACCGCTTGCACGCGGGTCGCCAGGCCGAGCTTGGCGAGGATGCGCGCCACGTGGATCTTGACCGTGCCCGGTGCGATGTGGAGGACGGCGGCGATCTCCGCGTTGCTGAGGCCGCGGGCCAGCTCGACCAGCACCTCGCGCTCCCGCGCGGTCAGCTCGTCGAGCTCCGCGGTCGCCGGTCGCGGTGAGGTGGCGGCGAAGCGGTGCACCAGGCGACGGGTCACCTGCGGGTCGATCAGCCCCTGACCGCGCTCCGCGGCCCGGATCGCCTCGACGAACAGCGCCGGATCGCTGTCCTTGAGCAGGAACCCGACCGCGCCCGCCTGCAACGCGCCGAACAGGTACTCGTCCAGGTCGAACGTGGTCAGCGCGATGACGGCCGGAGGCGGTGCGAGCGACATCAGGTGCCGGATCGCGGCCAGCCCGTCCATGCGCGGCATCCGGATGTCGGTGAGCACCACGTCGGGATCGCGCCGCTCGGCCAGCGCGACGAGATCGGCGCCGTCCACCGCCGCCCCGATCACCTCGATGCCGGGCTCACCGGTCAGCAGCATCCGGAGCCCGTCGCGGGTCGGTGCCTGGTCGTCCGCGATCAGCACCCTGGTCATCGCGCTCCTCCGCGTGTCGGGATCCGGGCGCGGACCCGCCAGCCGCGCGGTTCGCGCGGGCCTGCGGCGACGCTGCCGCCGAGCGATTCCACCCGTTCCCGCATGCCGCGCAAGCCGCGTCCAGCAGGGCCCGGCACGCCGTGGCCCTGATCGTCCACTGTGATCACCAGGTGTTCCTCGTCGTCGGCGATCCGCACTTCGGCCTCGTCGGCGCTGGAGTGCCTGGTCACGTTCGTCAGCGCTTCCTGCACGACGCGGTAAGCGCAGTGCCGCACGTCGCGGGGCAGATCTGCTGGGAGCGTCCCGCGCACGTCGATCCGGCCGGGCAGCCTGGCCACGAGCGCGTCCAGGTCGGGCGGTTCCTCGTTGTCGTCCAGGAGCTGGCGGATCTCCTGCAGCGCTTCGGCGGACAGCGTCGCGATGGTGGTCAGCACGCCGTCCGCCTCGGTCCCGGTGAGGGCCTTCCGCGATCCGACGGCCTGCATCCGGATCGCGCTCAGGTGGTGCCCGACGACGTCGTGCACATCGCGGGCCAGCTGGGCGCGCTCCTCCGCCCACACCTGCCTGACCTGGGCCTCCCGCAGACGCGCGAGCTGCTCGGCGCGGCTCTTCTGCAACCGCAGCGCGTATCCGAGCGCGACGGGCGCGACCGCGGTGCCTGCTATCGCGACCAGGTCCAGCGGTTGCAGCGGTTCGTAGGCGAGCACGATGTTGAACAGCATCCAGATCGCCGAGCCGAGGGCGAGCGCCAGCCAGCGGTCCTCCCGGTGGTAGGCCGCCGAACCGATCGCCGCCAGCGCCACCATCACTCCCGCCTGCGGCTGGCCGAGCACCACACCGAGGCTGACCACACCTGCGGAAACAGCTGCGCTGGTCAGCGGCAGGCGCCGACGGAGGGCCAGCGGCGCGCACGCACCGAGCACGAGCAGCACCCACACCGGCCCGATCTCGCCGGCGGCCGAGGGGTCGAGCACCGGAAGGCAGAGCGAGAGCACCGCGGCCAGCGCCGCGAGCAGAGCGTCCTGGGTGCGGTCGGCCAACCGCCGCCACCAGCGCACAACATCACGCATCCCGCCAGCATCGCCGAAGCCCGCACCGCGCACATCTGCCGGACGGGATATCTGCGGCTCCGTTTCCGCAGGTGGTGGCCCGTGAGTGTTTTGTGAGGCTATGGCATCCCGAAGTACTCACGGTCCTGACCAGCGGAAACGGAGCGTGATCGCCGAGCGGTGGAGGAACGCGACGGTTCTCGCCCGCAGCGACTGGCTCGACGCCGCACTGGATTCGCTCCGACCGATTAGTTTCGGCATTCCTCGTGGTCCACTCCGGAGAACCTCGGCAGGAAGGGCTCGCCATGTCCCGCGTCATCTACTCGGTCGCCTCCTCGCTGGACGGCTACAACACCGACGCCCAGGGGGACTTCTCCTGGGCGTACCCGGGCGAAGAGGTCATCGCGGCGCTCACCGCGGACATCGGCGAGGTGAGCACCTACCTCTACGGGCGGCGGATGTACGAGACGATGGCGGGCTGGGAGACCGATCCCGCTTTCGCCGCCCAGACGCCCGAATCGGCGCGGTGGGCGACCGCGTGGCAGGCCGCGGAGAAGATCGTCTTCTCGAAGACGCTGACCGAGGTCTGGACGAAGCGCACCAGGCTGGAGCGGGAGCTGACGGCCGAGGTGGTGGAGCAGGCGAGGGAAGAGGCGACCGGCGACCTGACGGTCGAAGGCCCGGCCCTGGCCCACAGCGCGCTCCGCCTGGGCGTGGTCGACGTGGTGGAGATCCTGATCTGCCCCGCCATCGTCGGCGGCGGTGCGCCGGTCCTGCCCGACGGCCTGCGGCTCGACCTCTCCCTGCAGCGCGAACGCCGCTTCAGCAACGGCATGGTCCAGCTCACCTACGCCGTCCGGTAGCGGGATCTCCGGCGGCCTGCCGGGCGGCCGCCGGAGGTGGATGTTCGCGCTGGTCAGCGGATCGTGGCGCCGTACACGCGCTCGACCGCCATGGTGATGAGGACCCGGCGGTCGGCCACCATCACCGATCGGTACTCCGCCCAGTCCGGGTGCTCGCCCGCCGCTGCCCGGTAGTAGTCCACCAGGGCCTCGACCTCGGGGCCGTGCGGATCGGTGCCCGGGCCGGTCAGCGTCACCGGGCCTTCGGCGGTGGCCCATGAGTACCCGTCGGAGCTGGTGACCTCCAGCGCCGCCCGCGGGTCCCGCCGCAGGTTCGCGGTCTTGGCCAGCCCCTCGGTCGTCGAGACGCGCAGGACTCCGGACTGCTGGTCGTAGTGGGGCTGGACGGGGGAGAGCTGCGGCATGCCGTTCGACTTGATCGTGGCGAGCACGCCGAGCCGGCTCGCCGCGAGCAGCTCGTGCGGGTTGAACGCGGAAGCGGTCATGATCGTCCTCCTGGAAGCGCGCGGAACAGCTCGACCATCGCTCAGCACTCGCCGCTGCGCTCGGTCGAGCTCGGTAGGTGTCGATAACCCGAACCCGTCTCGCGGACGAGATGTTCCGCAGTCCGGAAGCGGAATGCGCTAGGGGGCCGACTGTCGTGCGACGCTGCCGCTGGTCGACATGAGATCGACTGCGCACCGCGGCGGCCAACGGTGATTTCACCGCGGCCCTGCTCGTCGCCGGGTCGCCGCGAGCGTTCCCGCCGGTCTGCCGGGGTCGCGCATCGAGCGTGCGAAAATGTTCTTCAGTCCACTTAGGTTCCGGACGCCATCCACCGTGGATTGCTGCATCCGGACCAGTTGTGCGGCCGGGAATTCGTGTACTCTGCGCGATTTCGCGAAAATCCATGGGCTGCCCCGAATTCTCGAAAACGGCGTTGATCGCGCATGTTTCGTTCTCTACGCTGCCCCGAGGGGAACTTCTTATCCGATCACTTGCTGAGCCAGGGGGTTCGGCCTGACCGGAACCAGCATGGAAACGAGGGACGAAGTGCGCATCCTGTTGATCAAACCCCCGATCCGTTCCTGCATGGTGGAAATCGGCAGGCACATGCCGATCGGACTGGCCTACTTGGCCGCCCAGCTGGGCGAGGCCGGCATGGAAGTCGACATCTTCGACTCGCTGGCCTACGCGGAGGACAACCACGTCGTCCCGCCCGAGGAGTACACCGACGCGGACCGCGCGAAGCTGGCCGCCCACCCGCGGTGGGGCCACCTGGTGCACTGGGGAGCCACCTGGGAGCGGATCACCGAGAAGCTGCGCTCCACGCACTACGACCTCGTCGGCGTCTCGTGCATGTTCACGCCGTACTACGAGCCCGCTTACCAGATCGCCCGCCTGGTCAAGGAGATCTCGCCGGACACCAAGATCATCCTCGGCGGGCAGCACCCGACCGTCGCGCACCACCACGCCATCACCGAGACCGCCTTCGACGCGCTGGTGCTGGGGGAGGCGGAGAGCAACGTCGTCGACATCGTGCGCGCCCTGGTCGCCGGAGAACCGCTGACCGGGATGCCCGGTGTCGCCTACCGCTGCGGCACCGGTCTGTGCGACTGCGCCGAGCCGGGCCCGCGCGTCCACCTGCAGCCGCGCGCGACCTTCCTCGAAGACCTCGACGGGCTCCCGATGCCCGCGGTGCACCTGCTGGACATGGCCAGCTACGACTCCACGGCCACGCTGATCACCAGTCGCGGTTGCCCGTTCTCCTGCTCGTTCTGCACCGTCCACGCCACGGTCGGCAAGAAATTCCGCACCCGGGCGCCGGAGAACGTCATCCAGGAGATCGAGCACTACGTCAACGAACACGGAATCCGCCGGTTCTTCATCGAGGACGACAACTTCACCTTCGACATCCCGCGGGTGCACGAACTCTGCCAGGCGGTGCAGCGGCGCGGCCTGGACATCGAACTGCACCTGCCCAACGGCATGACCGTGGTGAAGTTGAACGATGAACTCGTCCGGGACATGGCCGGCGCCGGATTCCGCAGCCTCTTCCTCGGGCTGGAGACCACCGACGTGGCGCGCCTGCGCAAGATCCGCAAGGGCTTCACCTCGCTGGAGAAGGTGCACAACGGCGCGAACCTGTTCACCGACCAGGGAATCGACGTGGGTGCGTCGCTCATCGTCGGGCTGCTCGGCCAGAGCTGCGCGGAACTGGCCCGCGACTCGATCAACCTGATGCTCGTCGGCGTCCGGTTCTGGACCAACCCGTTCTACCCCATCCCCGGATCCCCGGACTTCCAGCAGTGCCTGGGAAGCGGGCTGATCACCCACGACACCGAGCTGGCGCTCTACGACCAGTTCAACTTCGCCATCGGGTCGGACCAGCTCGGCCCGGAGGAGCTGTACTGGGCGTGGGTGTGCACCCAGGCGATGGCGCAGTGGCCCAGGTACGTCCTCGAAGGCACCGAACACCGGCGGGAACTCGCGGAGCTCCCGCTGGACCAGGCCCTGGACCGGTTGCTCGCGCACAGCACGGACCTCTTCGGCCCGGACGGCGGGCTCGAGGTGCCCGCGGTTCCGGTGGCGGTGGACGGCAACCGGATCACCGTGCACCCCGAGGGCTGCTTCGACGCCATGCAGCACCTCGCCGACAAGCCGCAGCCCGAGGGCCTGTGCACGTTCACCGGTGATGTGCTGGCCGCCGCGGCGAGCCTCTACACCGGGGTGCCGCACCGGGCGCAGCAGCTGCCGGGCAAGGACAGCGCGGGACGCTGCCGCTTCACCCTCGTCACCGACCAGGTCGCGCCGGTGTTCACCGACATCCACAAGGTGTTCCTGGCCGAGCTGCGGGACGCGGTGGCCGAAGCGCGCGATGAGCAGCCGGAACCGCTGACCGCGGACTGAACGCGCACGAGGAGGGCGAGGGCCGGTCGACCGGCCCTCGCCCTCCTTCCGCTCGTCGATCAGGACGCGGCGCGGCAGGCCGCGTAGTAGGTGCGCAGCGCGTCGTGGATCTCGGGCTCCATCGAGGCCAGCATCTCCGGCGGCGGCGTGAACTCCGGGTCGATCTCGTCGAGCAGCTTGCTGAACATGTCGCGCAGCTGCTCCTCGATCAGCGGCGGCCAGTCGTCCGGGACCACCCAGTTGAACTCGTAACCGGTCGCGAGCGTGTGGATGACCGCGGTCTCCACGGTCTGCTCGCGGCTCATGGCCTCGATCGGGTTGCGCACCGGGGTGAAGACGTCCAGTTCGGTGTTGTACGGCTCGCCGAGGAGCCGCGCGGCGAACTCGTGCGCCAGCATCGGCGACTGGTGCAGGCCGTCGCGGTAGGTCCCGGTCATCAACCACAGCCCGGCCACGCCCGCCTCGCCCAGCAGCGGGAAGCCGTCCAGCGGGACCGGCCGGTTGCCCACCTGGATCTGCTCGATGCGGCCCGAAACGAGGTCGGTGCGCAACTGCCGGGTGCAGGCCAGGAGCAGGTTCAGCTCGTCGATCGCCGCCGTGGTGCGCATCTTCGGGCTGACCACGTTGGTGGCGCCGAGGTAGATCTGGCCCTGCGCGCGGGGCACCACGTGCAGGCCGCAGGCGAAGGACCGGTTGGGCGTGCGGATGACGCTGCGCGGTGTGCTGCCGCCTTCGGTCTCGACCAGCAGCGAAACGCCGTTGCCCGCGACCATCCCGGGAATCCGGTTGCGCAGTTCGGCGGGCAGCGCCGAGAGCAGGTTGTGCGAATTGGCGCCGGCCGCGACGACCACGTCCGGGGCGGAGAGCGCCGCGCCGGAGGCGAGGGAGACGCCGTCGATTCGATCGCCGGAGATCCGCAGTTCGGTGATGAGCTCGTCGACCAGCACACCACCGGCCCGGCTGAAAGCGGTGGCCAGCGCGCGCAGCAGCGCCGGCGGGTTCACGGCGTGCTCACCCGGGATGAACATCGCCTGGAGCGGGCGGGAGGTCGGGGCCGGTTCCAGCCAGTCGATGGCCTCCGGATCGAGGTCCTCGTACGGTTCCTTGTACTCGTCGAGCGCCTGGCGGATCGCGGTGTAGCCGCCGTTGTCGATCTGCGGCACGCCGATCGAGTTCAGGATGACCACCGTGCCGTGCGCGCTGCGGATTGCTGTCTCGTCGGATTCCTCGACGAGCAGCTGCTCCCACGAGTTCCACATCTCGGTGGCGCGCACGTCCATGGCGAGCTTGGCCCGGCCGTGGGCGCTGGCCATCAGATCCGGTGTCACCTCGCCGAAGCAGCCGTTCATGGCACCCGCCGCGGCCGAAGCCGCCCACGGGCGCCGCGCTTCACCGACGACCGCGACCTTCGTGCCGCGGCGGGCTAGCACGAGGCCGAGTGACAGCCCCAGGGCACCGTTGCCGATGACGATGACGTCGAAAGCCTGATCGGTGGCGGGCACCGAAGTGTTACCGGTCGCTGAAATTGGCATCTGCGTCCTCGGAGGAAGGAGAGTGTGAAGAGCCGCGCACTCGCACCCCAGCCGTGCGCAGCTGTCCTCGCCCGTCGATCAGCGAGGCGTGTTGCGGACACGGTAGCCGCTTGGTCGGGGTGCGTCCACACGTATGACGGAGAATCCCGCGCTCTCCCGGGAAAACCGCATCGCCGCGGATTCGGCGGAAATTTCGCGGGAATGCGGGAACCATCGCCCGCGCCCGCTCGTCATAGTGGTGTGAGGTGGACAGCGGGGTTTCCCGGTCGGGCGTCCGCGCCGCGCGCGGGACCGACCGCGCCGGGGCGGGGCCACCGCGTTGCTCCGTGACTCAGCGGAATCGGCGGTGACCGTCGGTTGTTGCTGTGAAACCGGGCTTTTCCGGCCCACCAGCGGGTATCATCGCTCCGTGACTTCCGTCCGTTCCCGGTCTCTTTCGCATTGAGGTCTACAATGGACGATCGCGCGATCAGGAGGTAGCCTATGCCCCTTTCGCACTTGACCGATCAACGCGTGTTCGCCGATTGGGACGACCTGCGCGGCGTGGCGGACCCGGACTTCCTGGCGCTCGGCCTGGGCGCGACCAACATGATGTCGATGCTGTGGACCGTCGCCATGGGTGGCCGCGCGGTGGGGGTGGAGCGGCGCGGTGACCCGCCTCCCGGCGAGTCCTGGAACATCGCCGCGGACACCTTCCACCAGCTGGGGCTGATCGACAGCCTGATGCTGCGGACCTACGGCGAGGAGGGCCTGCCCCGCTTCCGCGACGGCCGGGTGTTCCGGCTGGCCCCGTGCTTCTACGACCCGGAAGCCGAGGCCAAGAGCGTCTTCGCCGACGAGATCGTGAGCGGCTTCGAGGCGAGCGGCTGCCTGGCGGGCAGGCTCGAGCACGTCGAGCACATCGACGACCGCTGGGTCGGCGGCCGCCCGCAGCGGGTGGTCACCGTGCAACCGCCAGCGGAGGTGCCGGTCACGCCGGACCCGAGCAGCATCCGGTCCGACGTGGCCAAGATCCTCTGCGGCGAGTTCCCGTTCCAGCTGCCCGCGACCGAACTGCTGATCCTGCTGCGCCGCTACCTCGAAACCATCGAGGAGATGGACCTGGCCAAGGATTCGGGCGCACCGCGCGTCCGGCTGTTCACCCACCACCAGGTGGTGCCCGACGGCGGCTTCGTCGAGGAGCCCGACGGCAGGCGGCGCGTGATCATCGAGGCCGTGCAGGAGCTGGACTACAAGCAGAAGTTCATCTACCGGCGGCAGCCCGGCACCGAGCCGATCGACCTCGGCGTGCCGGAGCTGTTCTCGATCGCGCAGGGCGTCGACAGCGACGACGCCGCGAAGCTGGGCTTCCGGTCCAATCCGGTCGGCATCGACTACGGCGACGGGCGCGGGCCGGTTCCGGCGCAGTCCGACTACGTGGCCTGCCTGCTGAACACCTTCGTCGAGGGCCGGTCGCGACGGCGGATCACCACGGTCTTCGACGAGGACGGCGACGAGTACTGGGTGCGCCAGATGGCCATCGGGCAGGAGGACGACCCCGAGGTCGGCTGGATCATGCTCCAGGTTCCCGCGTTCAAGTCCTTCGACCCGGTAGAGGAAGGCGTGCTGCCGGCGGGGACCGATCGGGAATCGCCCGACTACTTCGCCGCCTACCAGCAGCTGCTCTACGACTTCTTCTTCGACCACGCCGAGGAACTGCTGGAGATGCCCCGGAAGAAGCTGACCGGGATCAACACGTTCTACGGCCCGAAGCTGGTCACCGTCGCCGCGCGCATCGGCGTCGACGCCCAGGTCGCGGTCAACGGGATCGTCGCGAGCAACACCTTCGGCACCGGGCACTTCCTGAACAACGGCGTGTCCGTGACCGGGATGATCTGCCACAGCGCCCGGGTGCTGCGGTACTGGATCGACCGGCGGCACGGCGTGGTGCCGGGCCGCGCGATTCGCCGGCTCGCCGAGGGCATTCGCGTCGACACCGAGGAGTGGATCCGGGTCAGCGCGGTCGAGTTCAGCATGGCCAACCCGCGCGAGTTCGAGCCGGAGTGCTTCGAGCTGATGGAGGCCGCCCGCGAGCACCGGGACTTCCTGGTGTCGCTGGACCTCGCCGACTGGAACCGGCTGATCGTCCACATCGGACGGCTCGGCACCCAGCCGCTGCGGCCGCCGCACCCGCTCCATCCGGAGCAGCGCCGGAAGCAGCGGGCCGGGCGGGCGCCCGTCCCGGCCAAGGCCGCCGCCTCCGATCCGCCCGCTCCGGCGAAGCGCGAAGCGGACGCCATGCTGGTCGAGAGCTGAGCGCACCCGGCAACGAAAACCCGTGGAGGGCAATCCCATGCTCGACAGCTACGTCCACTCGTGCGCGGACGTGGTCACCCCGCCGGACGCGGACTTCCTGCGGGACTGGGTCTACGACAACCCGGTGCTGGCCGACCGCCGGGAGCTGCTGACCCGGTGGCTCACCGACCCGACCCCGCGCGAGGACATCGCGGCGAGCATGGGAATCCCGCTGGGGCGCCTGCTGCGCTCCTTCAACGAGACCGCACCGCTGGCCGATCCGGTGCGGTTCCGCTACCGCGGCGTGCCGTTCTCGGTCGTGGCGATGGCGGGCACCTGCGACGACGTGCAGGGCGACCGGTTCCCGAGGTTCGGCAGGCCGGTCACCCTGCGGTGCTACCTCGACGACGAAACCCTGCTGCCGCAGGGGATGTTCGAAGCCGCTGACTGGAACTTCATGGACGCCGGCCGCCCGGGCTTCCTCGGTTACGCCTACGGCGTCCACCACGACTCGGCGCTGTACCTGGCGGGAGTGCAGAGCGACCTCGCGGTCCGGTACACCTACCTGTTCCAGGGGCGTGGCGGGGAGACCGAGGTGCGGATCGGCGACGAGGTCGAGGTGCGCGGTCCCGACGACCGCTACCGCGACCACGTTCCGGTGCTGCGGCGCACGTTCCAGCGCTACTGGATCCAGATCATGTTCGGCGCGGTGCTCGCCTGGGCCCGCCGCGAACCCGGCCTGCGCGAACTCGGACTCCTCCGATTCGACCTGGAACCGGAGGAGTCCGCGAACGGTCACGTGGTCCGCCGCGTCTACCGGGACCTCCCGGAGAGGCTGGGCAGCCCGACGCGGTGCGTGCGAGTGGAGGGTCGCTGCCACCGGTACGCGATGTGCCCGCTGCCCGGCGTCGCCGACTACCTCGGTGCGCGCTGGCAGCCGGTCGACGCGGGCTGAACCGGTCCGCTCAGCCGGTCATCGCCGGTTCGGCGACCAGCGGCGCGGTGATGCCGAACCGCTCGGCGAGCAGCCGGCGGGCCATCCGCAGCGCGACCGCCTGGATGGTCAGCGTCGGGTTGGCCCCGCCCGGGTACGGGAGCAGCGCTCCGTCTCCCACGTAGACGTTCTCGGTGTCGTGGAGACGTCCGTCCGGGTCCGTCACGCTGGTCGCCGGGTCGGTGCCCATCCGGCACGTGCCGTGCAGGTGCCCGCTGCCCAGCGCCCATCCGGACGGCTCCCGGGTCACCTGCGTGCAGCCCGCGGCGGTGAGCAGCTCGGTGCCCTTGGCCAGGACGTGGTCCAGGCGGGCCAGGTCGCGCGGGTGCGCCTGGTAGTCCATCACCACGTCGGGCACGCCGTGCGCGTCGGTCCCGGAGCCGAGCTGGACGCGGTTCGCCAGCTGGGGTTCGTCGGGCACCAGCGCCTCGATCCGGATGAACTGCTCGGTGGTGCGCTTGCGGAAGGAACGCATCGGCCGGGCCTCGTAGAGCAGCCCGCCGAGCCCGCCGGGCGCGGCCGGGTCCTGGTAGTGGTCGGCCACCGCGAAGGTGGAGAACGGCCCAAGCCCGGCCACTTCGCTGTCCGGTCGGCCCGATCCGCCCAGGTACCGGTACCCGATCAGGTACTCGCCGAGCTTGAAGCACAAGCCGCGGCCGACGAGGTCGTGGGTGTTGCCCATGCCCTGCGGGTGGCGATCGGTGGTCGACCGCAGCAGCAGCGCCGCGGTCTGGACCGCGTTGGCGCACAGCAGGAATTGGCGTGCGCGGAACTCGTAGCGCTGTCCGGTGTCCATCCGCACGCACTCCAGCGCGGCGGCCTGCCGTCCCGCGCCGGGCAGCAGCCGAACGGCCTTGAGCCCGGCGAACAACCGCGCTCCGTGGTCGACCGCGGGGAACAGGAAGCGCGAGGCGCTGTCGCCCTTGGCCCCGATGGGGCAGCGCTGGCAGATGCACGGAGCGTCCGCGGTGCACTGGGATTGACCGGCGTAGGCGCGGGTGTTCACCGCCAGCGGGGTGGGGAAGGGCTGCCAGCCCAGGTCCACCGCCGCGGTGCGGAGCGCGGCACCGTCGTCGGTCACCGGTACCGCGGGCAACGGGTACGGCCGGCCGCGCGGCGGCAGCGTCGGGTCCGCGTCGGCATCACCGGCGACACCGGAGATGTCCTCCACCACCGCGTAGTAGGGGTCCAGTTCGGACGGGTCCCACGGCCACCGCAGCGGCAGCTCGGCGCGGCCCAGCACGGTCTCCGGGTCGAAGTCGACGGGCCGGTTCCGGAACAGCACGCCGCCGTAGAAGACCGTGCCGCCGCCGACGTTGCACGTCGTCCACGGGTAGCCGACCTTGGCCCAGGTGTCGTTCTCCTGCCGGACCCAGGCGGCTTCGGCCGCGGCCAGCACGCTGCCGTAGGAGGTGGCACCGGTGACGTGCGCGCCCTGCTCCACCACCGCGACCGACAGCCCGGCCCGGGCGAGCAGCCAGGCCGCCGTCGCTCCGGCCGCGCCGCTGCCGACCACGCACACGTCGTACTCGCCGGCGAGATCGCTCTCGCTCGGTGCCGGACCGTAGTCGGGCTGCGGGCGCGTCACCGCACCACCGCCGGGGTGGTGCGGAGTGCCGCAGGCGCGGACATGAGCTCGTGCAGCACGGACTCGACCTCGTCGAGGCGCACCATGACCAGCGGGAGATCGGGCGCACCGGCGGGCACGCCGAGCTGCCGCAGCAGCACCAGCGGCAGCGAACCGGGTGACGGCGGCAGGTAACCGCGCTTGTTGTCGTCGCGGACCACGGTCATGATCTCGCTGATGGACAGCCATTCCGGCGTTCTGGTGGGAGCGCCGAGCGCGGCGGCGGTCTCCTCGTGCAGCGCGACGTCGGCGTCGGTCAGCCAGCCGAGACGCCGGGACAGGTGTGCGGCGACGACCATGCCGAACGCGATGGCCGCGCCGTGCGAGAGGCCTTCCGCACCGCGCCGCCGGTGGTCGGCCAGCTCGACCGCGTGGCCCACGGTGTGCCCGTACTCGAGCACCAGGCCCCTGCGCCGCTCCTCGGTGTCGTCCGCGGTCACCTCCGTCTTGGCCGCGATGCTCTCCTCCAGCAGCCAGAGCATCGAGTCCGCGTCGGACAGGCGGTCCTCGTCCACCACGGCGCGCAGGTGGGACATCGCCTCCGGGCGGATCGCCAGGCAGTTCTTCGCCGCCTCGCACAGCCCGGAGCGGAGCTCCCGCTCGGGCAGGGTGGCCAGCAGCCGGACGTCGGTGAACACCGCGTCGGGCGGGTGGTAGGTGCCCAGGTGGTTCTTGCCCAGGCTGCTGTTGATGGCCTGCTTGATCGACAGCGTCGAGTCCATCGCGGCGACCGTGGTGGTCGGGACGTGCACGAGCCGGATGCCCCGGAACAGCAGCGCGGCGACGAGCCCGGCCAGGTTGCCGGGGACGCCGCCGCCGAAGGCGACGATGACGGTGCGCCGGGTGGCGCCCTTGGCCAGGCAGAACTCGGCGCACTCGGTCAGGTTCGACGGCGACTTGAGCGATTCGCCCGGCGGCCCGCTGTACACCTCGACCGGTCCGAGCGGTCGGAGCCGGGAGAGCAGGGCCTCGCCGTGCAGCGCGAGGACGGTGTCGTCGGTGACCACGACGAACCGGTCGGCGTCCATTGTGGACAACTCCCGCCCGATCTCGTCGAGGCAGTCGACCCCGTAGTGGTAGGGGTATTCGGCCTCGCCGATCCGGACGAGCCGGGACTGCCACAGGTGGTCGGTGTCCCGAGTCGAACTGTCCGAAGCTGCCACTGATCATCTCCCATCAGGCCATCCCCGCCCGTGGCCGCTGGGCCTGGGGGAATTCTTCCCGCTGATCGTTTGCCGGAAGCCGTCGCTCGGCGAACCGGCGTTGGCCGTGGTCGCGGCGACATGCGCAACATTAACCACCGAAACGCCGGTTTCACACCTGTTTTCGCGAAGTCGGCAGGTGCGCTGCGACTTCGCCGATGCGTCGCGGTTTCCTCGCCCGAGTGCGGAAGAACTTGTGGACACCCGCCACAGCAGCGGTTAGGTTGGCTTAGGCGGATGAGCCGGTCGTCCCGCATTCGGCGATGCGGCGGTGGATGCCGGTGCAGCGGGATGGGGACGCGGAGCCGGCTGTCCAGCTGGGGGATCGGTTGAGTCTGCCTGTTGTCCTTCACGTCGTCGCGAGCAGCGACATGCCGTTGTATTCCTGCGTCTCGGGCGAGAAAGGGTGCGCAAAGGTGGATTAGTTGTTCCGGCCAACGGATCGCTTTTCCCGGTGGTGGGCCTGATCGTCGGGATGGGGGCACGGCAGGTTGAAGTACTTCCGAAACTTGGTCGCCAGTTGACCGATCAAAACGTCGAATGTTCAACGACCGATGCGCGGCCGGGACCGTCATCGGCCATTTGGAGGCACATCCATGGTCCATTTGCCTTTGCTGCAGCGCGTTCCTCGTTATGTCACCGTTTTCGTCAACTGGGCTTGCAATCTGACCTGCCGCGAATGCTGGATGTACGGTGACTCCGCGAGCGAGAGCACCTGGCTGGAAGAGGTCAAGCGCGAGCAGATCAGCACCGAGATGTGGACCGGCATCGTCGACGAGCTGGCCGCGAACTCGGGGGCGGGTGACCCGGCGAACATCGCGATCATGGGCGGCGAGCCGCTGATGCATCCGAAGATCGTCGAGTTATGCCGGATCGCCAAGGAGCGGTTACCGGGCGGCGTGCTGGACATGAGCACCAACGGAACTCTCCTGACGCGCATGGCCGACGAGCTGGCCGACAGCGGGATCGACGTCGTCTACGTCTCCCTGGACGGCCCCACCGCCGAGATCAACAACCCGATCCGCGGCCGGAAGTCCTACGAGCGCGCCATCGCCGGGATCGAGGCCCTCCAGCGCGCCGCGGCCACCCGCGGCGGCCCGAAGATCGCGCTGAACTTCGTGGTGACCGGCATGAACTACACCTCGCTGCCGGAGATGGTGCGGCTGTGCGAGCGGATGGAGATCCCGGAGCTGACCGTCGGTCTGGCGAGCTACTTCACCAAGGACGAGGGGTGGCGCTCGCGGCCGGCGTTCGAACCGGTCACCGGGCAGCCGTTCCTGTCCTGGGCGGGCTACTGCAACGAGCACCAGCACGCGGACATGGACCTGGTCCGGCTGCGCGAGATCTTCGACGAGACGGAGAGCATGTCGGACTCGGTCGACGTGCTGATCGCCCCGACCCGCTACGGCAACGAGGAGAAGGCCAAGTTCTTCACCCCGGACTGGCACCGGACGGTCCGGGAGACCACCTGCACCAAGCTCTGGGCGCAGAGCACCTTGCTGCCGAACGGGCAGGTCATCAGCTGCACCACGTTCGCCGACACGGTGATGGGCTCGATCAAGGGGTCGAGCCTGAGCGAGGTCTGGCACGGTGACACCTACCGCCAGATGCGCGAGCAGATCAAGAAAGGCCTGGCGCCGGTGTGCTACCGGTGCTGCGAGCTGAACATGGACATCGAAGTCGATCCCGCCCTGTACACCATCGAACCCGCCGTTGTGGAGAAGTGAACATGAACCGCACTGCTGATCAGGTCACCAACGCGACATACCTGGACCAGCGTCGGGCGACCGAGATCTACGGTGAGGCGTTCCGCTGCGCCTTCGAGTACGTATACGGCAGCCACATCCCGGGCTCGGTGGTGGAATTCGGCTGCTTCGAGGGCTTCAGCACGCTGCTGCTGGCCGACCTGATGGTCGAGTTCGACGCGGAAACCGAGTTCTACGCCAAGATATTCGACCGCGGCCTGCACGTGTACGACTCCTTCGAGGGCTTCCCGAAGAGCACCGACGTGGTCGACGCCATCTCCTACGAGGTCTCCGACAGCGGCTACTGGGCGGAGCACGAGGACGCCTCGCCGCCCGGCACCGAGGAGCTGCTGCGCGCCGAGCTCGCCCGCAGGTTCGGTGACAGCGGCTGGTCGGTGGTGCGGGGCATGTTCGAGGACACGCTGGTCTCGCACCCGCTCACCGAGCCCGTCGCGATCGCCAACCTGGACTGCGACCTGTACGCCTCGTCGGTCCAGGTGCTCGACCACCTGCTGGGCAACCGGCTGCTGCCCGACGGGGCGGTGCTGCTGCTCGACGACTACAACTGCAACCGGGCCAACCCGCGGTTCGGGATGCGCCGCGCGATGCGCGAGTGCTTCGCCCGCACCGACGGCTTCTACGACTACAGCGAGTTCCTGCGCTACGGCTGGCACGGTCGCGCGTTCTTCGTGCACCGGCTCGGCGACAGCCCCAACCCGGACGAGAGGTGATGATGACCGAGCCGCTGATGCAGGCGCTGGTGGTGCGCGGACCGCAGGAGCACGCGCTGGAGCAGGTGCCGCGCCCCGTTCCGGCCGCCGGCGAGGCGCTGGTCGCCACGACGCACGTGGCGGTGTGCGGCACCGACATCCGGTTGCTGCGCGGAACCCTGCACGACGCCGAGTACCCGGTGATCCCGGGGCACGAGTGGACCGGCCGGGTGGTGGAAGCTCCCAGCCGGCCGGAACTGGTCGGCGCGCGGGTGGTCGGCGACGGCATCACGCCGTGCGGGGCGTGTGCGCGCTGCGCGGAGCAGAAGCCGAACCTGTGCGAGGACCTCGATGAGGTGGCGTTCACCAGGCCCGGTGCGTTCGCCGACTTCTTCTGCATTCCCGCTGCCAACCTCCGGGTGCTGCCGGAGGAGTTGTCCGGCGCGGAGGGCTGCCTGCTCGAGCCTCTCTGCGTGGCGCTGCACGCCGTGGAGCGGGCTCCCGCGCTCGAGGGGCGCGCGGTCGGGGTCATCGGCGGCGGCACGATCGGCCTGCTGGTCGGGCAGCTCGCCGTCGTGGAGGGAGCGAAGTCGGTCCGGGTCGTCGAACCGGGGCAGCCGCGGCGCGCGGTCGCCGCGGAACTCGGGTTGTCCACCGACACCGCGCTGCGGGACTGGGACGAGGACCAGCCGGAGATCGTCTTCGACGCCACCGGGGTCGCCGACGTCTTCCCGCAGGGGTTGCGGGCGACCAGGCCCGGCGGGTCCTACGTGCTCGTCGGGTATTCCGGTGAGGACGCGACGAACTACGAGCCCAGCACCGCGATGCTGCGGGAGCTCTCGGTGCACGGCGTGCTCTCCGGCTACGGTCAGCTCGACCGGGCGTTGGAGGTCGTGACCAGCGGGGCGGTCCGGCTGGGTCCGCTGCTGAGCGAGCCGCTGCCGTTCCAGGAGTACGGCTCGGTGCTGGACGACCGGGGTGAAAACGCCCCGCTCCGAAGCGTTTTCACCTCCGGCGCCGAGTGATTCAGCGCTCGCTCAGCACTTCGTCGTAGAGCTCGGCGGTACGACGCGCGACCTGGTCGAGGTCGTACCGCTCGAGCACCGCCTGCCGCGCCCGCTCCGCCGTTTTGGCCCGCCACTGCGGATCGTCCAGCGCGGCCCGGATGCCCTTGGCGAAAGCCGCCGGCGTGCGCTCGGGCACCAGCCAGCCGAGCTCGCCGTCGTCGAGCACGTTGGCCACACCGCCGACTCCGACGGCGACGATCGGCAGCCCGACCGCCATCGCCTCCAGCATCACGCTGCCGAACTCCTCGTGCAGCGGTGCCATCAGCATCAGGTCCATGACCCGCATCGCCGCCGGGACCTCCTCGTTGGGCACGTAGCCGGTGATGGTGAAGCGGTCGGTCAGGCCGCGCTGCGCCACTTCCTTCTCGAACAGGTCGCGCTCGTTGCCGTCGCCGCAGATCAACCAGTGCACCGGTTCGTCGCGCAGTTCCTCGGCGATGTCGATGATGATCGGCCAGCCCTTCTCCCTGGCGAGCCGTCCGATGTAGCCGACCACCGCGCGGTCGGACGGGACCGACCACCGCTGCCGCACGTCCGCCACCGCATCGGGCGTGGCCGCCGCGGCGAAGCCCGCCGCGTCGATGACGTCCGGCAGCACCGCGAAGGACGACGCGGGGCGTCCGGCGGCTTTGGTGAGCACCGGCACGGTGCGCGGGGTGAGGGTGATGGTGCGGGTCGCGGCCCGGATGGCCTGCCGCTCGATCCACCGGGCGAGCGGCTGCAGCATCCGGTCCAGCGCGTTCATCGGGTGGTAGGTGACGATGATCGAGCAGTGGATGGTCAGCACCAGGGGCACGCGCAGCACGCGGCACAGCACCCAGCCGAGCAGCGGCGGGATGATCACGCCGCTGCAGTGCACGTGGATCAGGTCCGGGCGCTTCCGGTGCTTCACGAGGTGGCGGACCACGCCGAGCGCCCACGACAGGTTCAGGTCGACCATGCCGCGAATCCGGGAGCGCAGCGGCAGCACCGGCACGCGCACGCCGCGCACCTCGGTGTGGTCGGAGATCCGCCAGCGCGGCGGTGTCCCGGGGATGTCGAGGGTCAGCACCACCTGCTCGACCCCGAGATCATCCAGCGCCTTGGTCAACCGGTAGATCTGGGACTGCATGCCGCCGATCGCGTCGAACTTCACCGGCCACGAGGTCTCGGCGAGCTGCGGCCAGTAGAAGTGCGGGCTCAGCCGCAGCACGCGAGGTGCGCGGCGCCTCGATTCCTCTTTCACGAGTGGTGTTCTCCTGGGAATTCCAACGGCGGACGAACGCGGGGGAGCGGCGTCGGCCTCGGCGGGAATGGGACGGAACGTGGGCCGAGGTCAGTCGGCGGCGCGCTCGGCACCGACCGCGTGCGCCGAGTTCTCGGCGAGCACCGCGGACAGCGCGGCAACGCGCTCCGGGGCGCCGAGCACGCGCATGCAGAACTCGCAGATGTTGCGGTACCGGTCCTCGGCGAATTCCTGGAATGCGGGGTGTTCGCGGACCATCTTGCGGAAGTAGATCGGTGATTCCGGATCGTAGAAACCGGTGACCAGTCTTTCCCGCTCGGCCTGCTGATCGGCTGAATCGCCATTGGTCCGAATGGAGCCGAGGAATACCGGTGTGCGCTTCATCGCGTCGGTGCTGACGTCCAGTTCGCAGCACGCGAAGACGTCGCCGGTGGCGTGCACCGTGGTGGTCAGGCTGTCGCAGTCCTGGAGATCCTCGACGGGACGGCGAATTCCGATCGGAATGAGGTCGGCACCCCGGCCGCGGTCGAGCAGTTCGTTGCGCAGGAACGGTTCGCCGGCTTCGGTCAGCGCGGCGATGATCTCCTCGTCGGTGCGCCGGTCCTGGGACGGGCAGAAGTTGATCTCGGTGAGGAGTCCGAACGAGCGCGCCGCGCGCGCCGCGTTGATGGTGCGCTGAACCGGGAAGGACTCCACGTGGTAGGCGTCGGCGCTGAAGGCGATGCCGGAGATCCCCGCCTCGACGAACGGCGCCAGCTTGACCTTGGCCAGCCGGTCGTCGCGGGCCCAGAACGCGTTGCTCTCGACGTCGACGACGTACCCGAGTTCCCGGGCGAAGGCGATGATCTCGCACATCTCCTCGGGGAACAGGAAGACCTCGCCGCCGCTGAAGGTGACGTGCTTCTTGCCGGACCGCCATCCGCTGCGGAGTGCCGAGTGGACCTCGTCGGAGGTGAGGCGTTCACGGCGTTGCGGACTCGATTCGACGATGCAGTGCGCGCAGGACAGGTTGCAGGTGAGCGTGTAGTTGATGGCTAATCGTTCGTGCGCGGGAAACCTGTCCCAAATCGCTTCGGTAGTTTGGTCCAGACCGGCCATGGCCACCTCGTGGTTCGACGGTGCGGTTGTGAAAGAAAATCCCCAGCTGGCGCACCAGAATCCCCAGCTGGCGCCACTGTTCACACTAAGCCACCGGGGCGTGGCCGACAAGTGTTCCGGGAGATCGCACGAGCGCGGATTCGTTTCCCCGCAAGGGAATCCGCGATCGTATTCTCGAAATCCGCGTCCGCAGAACCGGGCGGCGGTATATCGTCGTGGTTCGTCTCGGTCGAACATCAAGCTGGAGGAACCAGCGTGAATCAATCCAACCCGCCCGCGCAGCGCTCGCGCTGGTTCGGGCTCGCCGTGCTGTGCGCCGGTATGTTCATGATCATCACCGACGGCACGGTGGTGAACGTCGCGCTGCCCACCATCCAGGCCCAGCTGGGATTCGCCCAGGCCGACCTGACGTGGGTGGTCAACGCATTCGTCGTCCCGTTCGGCGGACTGCTGCTGCTGGCCGGGCGGCTGGGCGACCTCGTCGGGCGCAAGCGCATGTTCCTGGTCGGGCTGGTGGCCTTCACCCTCGCCTCCGCGCTCTGCGGGCTGGCCACCACGCAGGCGATGCTGATCGGCGCGCGGTTCGTGCAGGGCGTCGGCGGTGCGCTCGCCGCGGGCGTGATCCTCGGCAAGATCACCACGATGTTCTCCGACCCGAAGGAACTGGGCAAGGCGTTCGCGATCTTCAGCTTCGTGCTCAGCGGAGCCGGTGCGGTGGGCCTGGTGCTGGGTGGCGTGCTCACCGATGCTTTCGGTTGGCACTGGGCGTTCTTCATCAATGTGCCCATCGGCATCGCCGGGGTTCTGCTGGCGGTGCGGGTCCTCGACGACGACGAGGGACTGGGCCTGTCCGGCGGCACCGACTTCCTCGGCGCGGCGATGGTCACCGCCGGGCTGATGATCGGCGTCTACAGCATCGTGGGGTCCACCGAGCGGGGCTGGAGCTCGCCCTACTCGTGGGGGCCTGCCCTGCTCGCGGTCGTGCTGCTCGCGGTGTTCCTGGTCCGCCAGTCGAAGGTGAGCAACCCGCTGCTGCCGCTGCGCCTGTTCCGCTCGCGCAACTTCTCGGCGACCAACGGGCTGCAGATCCTCTACGTCGCCGCCGCTTTCGGGATGTTCTTCGTCAGCGCCCTCTACCTCCAGCTGGTGCTGGGGTACAACCCGATGCAGATCGGCCTGACGTTCCTGCCGATGACCGCGGTCACCGCAGTGGTCACCCTCGGCTTCGCCGCCAAGCTCAACGCCCGCTTCGGTGAGCGCCAGGTGCTGATCGCCGGGCTGATCCCGGTCGCGGTCGGGCTCGGGCTGCTCGCCCGCGTCCCGGTGGACGGCACCTTCGTGGTGGACTTCCTGCCGTCGATGCTGCTGCTCGGCGCCGGTGGTGGCCTGGTCGTCCCGGCGCTCACCGCGCTGGCGATGTCCGACGTGCCGCCCGTCGACTCGGGCCTCGCGGGCGGGCTGTTCAACACCATGCAGCAGATCGGTGGCGCGCTCGGCGTCTCGGTGCTGGCGGTGTTCTCCACGCTGCACACCCAGAACCTGCGCGCCGCCGGTGAGCCGGACGTGGTGGCCCTCACCAGCGGGTACCAGCTCGCATTCGGCATCACCACCGGGTTCATCGTGCTGTGCCTGATCGGCGTGATCACGCTGCTGCGACGGGTGTCCAAGGCAGCACCCGAGCCGGTCGCCGAGACCGCGGGCTGAGCAGAAGAAGAGCCGCCTCCGTCCACTGCGGACGGAGGCGGCGCTTGGCTCGTCGCTAGAGCTCCGCGTGGTGGTCGCGGACCTTCGCCACCGCCCGGACCAGGTCCTCGGCGTCCTCGGCGCCACCGAGCAGCGCCTTGTGGTGGAAGATCAGCGTGGTCTCGCGGTACTTCTCCGAACCGCTGAAGTCGCGGCCCAACGCGCGCTCCCGGCCCGCGTCGTCCCAAACCGAGGCGAACCGCCGCTTGGTGTGCGGGTTGAGCATCACGCTGCGGTGCAGCGGCAGGTCCGGCGGCCACAGCGCCATGCCGAGCTCGGCGCTCACGGCCTGCGCCACCCGCTCCACCGAGGCGTCGCCGAAGGTGCCCGGCCGGAACCGGATCCCGTACTCGTAGACCGACCGCTTGTCGGCCTGTTCCGGCAGCGGGATCGGGCCGAAGTCGCCCAGTTCCGCGAGCCCGGCCTCCAGCACCTGCGCGGTCTTCTCGCGGTGCTCGTGCTGCGCGTCGAGGCGGGGCAGCTGGTCGAGCAGCACCGCGGCGGTCAGCTCCGACATGCAGTAGTTGCCGCCCATCACCTCACCGCTCTCGACGAGCTCCTCCTCGCCCGCGACGACCTCCTGGTCGCGGTAGCGCCGGGAGTCGGCGCGCAGCTGCTGGGCCCGCCGGTACAGCCGCTCGTCGGCGGTGATCACGGCACCGCCCTCGCCGCCGGCGAGCACCTTCCCGACCTGGAAGCTGAACGCCCCGACCGAACCGAACGTCCCCACCGGGCGGCCGCGCCACCGCGCTCCGTGCGCCTGCGCGCAGTCCTCGATCAGCTCGATGCCGGTGTCGGCGACGACCTGCTGGATGCCGTCGAGGTCGGCGACCGTGCACGCCAGGTGCACCACGATCACCGCCTTGGTGCGGTCGGAGACCGCCGCGCGGATGGCGTCCGGGGTGATGCAGCCGGTTTCCGGGTCGACGTCCACCAGCACCGGCAGCGCGCCGACCCGCAGCACCGCCGTCACCGGCGCCACCCAGGTCATGACCGGCACGATGACCTCGTCGCCGGGGCCGATGTCGAGCGCTTCCAGGGCCACCACCAGCGCGCTGGAACCGTGGTCCACGCTGACGCAGTGCGCGATCTCGTTGTAGCGGGCGAACTCCTCGGCGAAGAGCCGCTCCCGCGCCCGCGAGCCGTCGCTGGCCCAGCTGATCGCCCAGCGGCGCGACCGCAGGGCGGCCACCAGCGAACGCTCGGTCTCCGCGTCGTACTGCGGCCAGCCCGGCCAGGCGCGGTCCTGCCGCACCGGAGTTCCACCGAGGACGGCGAGTTGGCTCATGCTTCTCCTCACGTAGCAGTTGTGCGGCTCGGGCGGCCCGTCATGCCGCGGGTTTGCGCAGGACCATCAGCACGTCGCGGATGCCGACGCTGGTGGGGCGACCGCGTTCCCGCGTCAGATCCGCGGCCAGCTGGTTCGGGGCGACTTCGCGGAGCAGCGCGGAATCCAGTTCGGGCGTGGCGATCTCGTAGTCCAGGTGCTCCGACGCGGAGACCTCGCACCACTGCAGCCCGCTGCGCACTGCCGCGTCCAGGTAGTCCTCGAAGAACGACCGGTTGATGGTGGTGCTGTCGTGCACGTGCCACACCAGGAGGTCCGCCAAGTCCTCGGGCATCCCGGACCGCAGCAGCTCCCGCAGCTCCTCGCGGTCGTAGGCCAGGTGGGCCCACGGCGGAAGCAGCGTGTCGCGCCAGAACGCCAGGTCGCGCCCCTGGTAGCTGACGTACTCCAGCTGGTGCCCGTCGACGGCGCTCCAGATCGGGCCGAAGTGCGAGTAGAGCAGCCCGCCGGGCTTGAGCACCCGCGCGGCCTGCAGCAGGGTCCGCCCGATGTCGAGGAACTGGAAGGCGTTGCAGGAGAACACCGCGTCGGCGCTCGAATCCGGCAGCGGCATCTCCTCGGCGGGCACCGCGATCACCTCGCGGACACCGGATCGCGCCGCTTCCCGGTTCGGGTCCACGGAATACCACCGGGCGACGCCGCGCTGCTCGATGAGTTCGGTCGGGAATGCCCCGCCGATCTCCGCCACCACCGCACCGGAGAGGTCCACGCGACCGAGGAAATCGGCGAACACCTCTTCTTCGGACATCGCGAGGCCGCGGTGCGCCACGGCAGCCTGATATGACGAATCCACTGTTCCAGCACGTCCCCTCGAGGAATGCGGTGAGCACGCGCCACCCCGGTGAGCATCCGGGGTGGCGGGAAGGAGATGCCCTGATCCGCTGTTCGGCGGATCAGGTGTCACGCCCGCTTTCCGGGGCGCGCGGAGAAATAGCCCGAGCTCAGGCGAACGGCCAGGGCCGTGCGGTGGCGGCGATGCGGTTCCAGACGTTGATGCCGGCGATCGTCCAGATCAGCTCGGCCATCTCGACGTCTGTGAACTCGGCGGAAACCCGGGAGAACAGCTCGTCCTCGACCGGTCCTTCGCTCAGCCTGGTCATGGCCTCGGTGAGTTCCAGGGCCGCCCGCTCGCGCTTGCTGAACAGCGGCACCTCCCGCCACGCGGGGAGGCAGAACAGCCGCCGCTCGCTCTCGCCGTTGGTGTGGGCCTCGCGGCTGTGCTCGTCGACGCAGTAGGCGCAGCCGTTGATCTGCGATGCGCGGATCCGGACGAGTTCCAGCAGTGAATCTTCCAGCGTGACCTTGTCGAGCTCGGCGTCGAAGGCGTCCATGGCCTTGCTGATGCTGGGCGCGAGATTGTCCACCGCTAGCCGGAAGGTCCAGGCTAAGTTCGGGTCTGCGGTGTTGTCGGGCATGCAAGAACTCCCATTGGTTCAGGGATTTGCGACTGCTCGAACTCTACCCCAGGTATCGCCGCGGTCGCACGGTTCTTCCTGTCAAATCCCGGGTTTCGCCGTGGTTGACCGGTCAATCCGCGCCTACCTATGATGCGTTCGACGTGCCCCGGGCGGGCCGGAGCATCGGCTGGTTCCCGCGGCGATGCAGCGCAGTGGACAGGTTCCTGCCGCCGCCGGAGCGGCGAATCCGCTTCCAGAGCACCCGAGTCTTCACCCGAGTTCGTTGAACTCAACACCACTGGAGGGTTCCGCATGGCTCAGTACTACCCCAAGACCGGCGTCTGCTACGACCACGCAGAGCGGTCCAAGATCTACATGATCTACACGTTCAGCTGCAACGCGGCGTGCGACCACTGCCTCGTGGAGTCGAGCCCGAAGCGCCGGGCGAAGCTGGATCCCGCCACGGCCAAGGAGATATTGCGCCTCGGTGCCGAGCACGGGAAGAGCTTCTTAGACCTCTCCGGCGGCGAGGCGATGTTACATCCCAAAGAGGTCATGGAGGTCGCCAGCGCGGCACGCGACCTCGGCTACTACGTCTGCCTCAACACCAACGCCTACTGGGCGCGCACGCCCGACCGGGCGCGCGGCGTCGTCGCCGACCTGAAGGCGGCCGGCGTGCAGGCCATCTTCCCGAGCGCCAGCGCCTACCACCTCAAGTACGTGCCGCTGGAGCGCGTGATGAACGCCCGGGCCGCCTGCCAGGAACTCGACGTCGCCTACGAGCTGAACTACTTCTACTCCGCGGAGACCGAGACCGACGCGCGGATCCAGCGGGAGATGGACCTGGAGAACGAGGTCTTCTTCTTCGACGGGCTGCAGACCACCGGCAACAGCGAAGAGACGATGGGCGAGCTCAAGAAGCTCTACACGATGCGCGTCCCGGACGACATCGACGACTGCTTCAGCGTCCACCTCGGGGTGAACCCGCACGGGCACGTGGTCAGCACCTGCAACATGAACTACACCAACGCGAAGTTCCGGGACACCCCGTTCTTCCTCGGCAACTTCTACGAGCAGCCCTTCGAGGACATCCTGCGCGCCGAGCGGGAGTCCGCGGTGCTCCAGTTCCTCTATGACAACCCGCACCCGGCGCTGCACACCATGCTGCGCGAGGACGACGAGGTGGGCGAGTACTACCGGCAGACCTTCTCGGAGCGCCGCTACTACTCGGTGATCGACTACTACATCGACGTCTTCCGCGATGAGCGGACGATGTCCCGGATCGACCAGCTGCTGCCGAAACCGCTGGCATCGCTCTGAGTCGACGAGAGCCCGGGGAGCCCGCTGCCGGGCTCACCGGGCTCCTGCCTCACAGCGGCCGGAGCGCGGTGCTCAGCGGCGGCCGCCGGAGATGAAGTCCTCGGCGGCAACCGAACGGTCACCGGTGGCCGGATTGATCAAGCGCAGCAGCGGGCCGGTCAGCGCCGTGGTCACCACCGCCATCACTACGAGCAGGGTGTAGAGGCGCTCGTCGATGATGCCCAGCAGCAGTCCCACGTTGAGCACGATCAGCTCGGTCAGGCCGCGCGTGTTCATCAGAAATGCCAGCGCGATCGACTGCCTGCCCTCGATTCCGCGCAACCGCGCGGCGGCGAACGTGCCGCCGACCTTGCCGCCGATCGCGACCAGGAGGATCAGCAGCAGCTCGCCGAACCCGGCGAGGTCCACTGCGGACAGGTCGACCTTCAGACCGGCCACGATGAAGAACACGGGGAGCAGCAGGACGGAGTTGAACCCGGCGATCCGGTCGTGCAACTGCTCGCGCAGCACCTCCGTGCCGTCGCGGGGGATGGCCAGGCCGAACACGAACGCGCCGAAGATCAGGTGCAGGCCCATCCACTCGGTCGCCGCACCGGAGAGCAGGGCACCTGCGGAGACCACGGCGAGCACGGTGGGGGTGAGGTCCTTCGTCGTGGCGAAGACCCGGCGCAGCAGCGGGCGCACCACCCAGAGCATCACGGCGGTGTAGGGGACGAGCAGCGCGATCATCCACGGGTTCGCCCCGCCTGCCCCGGCCAGCGCCAGCACGCAGGCCAGCAGCAGCCACGCGAGCAGGTCGCCGATGGCGGCGGTGGTCATCGCCAGCGTGCCCAGCGGCGTGCGGGTCATGCGCAGGTCGGTCAGGATCCGCGCCAGCACGGGGAAGGCGGTCACCGCCATGGACGTGCCCAGGAAGAGGACGAAGACGACCGGGTTCTCGGTGGGGTGGCGGGTCAGCAGGAAGGACGCCAGCGCCGCGCCCAGCGCGAAGGGGACCACAGTGGAGGCGAGTGACACCGCGGTGGCGGTGCGGGCGCTTGCCCGGAGCAGGCGCTGATCCAGTTCCAGGCCCACGACGAACATGAACAGGGCGACCCCGATGTTCGCCAGGGCCCACAGCAGGGGGCGGGTGTCGGTGGGGAAGAGCGCGTCGCTCACCGCGCCGTCGAACAACGTCGGTCCGACCAGAATGCCGGCCAGGACCTCACCGATCACGCTCGGCTGCCCCAAACGGCGGAAAAGTGCACCCAGCAAACGGGCCAGCGCGATGATCAGCGCCAGCCCGACGAGCAGAGTGATGATCTGATGAGTTTCCATAGGCACCATTCCCTTTGGCAACAAGGTTTCTTCGGTGGGCAGGCGGACGGGCCCGCGGCAACGGGCGTTCTGGCCGGTCACCGGGGTGTTTTGGATTCGGTCCACCGTGTACGGAAGCCGTGGATCGGCCTCGGCGACTCTACCCGGCGCGACGTTCCCGGGGATAGATTCCGCTGGTGTTCACAGGTTTTCGCGGTGCCGCGCAGAATTTCCGGTAAACTTCTTGACGCGGCACCGACCGATTGCTTGACTGGTGCCGCGTCAATCATGCGACTGGTGTTCGGAAGTACTTCAATTTTCCACGTTCTCCACCAGATACGTTGTTTCGCGTGACGCGATGACCGGGGGGTTGTGAACTTGTCTAGTCGTCCGGAGGTAGCTGTGGGTGGGCCTCGACGTGCCGATGACGCGTCCTCGGGAGCCGATGCCCCGGGACAGCAGATCCCTTCCCCGGATTTCCTGGCACTGGGGCTCGGCGCCACCAACATGATGGCGATGCTGTGGTCCGTGGCGATGGGGCGCCGCGCGGTCGGCGTGGAGATGCGCGGTGAACCGGCGCTCGGCGTGCACTGGAACATCCGCGAGGACGTCTACCACCAGCTCGGCCTGATCGACCGGATGATGCTGGACACCTACGGGGAAGCGGGCATCCCGCGGCTGGCGGACGGGCGTCTCTTCCGGCTCGCCGAGACCTTCTACAGCCCGAAGACGTCGGGCGGCAACGTCGCGGCCGACGAGATCGTGAGCTCGCTGGTCACCGACCTGCACCTGGTGGGCGCCATCGAGCACCTGGAGTTCATCGACGACCGCTGGGTCGACGGCAAGCCGAACCGGGTGATCATCCGCAACGATCCGCCCGCGCTGCCGCCGGAGCCGGACGCGAGCAAGATCCGCGACGACATCAACGCGGTGCTGGACGGCCCCTCCACGTTCCAGACCGCGGCCTCGGAACTCCTGCGGCTCCTGCGCCGCTACCTGGAGAAGATCGAGGAGATGGACCTGGCGCGCGGTCTCGCGAGGCCCCGAGTGCGGTTGTTCCTGAACCACCGGGTGGTGGAAGCCGAGGACGACGGTTTCCTCGACTGCGGCGACGGCCGCAAGCGGATCCGCATCGAGCAGGTGCGGGAACTGGACTTCCGCGGGAGGTTCGCCCGCCGGCGCGTGCCCGGCACTGAGATCATCGACCTCGGCGTGCCGGAGCTGTTCGTGGTCGCCGAGGGCTTCTACTCCAGCGACGCCGAACGGCTCGGCTTCGAGCAGCACGACGTCCTCGTGGACCACGACGACGGCCGCGGCCCGGTGGTGGCCCAGGCCGACTACCTGGCCGCCTTCGTCGAGGTGCTCGTCGACGGCAGGCTGCGGCGCCGGATCTCGTCGGTGTTCGACGACGACGGCACCGAGTACTGGGTGCGGCAGCTCGCCGTCGGCCACGAGAACGACCCCGAGGTCGGCTGGATCCTGGTGCAGGTACCGGACTTCCGGACGTTCGACCCGGTCGAGGAGGGCGTGCTGCCCGCGGGCACGGACCCGAATTCGCCCGAGTACTTCGCGACCTACCAGCAGCTGCTCTACGAGTACTTCATCGACCAGGCCGCGGAGATCCTCGAACTGCCGAAGGCGGAACTGGCCAAGATCCGGATGGATTACGGGCCGAAGCTGTTCAGCCTGGTCGAGCGGATCGGTGACGACGCCCGGCTGGCCGTCAACGGCGTCGTCGCGGGCGACTCCTTCGGCAACGGCCACTTCCTGACCAGCGGCGGGGCGAACACCGGGATGGTCGGCCACAGCGCGCGGGTGCTGCGGTACTGGCAGGACCGGGATGCCGGGATCCACCCGGAGCAGGCGATCCGCACGCTGGCGGATGCGATCAAGCGGGACTCCGAGGCGTGGCTCAACGTCAGCGCGGTGGAGTTCAGCCAGGCATCGCCGATCAACTTCGGCGCCGAGCGGATCCAGGAGATCGCCGACGCGAACGGGATCTCGGTGGACGCGCGAGCGGCCACCGTCGACTCCAGCCGCCGGGTCCGGCACTCGCTGCTGACCCTGGACTACTCGGACTGGCGGCGGTTGTTCGTGCGCGGTGGCCGGCTCCACGCCGACCAGCTGCCGCCGCTGCACCCGCTGCACCCCGCGGCCCGCGATGCCGAAGACGCGGCCGACACCGACGCCAACGCGGAGATGGGTGGGACGGGCGCTCTCGCCCGCTGACCCGACATCGATCACCACCGGACCCGCCGCCGAACCGGGCGGTGGGGCGGACCAGCCGTGCCACCGCCCGGAGCGGTGCTTGGCCACCTGCTGCCGGGTGCGTGCGCCCGGACACGGAAAGGGAACGTGGATGACCACTGCTGCCGGCCACACCAATCAGGAACTCATCGAGCGCGCCCGCCGGGTGACGGCCGCTGAGAAGTACGACATCGGCACCCGGTTCCCGGCGATCTACCGCCGCGCCGAGGGCTCCTGGATGACCGACGTGGAGGGCAACCGCAGCCTCGACGTCACCGCGGCCAGCGGTGCGCTGCTGCTCGGCAACTGCCACCCGCTGGTCTCGGCCGCGATCACCGACTACATCCAGGACTACGGCACCGTGTTCGCCAGCACCCTGTCGCTGCCGCGCATCGAGCTGGCGGAGCGGTTGTGCGAGCGCTTCCCGGCCGGGGAGAAGGTGGTGTTCGGCAAGAGCGGTTCCGAGGCGACGACGATGGCCATCCGGCTGGCCCGGGCGGCCACCGGCAGGGAGCTCATCCTGACGTCCGGGTTCCACGGCTGGCACGACTGGCACCAGTCGTACCTGCAGATCGGCTACGACGCGGGCAGCGGAGTGGCCTGCTTCGGCTACAACAAGACCGCGTTCAAGCGGCTGGTCGCGGAGTTCGCCGACGAGATCGCCGGCGTCTTCGTCACCCCGGAACCGGCCTGGTTCGACGCGGCCTACTACCGCGAGCTGTCGGAGTTCTGCGCCCAGCACGGCGTGCTGTTCATGCTGGACGAGGTGATCACCTCGATGCGGTACGGCCCGAACGGCGTCAACGGCACCGGCGAGGTGCCCGCCGACATCATCACCATGAGCAAGGGCATGGCCAACGGGCACTCGCTCTCCGCGGTGCTCGGCAAGGCCGAGGTGATCGACGCCTACGACGACGCGGGCATCGGTGGCACCTACACCCGCGAAGTCCCTCCGATGGCCGCGGCGCTGGCGGTGCAGGACTTCCTGGCCGACGGCACCGAGCACGAGCGCTGCCAGCGCATGGGCAAGCTGCTCATGGACGGCATGCGCGACATCCTGGCCTCGGTCGGCATCCCGGCGTGGGTCGGCGGTCCGGCCATGATGTTCGACGTGGTGGTGCCGTCCGAGGCGCTGTCCTGGGACATCTACCGCGCGGCGTTCGACCACGGCGCGTACTTCGAGGACAGCGGCACCCAGATGGTCACCGCCGCGTTCGGCGAGGCGGAGGTCGACCACGCGCTCACCGCTTTCGAGAAGGGCGCGCGCAAGGTCGCCGCGACGACGGAGTTCGAGGTGTCCGAGATCGGCTTCGACCGCAAGGCCCAGTTCGCCGCGGAGGCGTTCGGCGGCGCGCTGGAGGACGATGACCGCGTGTTGAAGAGCATCGAGGAGACGGTTCGGCAGATCGCCGAGCGGACTCCGGGGATCAGCCCCCGACCCCTGCCGGCCTGTGGCTGAGGGTTCTCCGCCCGCTGGCGGCCGTCGCGGCGCGGCACCGGTTCCGCTGGTGACCGACGACGTCCGCGACGGCCGCTGGGAGCGCATCGCCCAGCGGTCGTACGGAACGGCGATCTACCGGGTCGAGGGCAGGCGCACCTACTACGTCAAGACCACGCCGCCGCGCGACCCGGACGACCTCCGGTTCCACCCGGGCAACGAGGCGGAGCGGTTGGGCTGGCTCGCGGGCCGGGGCATCCCGGTGCCGGAGGTGGTGGAGCTCGGTGAGTCCGAGGACCTCCAGTGGCTGGTGACCACGATGGTCCCGGGGCGCCCGGTGGCCGGTGGCTGGGCACCGCACGAGCTGCCGCGCGTGCTGGAGTCGGTCGCCGACCTCGCCCGCGCTCTGCACGAGCTCCCGGCCGGTGAGTGCCCGTTCGACCGCGGGCTCGAGAGCTCCCTGGCCGGTGCGCGGACAGCGGTGGAGCGGGGCACGGTCGACCTCGACGACCTCGATCCGGAGCACGACGGCTGGTCCGGGGACCGGCTGCTGGCCAAGCTCGACGCCACGCCGCCACCGCCCGAGGTGGACGTGGTGGTGTGCCACGGCGATCTGTGCCTGGACAACGTGCTGGTCGACCCGGAAGGCAAGTCGGTGACCGGAGTCATCGACGTCGGCCGGCTGGGAGTGGCGGACCGGTGGCTGGATCTCGCCATCGTCCTGCGCGATCTCGGCGAGGAGACCCGCGAGTGGGGCTACGACCCCGACTGCGCCGAGGTGTTCCTCCGCCGCTACGGGCTGGCCGAGATCGACGAGCGGCGTTTTTCCTTCTACCGGCTGGTGGACGAGTTCATCTGAAAGACCCTGCCGCCGAACCCGGTTCAGAGCCGGGTCCGAGCGCAGTTCGCTACGGGAGGACCGGTTGTCCGGTGTCGAACCAGCGCTGCCCGCGCGCGTCCTGCTCCTCTCCCCGCACCCGGACGACATCGCGTGGTCCTTGGGCGGCGTGGTGGCACGACTGCGCGGTGCGGCGGAACTGTCCGCAGTGACCTTCTTCGGCCGCACCCGCTACGCACCGGGCTGCGCGGCGCACGGCGACGTCGTGGCTTCGGAGGTGCGCGCGCGGGAGGAGGACGAATGGGCCCGCTGGGCGGGCGTGCGGGTGGACCGAGGTGACCTGCCCGACGCGAGCTTGCGCGGCTACGACGACGACACCGAGATGGGAGCCGAGCCGGCTGCCGACGTGGTGTCGGCGGTCGTCGCGCTCCTGGCCGGCGCGGTGCGCTCGGTGCGCCCGGACTTCGTGCTGGCCCCGCTGGCGATGGGCGGGCACGTCGACCACGCGGCGGTGCTGGGCGCGGTGACGACGTTGGCCGGGGACTGGTCGGCGGAGCTGATCTGGTACGAGGACCTGCCGTACGCGGCTACCGAGCCACCGCCGTCGACGGGCCACCCGCTGGTGGTGGACGTCGGCCCGGTCTGGAACACCAAGGAGCGCGGGGTCGGTTTCTTCCCCTCCCAGCTGCCCGACGAGGTGTTGCCGGTGTTGCGATCGCACGCCGGAGTGGACGGTGAGCGTGCCGAGCGCCTGTGGACGTCCTCGGTGGACGGTGCAACCGGATTCGAGCGCCTGTTGTCGTCCCAGAACACGCCCGCCGAGCCCGACTCAGCTGTCCAAGTACTGCACAGCTGAACGTCGGTCGAAGCAAGAAGTGGGGGGTTGACCGCGAACCGGATCAACCCCCACCCCGCTCACCGGGGCTCTTGCGCCCCCAGCAGGACTCGAACCTGCGACCTAAGGATTAGGCGAAGTCGTTTTCTGTCGCTTGAGGACACTTGCCGGTACGTGCTGTGGCCAGGCGATTTTGCGAAAGCGAATGCTTGTTGTCAGGTGATAGCAATGGACGTTTGACGTTGATTTGTGGGGGTAAAGTGGGGGATTCGCTCGGGACCACAGCCAGGCGACCCCGTGCAGAACGGGACGGCACGGCACCCGGCTGGAGTGGCAAGGTGACCAGCTCGGCGACGTGCCCAGCACCGTACCTCGACGGCTCGCCCAGCCGACCACGTGCGGCCGGGACTTCCGGGCTCTAGTTCTCCACTTCTGCGGCTCCTGCGGGGCCGCCTGCCTTCCGCCTCGCGCCCAACCGCGGCCGCCGCCCCACCGCTCGCGGCCGGTCCGCCGACGCCGGCCGGGACCGGCGCCAGCCGCACGCCCGGTCGGCGTCGGCTGGACCGGGCTCGCAGACAGCGGGGCGGCGGCCGCGGTTGGGCTCGCATACAGCAGGCAGGCGGCCCCGCAGGGGCCGCCCTTGATGAAGTAGAGAAAGTTTAAACACGCACACCACAGGCACGTCCGAGCTCGGATAACCGCCGGTTGCTACTCCTGCTCCTGGCGGCGTTTCTCCGCGAGTGCGCGCATCTCAGCGACGACGTCTTCGTAGCGCCATCGGTACTGACCGCCAGGTGTAATCAGCGCAGGCGTGATCAGTCCCTGCTTCGCGTAGTGCGAGATGGTCCGCCGTGCCAAGCCCAGCTTTGCAGCGAGCTCGGTGCTTGAGATCAGCGGCGCGTCCCGGTCGGTCATTCGCTCATCGTCAGTGCCCCGAACGGCTGGCGCTGCCTTGCTAGCCTCGATAGACAGGGAATACCCTGATTGCCTTGTTTGCCTTGTTGGAGGTGGAGATGGCATCTGACGCACGGCTTGCAGCCCAGGCGGTTGATGCGCTGCGCGCACTTGGCGGAGGCGCGGCGTCTGAGCTCGCCGCACAGGCCCGCACGGTTCAATGGGCACTCGACGACGCTGCGTTCGAACTGGGCGGAGGGCGGTACTCCCCAGAGCAGCGCAACCGACTGGCTGAGCAACTGGACAAACTCGCATCCGCTCTTCGCACCGACCCAGGCGAACCGTTCATCGTCGACGCCGCAGACTGAGAACACCAACAACGCACGCGAAAACGGCGCTACCGACATTGATCGCGTAGCGCCGCTAAGATCGCCTGCCGAGCTCTAGATCAGTTCTGCCATCCGATCGATGACAGCAGTCGGCTCGCACCTCAGAAGTTTCGCCCGCTTCCCTGGCTTGTTCGCGTAGCCGACACTCGCCGCACCGACACTCCGCGCAGCCTCGATGTCAGTGGCTGAGTCGCCGATCATCACGCAGTCGTCGGGCCGAAGGCCAAGAAAGCTCGCCGCTTGCAGCAGGAGATAGGGCTGCGGCTTGAGCTTGTCCACGTCGGCGCTCTCGCGTGCCGATACGCCTGCAACCTTGCTCGCCAGGTCATGCTCCTGGAGGTAGGCCTCTACGGCAGCCGCGGAGTTGTTCGACACGATGACCACCGGGACCGCCTGCTGCGCGAGGGTGTCGAGGACGTCAGCTACACCTGCCGTCTCAGGGGCCATGGTCACAGCACGGGTCTCCAGCTCGGTGAGCCGCCGCTCTACAGCGGTTGGATGGCTGCCCGTAGCGACTGCGTACTTCAGGACATCGAAGGGATCACGGCTCTCGTCCACCGCATCCGGCAAAGCGCTCTCGAAGAAGGCACGCAGCTCTGCGGCGACCTGGTGGTCTGGCAGGCCGCCGAAGACTGCGCAGACAGGCCCATCAAAATCCAGTAGTACGGCGCGACTGCTGGAGACGATCTGCCGGGGCGTGGTCATCGCCGGGCTTCCCGGGCAACGGTCGTCCAGATGCTGTCGAACCACATTTGCGACTGCTCGATGAACAAGGCGCTCAAGGACTCCTCGTGCGGCTCGGCCGCGTGATGGAACAAGGTCGCGTCTTTGCCCATGAGATCCCAAATCGGCGTGTCTTCGCCGTCGAGCTGAACAACGTGTTCCCGCACCGGGTAGTAGCCGAAGAACGCTTCGGACTTGTTGATCAGGTACAGCTTGAACAGCGGGACCGCAGGGTAGACGCGGAGTTCGGCTTTGGAGTCGGGCACGAGGCCAAGTCGGCCCATTTCGTTGACGGCGTCGACGATCGCGAGCGTGTGGCGCTGCATGATCCCGCTCGCCCGCTTTCGGAATGCGGGGCTGTCCTGCATGTCCTCGACTCGTGCCGGCAAGGTCCACGGCATCTCGGTGTCGGGAACAAGAAGGCGGACTCGGATCGACTCCGGGCGGACGTGGCCGCTGCGGATCTTGTCGAGGGGCTCGGTCAACGCGCCATGCAGCGTCTCGCCCGAGAATCCGGCGAAGTCGATCGACACCTCGGGCTGCTCGAACGCGCGCTCAAGGTGCGGCCGGAGGCCTACGGGCCGTTCAGTCCGCTCTCGGACGAAGACGCCGCTCCCCTGCCGAGAGACGACAAGGCCCTCATCGCGGAGGATGCGCAGCGCCTGCTGGATGGTCATGCGAGCGACCCCGTAGCGCTTTGCGAGCTCGGACTGAGACGCCAGCTTGTCGCCCGGCATGAGCTTCTTCGTCAGGATCGCCGCTCGGAGCGAGTTGGCCACCTGCTGGTACGGCGGGCGCGGGTCGTCGGGGTCTAGTTCCGTCATTTTCCCAGGTTATCGCACCACTCCTTGATCTGACTAGCCAGGTTGGCCAACTTGTTGACATGGCTAGCCAGGCTGGTCTAATCTGTACGTGGCTAGCCAAGCTGGCCACCTGTTGAAGACCTAACTCATGGAGCGAAGATGCTGCGGAACGTGCCGATGGTCCTTGAGGGTTACAAGCTGCGGGTCGTCGAGGACCCGGTGATCAAGACGTACACGAAGGACGGCAAGACCGAGTACGCGCTGAACGACAACGACCAGCCGATGTACGTGGTGGCGCTCTACTTCAAGGCGAAGCCGCGTGAGGACGGGCGTCCGGCGGGCAAGGGCACCGAGATGAAGGTGACGCTGGAGACGCAGCCGTCGGAGGAGATCACGGACGGCGCGCTGGTGGAGCTGCACAACCCGCGTTTCTCGCAGTTCCCGATGGACAACGGCGGGGCCGGTCTGACCATTCGGGCTAGCGGCATCAAGCTGGCAGGCTGACCCGCTTCTCTCTGAATTCTCTTTCTGGCCGTTCTGGTCTTGCAGCTTGACTATTACATAGTGGGCCGAGCTATGCCTTTTTCGGCGCGTATTCGTCGCGTCGGGGAGGCCTTTCTGGCCCCCGGCTGCCTGATTCTGCGGGTATTCCGGGGGTCTTGATGGACTCCAATGGGAAAGGATGGTTTGGGATGTTGTCGGTGGGTTTGCGGTACTGCCCGGCGTGCCACATCAACGGCTCGCGGCGCTACGGGCACTCGCAGGATCAGTTCTGCGAGCTGTGGTCGCGAGGGTGATCGGCGGTGCTGTGCACGGTGGTGGCGCGGGGATCGCTGCGGGGCGCGGGTGTTTCGGGTCGGGGTGCTGACCCTCGGTTCACGCTCGGGCTCCTGTACGACGTCGGAAAGGCGTTGGAGGGCCACGGTTTTCCGGCGCTGGAGGACTACACGAGCGACGACTTGATGCGGTTGCAGCTGGCGCTGGTCGAGTTCATGCACCCGCAGGATGAGGACGGTGATCGGTGATGGGCGGTCTCGGGTTCCACGGCTCGGGGTGCATCGGGGAAACGCGATAAGGAAAGGGGTTGGCATGGCTGAGCTGAATGTGCCGGTGGGTGCGCGGAGGAACACGCCCGCGGTGAATCGGCTGAAGAAGATCGGGGAGCACCTGGACGCGTTGCACAGGGAGCTGGTGGCGGTCCGGTTCCTGGAAGCCAACGTGATGCAGAAGAAGGACTTCGACGAGATCACCGAGCTGGCCGATCGGGCTCGTCAGACGTTGTTCGGGGTTCGGGACGCGATCGCCGAAAAGGGCGGTCCGAACGTGGCGAAGGGATACGTGAGGAAGTAATGGCATTCGGTGACGACGTGCACAACAGGGTCAAGCGCATCGACGCGACCATGCTGTCGCTGGTGAACACGCTGCGGAAGTTCGGTGTTCCCAAGGGCTTGGGCGCGCCACTGAACAACACGCGCAACGCGGTGGGCGACCTGGTCGCGAAGATGGAGATGACCCAGCGCCGGAGCTGATTTCCGGCGCACTGCTCGGCCGGGGCACCGAACCCTTTCAACGGGGTTGGGTGCCCCGGTTTTGTTTTTGCTCGCAGAAAGGTGAACGGCAATGGGGAACACGTTGGTGGGCGCGGAGAACACCTCCCCGATCCGGTGGGGCATCCGGCAGGTGGCCAGTCACCCCCGGTCGTCGGGGTCGGCGGCGGTGGGCTCGGCGGCGGTGTTCTGGTTCGGGCTGAACACGATGCTGTGGGCCGTGGGCATCGCGGTCCTGGCCGGGGTGTCGTGGCGGCTGCTGGACCGGCCGACCTTCGACCGTTTCGCCGGTCGCCTGCTGCGGGCGTGGTGGAGACGCTGGTGGACCTACCAGCGGCAATGGCTGCGGATCATGACCGCCTGCAACCTGACCACCACCGACCACAAGGGCAACACGCTCATGCCGCGCGTGACGCGGGTGAAAAGCACATGGTCGTGGGACACGGTGACCGTTCGGATGGCCAAGGGCCAGGAACCGGAGGACTTCGAGAAAGTGATCAACAGGCTGGCGAACGCGTTCCGGGCGCGCTCGACCAACGTACGGCTGGTCAAGCCGGGCAAGCTCGCGCTGGATTTCCAGAGGTGCGAACCGTTCGACGAGATGGTGATCCCGCTCCCGGCACTGGCCGAGTCCACGACCGCAGTTGATCTGCGGCGGCTGCCGGTGGGCTTCGATGAGTACGGCCGGGAGTTCACGCTGAACCTGCTGGAGCGGGACCTCCATGTCCTGCTGGGTGGGGCGACGGGTGCGGGGAAGGGCTCGTGGCTGTGGTCGCTGCTGCGGTCGCTGGCACCGCTGATCCGCGCCGGGCTGGTGCGGCTGTGGGTGATCGACCCCAAGGGCGGCCAGGAGTTCGGCATGGGCCGGGAGATGTTCCACGCCTTCGCCGACAACGACGAAGACGGCCTGACGCTGATGAAGGCCTACGTCAAGACCCTCGACAAGCGGAAGCTGGAGCTGGGCCGGGCTGGGGTGCGGACATTCACCCCGTCGCGCCAGACGCCGCTGGAGCTGCTGATCTGCGATGAGCTGGCCGCGATGACCTCCTACGGGGGCAAGGCGGTCACGGTCCCGTTCGAGCCGCTGATCTCCAAGGGCCTGACCCAGTACCGCTCGGTCGGCGGCCGGATCATCGCCGCAACGCAGGAACCGACCAAAGAACACGTCCCGATGCGCGGGCTGTTCCCCACCAAGATCGCCCTGCGGCTGGACTCGGCGTCGTATGTGGACATGTGCCTGGGCGAGGGCATGCGGGACATGGGCGCCTTCGCCGACAAGATCCCCGAAATCCTCGCCGGTGTCGCCTACGCCAAGCGCGACGGCAAGCGGGAACCCCTCCGAGTCCGCGCCCCCTACAGCAGCGACACCGATATCGCCGAGCTCGTGGCGTTCTGCACCGCACTGGGAACCGTCACCGAGCTCCGCACCGAGACCAACCCGGCCGGGGAGCCGGAGCGCGACGTGCCGGCCGACGTCTACAGCTTCGACTTCGAAGCACACGAGGTCGAAGACGAAGACGACGAGAGCGGCGACGAAGACGACGAGATCGAGTTCATCGACGCCGACGAGATCGAGGACGACGAAGACATCGCCTGAGCACGTTCCCTGACTAGTAGCGGCCCGCCCGGGCCTCGGGCAAGAGATCCCCGGGCGGGCCTTACCTCGCATAAGGAGGCACAACCCATGTTGGCAAAGATCGCGCTGGGTGTCACCAGCATGACGAGCGTGGCGGCCGGAACCTGCGCATACCGGCTGTTCCGGCAGTCCCGAACCGACCCGCTGACCGGGCTCGGCAACCGGGCGGCCCTGGTGGCCGGGTTCAACCGCGCGATGAAGCGGGGCCGGGGCCTGGTCGGCGTCGCGATCGGCGACATGAACGGCTTCAAGGCCTTCAACGACGTCCACGGGCACCGCTTCGGCGACCAGATCCTGATCGCCGTCGCCGCGAAACTGCGGGACACCGCCCACCGCGGCGAGATCCCCATCCGGCTGCACGGCGACGAGTTCGCGGTGCTCCTGCGCCGCGTGGAGACCCCGGAGCAGGCCGAACACCGGGTGCGGGAGTTCCAAGCCGCGGTGGCCACGATCACCGAGCTCGACGGGCAGCCGGTCGAGGTGGGGATCTCGCTGGGCGTGATGACCGCTCCGAAGTCCAGGGCGCAGCTTTCCGCGCTGCTGGCCTCGGCCGATGACCGCATGTACGCCGACAAGCACACCAGTCGCCAGCACACCGCCCGCGCGGCCGTGGCGGCCTGAGAGGACAGATATGGACACCGGCTACCAGTGCTTCTACGGACCTCGGGGACGCGAACTGTTCGTCGTGAACCCGCGATGCCGGGGAGCTGAGATCACGATCGTCAAGCTCAGCCCGGAGGGCGAGAGCACGCACTCGATGACGCTGACCCGTCAGCAGTTTCAGCAGCTGCTCACCGACGGCGCGGGGACCCTGCAGAAGATCGACGAACTCCGCGACGAAGCCATGCGCAAGCGCGGATATCCAATCTAGAGGAAGGAAAACGACAGTGCAGCACATTCATTTCGAGGTCACCGGCAAGACCATTCTGACGCTCCTGCTCCTCCTGGCCCTCACCGTGGGCGGCCTGGCGCTGGTGTGGCTGTTGGTCGGTCCCGGTATCGCGATCGGGATCGGCCTGGTCCTGGTGCTGGTCATCCGGGGCCTGTTCGCCCTGTTCAAGCCGCACAGCGAGTAAGAGAGGAGTCGACGGTGGGCCTGCGTCGCAAGCGCAAGGAGAACACGCCGGAGGCGGTCGGCAAGACCCGGCGGGTCCGCAGGCTCGGTGACCGGATCTCCGAGGCCCGGGAGCTGCGGGGGCTGGTGCGGGACCCGGACTTGCGGGCGGTGGAGCTGGAGAGGCAGGGACGGCGGACCCTGATCGGGCTGTGGTTCTTCCTCTCGCTCGGGCTGGTGTTCACCACGGCCGGTGTCCAAAAGTTCCTGGCTGGAGACGCCACCAAGGCCGATCCGTTGTGGTGGGCTGCGTGGACGGTCGAGCCGATGTTCGCCGGGCTGTTGATCGTGATCCTGAACTTCGAGGCCGTGATCCTCTCCTACGGCCGGTCCCCGGATCACGAGTGGTGGTCGCGGCTCAAGCGGGTGCTGCTGGCCTCGACGCTGGCCATGAACGTCATCCCGCAGATCACGCCGGTGCTGCGGGGCCGCTGGCAGGAGTTCAACCTCGGGTCGGCGGCGGTGCACGCGATCATCCCGGTCATCGTCTACGGCATCGCCGAGGTCATCCCGGTCATTCAGGCCCGGCAACGCGAAGTCATGTTGCTGATCTACGCCACCGCCGACCAGGCCCCAGACGACTACGCCCCCGAGACTGTGCCAGACGTGCCGGCCAACCCAGCCCCGGCACCGGAAGCGGTCGCCGAACCGGTGGCGCCCGCTCCGGTGGAGCCTTCGCTACCTGCGCGTTCAGTCCCGGCCACTGGGGTTGAGATCCCGGCTCGGGCGCTGAAGCTGCTGCCCGATGCAGTGGCGGGCAAGGTACGGGACGCCTACACCCAGGCCACCGGCGAGGGCCGTGAGTTCACCGCTGCCGACGTCCGCGCTGCCGCGAAGGTGCCGGAACCGATGGCGTCACAGATCGCGGCGGAGATCCGCACCCACAACGGACACAGCTTCGACTGAAAACCGTTGCGGCACAACTGAAGACAACACGTCACAACCACGCTCGGCGGGCAGAACCGTCGGGGATGGACCTGGTGGTGATGCCCGCCGGGCTCTGTCCCTCGGAGGTCACCGCCCATGGTGTTGCCCACGCTCCCGGACGTCGACCGCATCCAGCGGCGCATCCAAGCCCCTGACTACCGTGACTGGCGCGCGAAGGTCGAAGACGTTTACGGCTGCCTGCACCCGGTCCGTCTCTCGGGCCTGTGGCAGCTCACCGACAAGACCACCGGCCAGGTTCTCACCCGCCCGGACGGCCGCCCGGCGCAGACCAGCGGGCACATCCTGTCCCCGTGCGGCAACCGCCGCGAATCGGTCTGCCCGGCCTGCTCCGACCGCTACGCCGCCGACGCCTTCCAACTCATGCGAGCGGGCCTGTCCGGTGGTTCCAAGGGCGTCCCGCTGGAGGTGGCCGACAAGCCACGGCTGTTCGTCACCCTCACCGCCCCCAGCTTCGGGCCGGTGCACAACCGCCGTACCACCGCCTCCGGGAAGCTCGCGCCGTGCCGCTGCGGCACCTACCACCACGAACACGACCCGAAGATCGGCCAGCCGACCGACCCGGAGGCCTACGACTACACCGGGCACGTGCTGTGGCAGGCGCACTCCGGGAAGCTGTGGAACCGCTTCACGCAGAAGCTCCGGCGGCACCTCGCCCGCGCGGCCGGGTACACGATCCGCGAGTTCGGCGACCACGCCCGGCTCTCCTACGCGAAGGTCGCGGAGTTCCAGCGGCGCGGGATCATCCACTTTCACGCCGTGATCCGCCTCGATGGCCCCGACGGGGCTACCGACACCACCCCGCCGTGGGCCACGGCCGAGCTCCTGGCTGCCGCCGTCCAGGCCGCGCACGCTGACACCATCGTCACCACTCCGGCCTTCGGGGACGGCCAGGTGCTCGAACTCGCCTGGGGCGAACAGGTCGACATCCGCCCGATCCGGCCCGCGCAGGCGCACCGGTTCGAAGACGAGGGCGGCACGATCAGCGATGACCGGATCGCCTCCTACGTGGCGAAGTACGCCACCAAGGGCACCGGCAAGTCCGAAGCCGCGGACCGCCCGATCCGCTCCCGCGACCAGATCGAACTGCTGCGCACCACCGAGCACCACAAGCGCATCATGCGTACCGCGTGGGACCTCGGTGCGCCGGTGGCCTGCCCGGACTGCCACCCCGGCGGTGAGCACCAGGCCGGCGCCTGCCCGTGCGCGGAGATCGATCACTGCGCCACCTGCAACAACGGCGGCCAGGTCCCCGGCCCGCTCGCTGAGCTCAACCTGCGGCGCTGGTGCCACATGCTCGCCTTCCGCGGGCACTTCCTGTCCAAGTCCCGCGTCTACTCGACGACGTTCAAGCAGCTCCGCGAGGACCGCCAGGCATGGCGCTTTGAGCAGAACCTCGCCGAGCTCGGCGTCTCCGCCGACACCGTCGCCGTGGTCAACCACTGGGACATGACCTCTGTCGGCCACCGCAGCGACGAAGAGCGCGAACTCGCCGCCGCCATCGCCGAGCGCACCCGCCAAGCACGCAAACACCGCTACGCCACCGAAAGGAAGGACTGACCATGATCCGCAACCTGTGGGGCCCCCAGGACGTCTCGGCCTACCTTGGCGTCCCCGTCGGCACGCTCTACCAGTGGCGCAGCAAGGGCTACGGCCCGCCCGGCCGCAAGATCGGCAAGTACGTCCGCTACAAGCCCGACGAGGTCGAGCAGTGGTTCGAGGCGCAGGCCGAGGGGGCGGTCTGATGGGAAGGCCTCGGCTTGAGCTGGGTACGGCTGGCGAGATCCGTTGCTATCAGCTGGCGCCGAAGAAGTGGCGTGCGCGGACCCTGTATCGCGACTACGACGGGGTGGTTCGCCCGGTCGAGAGGGTCGGCTCGAGCAAGGAAGGCGCGAAGGCCATCTTGAAGAAGGCCTTGCGCGATCGGGCACGGGCAGCCGGAGGAGACGAGAACGAGGTCACCGCGTCCACAACAGTGGGAGAAGCGGCTGCCATCTGGCTCAAGGAACTCGACGAGTCGGATAAGGCGGTGCGGACGAAACAGACCTACCGGGATAGCTGGACCCGCGACTTGGAGACGGCTGTGAGTGGCCTGGCAGGTCTGGAAGTCAAGGTGGCTTTGGCTACCCGGGTGCTCCGCAAGATCCATAAGGATGCCGGTCCCGGGAGCGCACACCATGCCAAGGTCGTGCTTCGAGGGGTCATGGGCGTGTTCGTACGGCACGACGTGATCGAGTCCAACCCGATCGCTGAGGTGGTCCTCCCGCAGGCCGGCAAGAAGGCGAAGGCGGCGGCCAAGCGGGAACGGATGAAGTTGGAGAAGTCCGAGCTGGCTGGACTCCGGGCACACCTGCGCGCCGACAAGAAGGCTGTTCGCCGAGACCTGCCGGAGTTGATCGACGGCTATTCGGCTCTGGGATGCAGAACCGGGGAGCTGCTGGCGCTCGACTGGACGAAGGTCGACTTTGAGGCGGGCACGATCGCGATCGAGGGCACCGTCATCCGGGTCAAGGGCGTCGGGCTGATCGTTCAGCCCCACACCAAGTCGGAGGCGGGGATGCGGACGGTCATGCCCCCGAAGTGGTACATGGACCTGCTCAAGCGCCGTCACGCCGAGTCGACGTCGCAGTGGGTGTACCCGTCGTCGACAGGGACGCTGCGGGATCCGGACAACACTCGCCGCCAGCTGCGGGAGGCGGTGCACAAGTCGGACTGGGAAGGGCTGCACCCGTACGCCTTCCGGCACCTGGTCGCCACGGAGCTGGACGCGCAGGGGCTGAGCGCTCGTGAGATCGCCGACTACCTCGGGCACGAGAACCCGAGCATGACGCAGGACGTGTACATGAACCGGGGCTTGGCCAACAGTGCGACGGCTGAAGCGCTGGCAGACACGGAACCGGACGACTGAGGCGAAGATGGGGGTAAAGTGGGGGTTGATCTTGAACTAGATCAACCCCCATTTCGCTCACCAGGGCGTTTGCGCCCCCAGCAGGACTCGAACCTGCGACCTAAGGATTAGAAGTCCTTTGCTCTATCCAGCTGAGCTATGGGGGCATGTTCGGTGAGCTGCAAGCATGGAGGGTAGCGGTACCCGGATGTCGCCGTGGCATCGACGCCGCACCGTTGCCGAGCCGTGGCCGAACGGCAAGCTGATCGACAACCGGGCCCGTAACGACCGGCGTCGTCGCTGGTCAGGCTGATGGCATCACGATAGCCCTCCGGGACGTGCGCGGAACGGCTCGACCATTGCCCAGCAGCGGCCGGTGTGCTCGGTGGGTGCTGATGACCCGAACCCGTCCCGTGGACGAGATGTTCCGCGGACCGGAAGCGGAGACCCCTCGCGTCGGCTGCGCTACGAGGCCGCCTGTCGTGCGGCGCTGCCGAGGATCGAGTCGAGCAGGCCCGGGTAGAGGGCGTTGAGGTCCTCCCACCGCAGTGAGAGCAGGTTCTCCCGGCCCTCGGGGCGCTGCCAGATGACGCCCGCGTCGCGGAGCACCCGCCAGTGGTGGGTCAGCGTCGACTTCGACATCTCGGTGTCGAGCTGGGTTCCCACGGCGCCGCAGGCGCGCTCGCCCTGGGTGCCGAGGATGCGCGCGATGTTCAGCCGGATCGGGTTCCCCAGGGCGGAGAGCACCTCTTCCAGCCGGATCTGGTCGCGTTCCGGATGCCGTGCAGCCATGCGACGAGTGTATCGACTGTTCGCCAGAACGCGCACTGTCGAACCATCAACCTTGGCGTGATGGCCGTCGGCGGCTGCTGCCGACCCGGTCGCGGCCATCCGCGATAGGTCTGGTTTTCCTTTCGCTGCAACGAGGTCATGCGCCCCTTCGCTGGCCTTCCCCGGGGTGGTGCTTCCCCGAGGGGGATTGTTCGATTACTTTAGTACAGTCGGACTGTACGAGAGCATTCGAACGGAGTTGTGGTCGTGTCGTCGCTATCGGCTGTACCGCTCTCGGGGCGGCGCCTGGGCTGGAGCCTCGTCCTGCTCGCCCTCGCCCAGTTGATCTTTTCGCTGGACCTGAACATCGTTTTCGTAGCGCTGCCGGAGATCGGTTCCGGCCTGGGCTTCTCGGACCAGACCCTGCAGTGGGTGGTCGGGGCTTACGCCGTGTTCGCGGGCGGGTTCCTGCTGTTCGGCGGCAGGGCCGCGGACCTGTTCGGGCGCAGGCGGATGTTCGTGCTCGCGCTGGCGCTGTACGCCGTGTCCTCGCTGGCCGGTGGCCTCGCCGCGAACCCGGAAACGATCATCATCGCCCGCGCCGTCCAGGGGATCGGCGGCGCGCTGCTGCTCCCGTCGACGCTGTCGCTGGTCAACACGCTGTTCGAGGAAGGGCCGAAGCGCAACAAGGCGCTAGCGGTCTGGGGCGGTGCGGGCGCTAGCGGCCTGACTGCGGGCGCACTGCTCGGTGGGGTCCTGACGCAGGCTTTCGGCTGGCCTGCGGTGTTCTTCGTCAACGTCCCGCTCGCCGGCATCGTCGCGATCGCGGCGTTGGTGGTGATTCCGCGGGATGCGCGGCAGGAGGAGAAGCGCCGGTTCGACGTGCTCGGTGCGCTCACCGTGACCGCGGGCGCGACGCTGCTGGTCTACGCCTTGGTCAACGGGCCGGAAACCGGATGGACCTCGCCGAGCATCATCGTGACCTCGGCGCTGGCGATCGCCCTGCTCCTCGTCTTCGGGCTCGTCGAAGCCCGGAGCCGCGACCCGTTGATGCCGCTTCGGTTGTTCACCAATCGCAGTCTCGTGGTCGGCGTCAGCACCACGTTCATCTACATGGGCACCTTCGGCGCCCTGCCGTACTTCCAGACGACGCTGTTCCAGAACGTGCACGGGTTCTCCGCGCTGCAAACCGGATTGGCGTTCCTGGTCCCGTCGGTGTCCATCGCCACCGGCACCCAGCTCGGCGGCCGCATCACCACTCGGCTGGGCGTCCGGGCGACGCTGTCGACCGGATTCGCCATCGGCATCGTCGGGACCGCGCTCATGGCCCTCGGCTTCGACGCGGAGAGCAGCTACGCGGTGGCGGTTCCCGGCCTGATCGTCTCCGGCGTCGGGCAGGGCATCGTCTGGACGGCCATGTTCATCACCGCTTCTTCAGGGGTGGCGCCGCAGGAGCAGGGAGTCGCCAACGGCATGGCGACCACCACGCTCAACCTCGGGTACGCGATCGGCCTGGCCGTCCTGATCGCGATCGCCAACTCCGGGAACGCGGAATTGCAGGGAGACCAGCTGCGCGCCGCGGCGGCCAACGGTGGCTTCACCGCGGTTCTGCTCGCCTCGGCTGGGATGGTCGCGGGCCTGCTGATCACCTTGATCCACCCGCGCCGGACGCCCGCGCCGGATGTCCGCGCGGAACCCGCGAGCGCTGTTCGGTGACGAGCGGCAGCGCGCCCCGTTGCCGGGGCGCGCTGTTCGCGGTCAGACCTTCTTCACCCGGTAGCGGAGGTGCGTGACGCCGGTGCCCTCGACCACCACGACCGGACCCTCCAGCTCCGCCGGTGCGGTGGCGAGTTCACCGAAAAGCGTCTTGCCGCCGCCGAGGACGACCGGCACCAGCTCGATCCCGACCTCGTCGAGCAGCCCCGCCTCCAGGCACTGCCGGGCCATCTGCCCGCCGTTGACGACCACGTCCTTCTCCCCGGCGATCTCCTTCGCCTTCGCCACCGCCGCCTCGATGCCCTCGGTGACGAAGACGAAGTTCTCGTCGTCCGCGGGGCGATCGTCGGGCCGCTGGTGGGTGAGCACGACCGTGGTCACGTCCATCGGGTGGCGGCCGCCCCAGGCCTTCGTCATGTCGTAGAGGTACCGGCCGACGACCAGCGAACCGGTGTTCTCCCACTCCGGCCCGACCAGCTCCGCGCTCGCCGCGGAGATGCGGAAAGCAGGCACGTCGGGGCTGGCCGAGGGGAGTTCGACGTCACCGTTGCCGTACCACTGGAACAGCAGGTCGAAGCCGCTTTCGCCCGGCCCGGCGATGTAGCCGTCGAGCGACATCGTCGTGCTGCCGGTGGTCACCTTGCCCATCTCGTCTCCTCCGTCGTCGATTGCGTCGTCAACGCCTCGAACGGCGGGCGGTCATTTCGACAAGCGGAGCCGAGATTTTTCCCAAGATCGCCGACCGGGACCGCGATGACCAGCGTCGTCGCTGGTCAGGCTGGTGACAACCGGCGCAGCGCCGCGGTGGTGAGGCCGAACAGGTGGTCGGCGGTGTCCGCTGCGGAGGCGTCCCGCAGGGTCAGCATGGTCAGCAGCGAGCGGTCCGGCCCGAGCGAAGTGGCCGCCGTGCAGGTCTGGTGCGCGTCGACCAGCTCGCAGTACAGCCAGGCCGGGCGGCCCTCGACGTCCACCGCCGCACCACCGGGCTGGCGTTCGGTCACCGCCGCCACCGGGTCGTAGAAGCCCGCCGCCGCGGCATTGGCCGGGCCGTTGGTCAGCGGGTGGGTGCAGGCGCCCGGAAACGGCTGGTCGGGGTGCGGATGTCCGGCCGGGCCGCCGAACGGCGCCAGGTCCTCGGGGGCCAGCAGGGCGCACGGGTCGATCTCGGGCGGGGAAGCGGTCGGAGTGCTCGCGGAGGTCGTCGGCTCATCGCGGAACCCGGCGGCCGGCACCGGCTCACCGGTCACCGGTTCGGCGCAGGCGGTGAACAGCAGCATCATCGGCACCATGAGCGCACAGCGACGGACTACGGTCACGGCGTAACCGTAGCGCTCGCCCCGGTCGGAGATCATCCGTCGACCCGGCGGCCGCGGACCGGGCGTTTCAAATCGGCGGTTACGCTCGGTTTGTGCCATCCGAGACCGCCCTGGACAAAGAACCGGAACGGCGCGGCTCGCCCAGCTCAGTGGGCGTGCTGATCGTCACCGCCGTCGTGCTCGCGGCGGTGGTCGCCGCCGCGCTCACCGCTCTCTCCGCAGGAGCTTCCTACGCGTTGCTGGGCCTGCCGGATCCGGGGCCGTTCACGCAGTACGGGCTGCCGGTGATCCGGGTGATCACCGAATCCGGGGCGGTCGTGAGCATCGGGGCGCTGCTGCTGGCCGCCTTCGGTATCCCCGCGCAGCCCTCGCGCGCGCTCGCCGCGGACGGCTACGCCGCGGTCCGCACGGCAGGCTGGGCAGCCGGCGTCTGGTGCGTGGGCGCGGTCCTGATGGTGCCGTTCATCGCCGCGGACGCCACCGGGCGCCCGGTGGGCGACGTGCTCGACTTCGAGGTCCTGTTCGGCCTGATCGACGCGCTGGAGCAGGCCAAGGCCTGGCTGCTGACCGCGGTGATCGCGTTCGTGGTCGTGCTGGCCTGCCGGGTCGTGCTGTCGTGGGGCTGGACGGTCGTCACCTTCGGGCTGAGCCTGCTGGCCCTGTTCCCGGTGATCGCCACCGGCCACTCCGCCAGCGGTGGTTCGCACGACATCGCCACCAACAGCCTGCTGTTCCACCTCTTCGGCGCGGCGCTGTGGGTCGGCGGCCTGGTGGCCCTGGTGGCGCACGCCGCCCGCCGCGGTGCGCACCTGCCGGTGGTCGCGCGGCGGTACTCGCTGATCGCGCTGGTGTGCTGGGTGGCGATGGCGCTGTCCGGGGTGATCAACGCGTTCGTGCGGATGACGCCGGAGCAGCTGTTCACCACCGACTACGGCCTGCTGATGCTGCTCAAGATCGCCGCGCTGGTGGTGCTCGGCGTGTTCGGGTACTTCCAGCGGCGCAGCGCGGTGCAGCACATCGAGGAGAAGACCGGCGTGGCCGCGTTGCTGCGGCTGGGCGCGGTCGAGGCGCTGGTCATGTTCGCCACGATCGGCATCGGTGTCGCGCTCGGGCGCACCCCGCCGCCGGACGGTGTCGTGCGGGGCGTCCCGGATCGGACCGAGCTGCTGATCGGCTACCCGCTGCCGGAACCGCCGACCGCGTTCCGGTTGGTGTTCGACTGGCGGTTCGACCTGGTCTACGGCACCCTCGCGCTGGCCATGGCCGCGCTCTACCTGGTCGGCGTGCGCAGGCTGCGCAAGCGCGGCGACAGCTGGCCGGTCGGGCGCACCATCGCCTGGCTGTGCGGCTGCGCGACGCTGCTGGTGGCCACTTCCTCCGGCATCGGCAAGTACGCGCCCGCGGTGTTCAGCGTGCACATGGGCCAGCACATGCTGCTGTCCATGCTGGCCCCGGTGTTCCTGGTGCTGGCGGGCCCGACGTCGCTGGCGCTGCGGGTGTTCAAGCCCGCGGGCAAGGAGCAGCCGCCGGGACCGCGCGAGTGGCTGCTGGCCTTCGTGCACTCGCCGGTGACGCGCGCGCTGACCAACCCGATCGTCGCGCTGGTGCTGTTCGTGGGCTCGTTCTACGCGCTGTACTTCACCGGTCTGTTCGAAGCGGCGCTGACGCAGCACTGGGCGCACCTGGCGATGAACGCGCACTTCCTGCTGGTCGGCTACATCTTCTACTGGCCGGTGATCGGCGTCGACCCGGCGCCGCGGCAGCTGCCGCCGATGGGCAAGGTCGGGCTGGTCTTCGCGTCCATGCCGTTCCACGCCTTCTTCGGCATCGCGCTGATGATGTCCTCGACGGTGATCGGCGGCGACTTCTACCGCGGCCTCGACCTGCCGTGGATCACCGATCTGCTCGCCGACCAGCGGCTGGGCGGCGGCCTGGCGTGGGCCTCCGGCGAGGTCCCGCTGGTGGTGGTGATGCTCGCGCTGCTGATCCAGTGGTCGCGGGCGGACAACCGCGCGGCGCGCAGGATCGACCGGAAGGCCGATGCGGACGGCGACGCGGAGCTGAACGCGTACAACGAAATGCTCAAGCGACTCGCCGACAAGGACAACCAGCGGAGTAGCTGACCTGGCCGATCGGCCGGAATCCGCACGGAGGGTGGTAATTCCGTCGCGCTGAGTGGTGATCGTCCGGCAGCCTTGGGTGGCGGCCGCGGATCGGCCGCGAATTCCCGAGGCGGCAGCGCCGGTCGAGCGCTGCGCGGAAAGGGGCGGCGGAGATGTACGAGACCCAGGTGACCGTGGTCGGCTACGCCATAACCGAACCGGTGGAGCGCGAGATCGCGGGCGGCCACCGGCTGGTCAGCTTCCGGGTGGTGGCCACTTCGCGCCGGTTCGACCAGGCGAGCGGCCAGTGGACCGACGGCGACCGCTTCCTCACGACGGTGAACTGCTGGAAGCGGCTCGCCGACGGAGTGGCCGGCGGCCTGGCCAAGGGCGATCCGGTGGTGGTGACCGGCCGGTTGCGCACCCGTGAGTACGAGTCCGGCGGGCAGCGGCGCACCGTGGTCGAGATGGACGCGACCGCGGTCGGCATCGACCTGGCGCGCGCGTCGCCGCCTGCTCATGGCGAGGTGCGGGCCCTGGCACCCGCGGGCGTGGCACCACCCGGCGGTTGACGCCGCTGTCGGAGCAGGGATGCCGAGGAGGAGTGACCGATGAGTAATCCGGTGTCAACTTCAGTCCTGCTCAACCGCACCTCAGGGGACCGTGACGCAACCCAGCCACAGGAAACCGCGAAACGCAAGATCAACGCCGAAGGTACCGCCACTGCGAATCGCGGAGAGGCGGGACAGCATCGCGGAGAGGAGGGACAGAGATCGGCCGCTGAGCGCATGGGGACCGCGTGCGCGGCCCGACACGGGGCGCAACTACGATTCGGGGCATGGCCGAGTTCATTTACACCATGAAAAACGTGCGCAAGTCGCATGGTGACAAGGTCATCCTCGACAACGCGACGATCCAGTTCTACCCGGGCGCCAAGATCGGTGTCGTCGGGCCGAACGGCGCTGGTAAGTCGACCGTGCTGCGCATCATGGCGGGACTCGACCAGCCGAACAACGGTGAGGCGTTCCTGTCGCCGGGCTACACGGTCGGCATCATGCAGCAGGAGCCCCCGCTCAACGAGGAGAAGACGGTCCTCGGCAACGTCGAGGAGGGCGTCGGCGAGATCAAGCAGAAGCTCAACCGCTTCAACGAGATCGCCGAGCTGCTCGCGACCGACTACTCCGACGAGCTGATGGAGGAGATGGGCAGGCTCCAGGAGGACCTGGACCACGCCGACGCGTGGGAGCTGGACTCCCAGCTGGAGCAGGCGATGGACGCGCTGCGGTGCCCGCCGCCGGACGCCGAGGTCAAGAACCTCTCCGGTGGTGAGCGCCGCCGGGTCGCCCTGTGCAAGCTGCTGCTGAGCAAGCCCGACCTGCTGCTGCTCGACGAGCCGACCAACCACCTGGACGCCGAGAGCGTGCTGTGGCTGGAGCAGTTCCTGGCCAACTACGCGGGCGCCGTGCTCGCCGTGACCCACGACCGGTACTTCCTGGACAACGTGGCCGGCTGGATCCTGGAGCTGGACCGCGGCCGCACCTACCCGTACGAGGGCAACTACTCGACCTACCTGGAGAAGAAGGGCGAGCGCCTGGCGGTCCAGGGCAAGCGGGACGCCAAGCTGGCCAAGCGCCTGAAGGACGAGCTGGACTGGGTCCGCTCCAACGCCAAGGCCCGCCAGACCAAGTCGCGGTCGCGTCTGAACCGCTACGAGGAGATGGCCGCGGAGGCGGAGAAGACCCGCAAGCTCGACTTCGAGGAGATCCAGATCCCGCCGGGCCCGCGACTGGGCAACGTCGTGGTCGAGGTGGAGAACCTCAAGAAGGGCTTCGACGAGCTGCTCATCGACAACCTGTCGTTCAGCCTGCCGCGCAACGGCATCGTGGGCGTCATCGGCCCGAACGGTGTCGGCAAGACGACGCTGTTCAAGACCATCGTGGGTCTGGAGGAACCGGACTCCGGCACGGTCAAGGTCGGCGACACCGTCAAGCTGTCGTACGTCGACCAGAACCGGGCGAACATCGACCCGGAGAAGAACGTCTGGCAGGTCGTCTCCGACGGGCTGGACTACATCCAGGTCGGCCAGGTCGAGATGCCCTCGCGCGCCTACGTCAGCGCGTTCGGCTTCAAGGGCCCGGACCAGCAGAAGCCGGCGGGCGTGCTCTCCGGTGGCGAGCGCAACCGGCTCAACCTGGCGTTGACGCTCAAGCGGGGCGGCAACCTGATCCTGCTGGACGAGCCGACCAACGACCTGGACGTGGAGACCCTGAGCTCGCTGGAGAACGCGCTCGAGCAGTTCCCCGGCTGCGCGGTGGTCATTTCCCACGACCGGTGGTTCCTGGACCGCGTCGCCACGCACATCCTCGCGTGGGAGGGCGACGACGAGAATCCGGCGAAGTGGTTCTGGTTCGAGGGCAACTTCGAGGGCTACGAGCAGAACAAGATCGATAGGCTGGGCGCGGAGGCGGCCCGTCCGCACCGAGTGACGCACCGCAAACTGACCCGGGGCTAGATGGTTGATTCCTTGCTCGTTTTGCGTGGCGGTGCGGGTGGCGGAACCTGAGCGGTTCCCTGGACTGCGGGTGCCCCTCCTGATGTATGACCGATACACGGCGGAGGGGCCGTCCTCGCCGGGAAACCGCTCAGAACCCGCGGCGGCGCGAGTTGCGAGGGTGGGCCAAGCGCTGCGCGCTTGCGGCAGCTCATGCCGTTGTTGGTAGACGCGTCGCGGCTGCGGCCTATAGAAAAGGAATCAATCGTCTAGAACGGAGGCGCCTTGGCGAGCGTGTCCGGACCACCCAACCCAGGCTCGGCGCAAGGACTCCTCGAACCCGCGCACCAGATGCGGTGGAGGGTCCCCGAGCTCGCGTTGGTGCTCAGTGATCGCGCTGTCGCGCTCGCCAGGCGCGCCGGTGACCAGGCGGCTCGGTTGCGCGCGGAAGCGCTCGCCCTGTTCGCCTCGAACCGCTTGGGGCGAGGTGTCCCGGCCACCGGCCGGGCCCTCGCCGCGGTCCGCGACGCCGAATCGGCGGGCGACGCCGAGGTGACGGCCGAGCTGCGGGTCGAGCTGGCGTGGTGCGCGTGCGCCGCGGGCAGCCCGGAGGTCGCGGCCCGGATCCTGCGGCCGGTGCTGGAGCAGGAGCGGATCGAACCGTCGCTGCGCGCGCACGCGCTGCTGGCGCTGGCGGCCTCGATGCCCGTGCACCAGCAGGACGGTTCGCGGACCGAGGCGCTGGACGAGGCCGAGCGGCTGTACGGCGCGGGGGAGAGCAACCGGGACATCGCCCGGCTGCTGCAAGCCCGCGTCTGCGCGGCCCGCGCTGGGCACCACCGCCGGCTGGGCGAGTTCGCCGAGGCGACGGAGGCCGCGGACGCGGGGCTGGACCAGCTCCACCAGCTCGGTGACCCGGCGGCCGACAGCGGTGAGATCCGGACCCGGCTGGTGCTGGAACGGGTGCAGTCGCTGCTGGAGCTCGGGCACCGGCCCGAGGCGGTCACGGCCGCCGAGAAGGTGCTCGCCGAGCCGGTGCGCGCTGCTGCGGCCGGTCCGGTCGGTTGGCTGGGGTTAGCGCTGGCCACCCGGGTGCACCTGCCCAACGGCGACCACGCGGCGGCGCTGCGGGTGCTCGGCGACACGGCGGCCATCTCCGAGCGGCACAAGCTCGACGGCCTGCTCGCCGAAGCGCTCAACACCCTGTCCCAGGTGCACGAACGCAGCTCGGAGTTCCCCGATGCGCTGCGGGCGCTGCGCGGTGCTTACGCGGCCGACCGGCGTTGGCGTGCTGCGGTGCACCACGCGCGGGCCCGGCTGCTCGCTGAGTACCCGGAGCTCAGCAAGTGCGTGGACGTGCCCCGGCAGTCGAGGGGATCGGGGTCGGCGCCGCCCGAATCCGGCCCGTCGGAGGCTCCCCTGCCCGGCCCGCAGTCCGGGCACCAGGCGGAGCGGTTCCCGGAAGCGGACGAACAGCGGCCCGGGGCCTGGCCTGCTGAGCCGCGAGCGTTCGAATCCGAATTGCGGATCAGCTTCGCGGAGACCGAACGGCTCGACGTCCGGGCCGACGACGTTCCGAGCACCGAACTCGGTGTCGAGCTCGGCATCATCAAGGTGCCGAGCGTTGATGCGAAGGCGGGTGAGTCCCGAAGCGCTGAACCCCAGGCGACGGGCGCTGAGACGATCCAGGCCGCGGATGTTGAACCGTCTTCGGCCGAGATTCGGAGCAGCGAGGATTCCGACCAAGCGGTGCCCGGTGCCATCGAGGCTCCGAGCACCGGCGCTCCGCCCGGCGCGGCTGTGCCATCGGGATCGGCCGACGAGGCGACGGAGCTGCTGCCCAGGCCGCGGCCGGACTCCGACGATGCTGCCGACGCGGCTCGCCTGCTGATGGAATCCCTCACCAGCCGGGCTGCTGAGCTGCGTGAAGAGCGCCGCCACCGGCAGGAGGAGACGAGCGGATCGCGAACGGCGGACGAGCCGACGATGCTGCTCGACCCGGCGCTGTTCGAAGACCTGATGGCCAGCGCGCACCAGCGCCGCGCCGAGCAGGCACCTGCCGCAGCGGATGCCGCCGACCAGGAGCACCACGAGCAGGCGGAGGGCAGCGGGCGATCGGACTGGTGGCCCACGGAGCTCTTGGACCAGCCGTCCAGCGCGGAGGACACCTTCCCTGACCTGCCCGTCACGCAGCCGGAGCCGTCGCTCGACTGGCAGATCGGGACCGAACCATCCAGCGCGGTCGACCCGGAACCCGCGGCGGCCGCCCTGCTCCCGGAACCGCTCGGCTCGGACCTGCCCGCCGACACCACCACGATCCTGCCGGTGATCGCCCCGGAGCCCGCGGAGCAGCGACCAGCGGCGCCGCGGCACGGTGCACCGGAACCGGTCGCCACCGAAGCACCGGAAGACGACCGGCGCAGCGAGGCCGCACCGGCCGGAAGCAGCGCGGACGAGGCGCCGAGCCGGGGCGAGAGCGGCGGACGGCGCTCGCGCGGCCGGTCGCTGGCCGAGATCAGGGCGAGCCTCCAGCTGCCCGAACAGCCCCGCGGCGGCCGCCGCCGGGCCCGGCACGCCGAGCCGGACGAACCGGAGCCCGCCGCCGAGGCGGTCGCCCGGCACCGCCAACCGGAAGAGACCGCTGAGGACACCCACCCGGAGCTCCCCACCGCCACCCCGGAACCCCCGCAGGCGGAGCTCCCGGCTGAGGACACCCACCCGAACCTGCCGGTGGCCGAGCCGCAGCCGGAGCCGCCGGTCGATTCCGTGGTGCCGGAGAAGGCAGGCCTCGCCGAACTGCTCACCGAGGCCCTGCTGGCCTACGAGAGCGGCCGCCGCGGCGAGGCGGAGGCCGGGGCGGCCCGCTCCGGCCGGCACAGCGAACCGCATGTGTCCGGGATCACCGAGCCCTCCAGGCTTTCCCGGAGGTCGTTCCAGTCCACATCGGACGATCACGGGGCAGGTGCGGTGGCGCGGCACCGGCGGCCTGGATTCGACGCTGCGGCGACGGATCCGCTGTTCTGAAACGTCCAGGTAATCGATCATTGTGCCGCTCTTCACGCGCAAGACCACCGGGCTGCCCTCCGGCCGTGGCGGGAACTGGCAGTCTTATGGTGGAACCTGTGGGCACAAAGAGGTGCCGTCAAGCGTGGAGCTGCCTGAAGATGACCTCGAATCCCGGACAGTTGAAGACCGGACGACCGCAGACCGATGGGGAAGACTCGGCTGGGGAGCGATCCGGGAACCCCGAAATCGTCAAGAGCCGCCTGCTCGACAGAGCGGCGGAGACCGCGCCGGAGCTGGCCGAGCTGTTGCGCGCCTACTACCGGCACGTCCCCGCCGAGGAGTTCGTCGACGACGAGCCCGCCGACCTGGTCGGCGCGCTGCGCTCGCACCACAGGCTGGCCGCGACGCGGGTCGCCGGCCGACCGCTGGTGCAGATCTTCAACCCGGAGCGGTCCACCGACGGCTGGCAGAGCCCGGCCACGGTGGTGCAGATCGTGACCGACGATTCCCCCTACCTGGTCGATTCGGTGATCGCCGAGCTCGGCCGCGACGGCGCTGCGGTGCAGCGCATCATCCACCCGATCATCGCGGTGCGCCGCGACGTCGCCGGTGAGCTGCTGGAGGTGCTGCCCGGCGCCGACCCGGCCGCGCCGCCCGCCGACTCGCTGGTCGAGAGCTGGATGTTCGTCGAGGTGGACCAGGTCACCGACCCCGAGCGCCTGGACGCCCTCAGCCACGGCCTGACCGACGTGCTCAACGACGTGCGCGAGGTCGTCGAGGACACCGAGCGGATGCACGCCGCGGCCCGCGCGCTGGCCGATGAGCTGGAGCAGAACCCGCCGCGGCTGTCGGCGGCGGAGGTCCACGACGGAGCCGGGCTGCTGCGCTGGCTGGCCGACGGGCACTTCACCTTCCTCGGATACCGCCACTACGAGCTGGTCGAGGACGGCTCCGAACCGGCGCTGCAGGCCGTGCTGGCCTCCGGCCTCGGCGTGCTGCGCGGCGACAGCGTCGCCGCCCGCAGCCTCGCCGCCTGGCCGGACGCACGTGCCAGCGCGCTGGCGCCGGAGCTGCTGGTGCTGACCCAGGCCAGCGAACCGTCCACAGTGCACCGTCCGGTGCACCCGTTCTACGTCGGGGTCAAGACCTTCGACGAATCGGGTGCGGTGACCGGTGAGCACCGCTTCCTCGGCCTGTTCACCACCACGGCGCTGCACGAGAACGTGCTGGACATCCCGTTCATCGAGCGCCGGGTGCGCGACGTCATCCACGGCGCGGGATTCCCGATGGAGTCCTACTCCGGCCAGCGGATGCTGGAGGAGATCCAGAACTACCCGCGCGCCGAGCTGTTCTCCACCGACCCGGGCACGCTGCAGGACACCATCACCGGTGTGCTGGCGCTGGCCGAGCGCCGCAAGCTCAAGCCGTTCCTGCGCCGCGACCCCTACGGCCGCTTCTACTCGGTCCTGGTGTACCTGCCGCGCGACCGCTACACGACGAGCTCGCGGCTGGCCATGCAGGAGGTGCTGCTGGCCGAGCTGGGCGGCACCAGCCTGGAGTACAGCACGCGGGTGGGTGAATCCGCGCTGGCCCGGGTCGCCTTCGTGGTGCACACCGATCCGGAGAACCAGGTCGAGCCGGACCTGGGGCGCATCCAGCGGCGGCTGGACGAGGCCATCCACACCTGGGACGACCGGATGGTGGAGGAGGTCGACGCCGAGCAGTCCGGCTCCAGCCGCGACGGGCACGTGGCCCGCAGCCTGTCGGAGGCCATGAGCCAGCTCGGCCAGCACTACGCGGCGAGCTTCCCGGAGGCCTACAAGGAGGACTTCACCGCCGCCGAGGGCCTCGCCGACCTGCGGCGACTGGAGTCGCTGACCGGCCCCGACGACCTGAAGATGTCGTTCTACGCGCCGCGCGACTCCAGCGGCGGGCAGCGCCGGTTCAAGATCTACGTCGGCGGCCGGGTCACCCTGTCCCGCGTGCTGCCGGTGCTGCAGAGCATGGGCGTCGAGGTCGTCGACGAGCGCCCGTACGAGATCTCGCTGGACAGCGCCGACCAGCAGTACTGGATCTACGACTTCGGCCTGCGGCTGGACGCGGAGCTGCTGGACAGGGTCGATTCGAGCCTGCTGGACACGCTGCGCGAGCGCTTCGAGGAGGCCTTCCGCGCCACCTGGCTCGGCGCCGCCGAGGTCGACCGGTTCAACGCGCTGGTGCTGCAGGCCGGGCTGAACTGGCGCCAGGCGTCGGTGCTGCGCGCCTACGCCAAGTACCTGCGGCAGGTCGGCATCGCCTACAGCCAGGACTACATCGAGGACGCGATCCTGGCGCACCGCACCACCACGACCACGCTGGTCCGGCTGTTCGAGGCGCGCTTCGACCCGGCGCTGGAGGCCGCGGACCGCGAGGCCCGCGAAGCCGACCTGGTGGACGAGGTCACCAAGCTGATCGACGAGGTGACCAGCCTCGACGCGGACAAGATCCTGCGCAGCTACCTGAGCCTGATCCGGGCCACGCTGCGCACCAACTTCTTCTCCGCCGACCCGGACCGGGAACGCCCCTACCTGGCGTTCAAGCTGGAGCCCAAGGAGATCCCCGGGCTGCCCGAGCCGCGCCCGCAGTTCGAGATCTTCGTGTACTCGCCGTGGGTGGAGGGCGTGCACCTGCGCTACGGCTCGGTGGCCCGCGGCGGGCTGCGCTGGTCGGACCGCCGGGAGGACTTCCGCACCGAGATCCTGGGCCTGGTCAAGGCGCAGGCGGTGAAGAACGCGGTGATCGTGCCGGTCGGCGCGAAGGGCGGGTTCGTGGTCAAGCGGCCGCCGTCGCCCACCGGTGACCCGGCCGCCGACCGCAAGGCGACGCTGGACGAGGGCATCGCCTGCTACCGGATGTTCATCTCCGGGCTGCTGGACCTGACCGACAACCTGGTCGGCGGCGCGGTCGCCCCGCCGCAGGACGTGGTGCGCCACGACGGCGACGACAGCTACCTGGTGGTGGCCGCGGACAAGGGCACCGCGACGTTCTCCGACATCGCCAACGACGTGGCCAAGTCCTACGGCTTCTGGCTCGGCGACGCCTTCGCCTCGGGCGGCTCGGTCGGCTACGACCACAAGGCGATGGGCATCACCGCCAAGGGCGCGTGGGAGAGCGTCAAGCGGCACTTCCTCGAACTGGACCTGGACACCCAGAGCGAGGACTTCACCGTGGTCGGCATCGGCGACATGGCCGGTGACGTGTTCGGCAACGGGATGCTGCTCTCCGAGCACATCCGGCTGGTCGCGGCGTTCAACCACATGCACGTGTTCATCGACCCCGACCCGGATCCCGCGGTGTCCTTCGCCGAACGCCGCAGGCTGTTCGAGCTGCCGCGCTCGACCTGGGACGACTACGACCGCAGCAAGATCAGCGCGGGCGGTGGCGTGTGGTCGCGCTCGCTGAAGTCGATCCCGCTGAACCCGCAGATCCGGCAGGCGCTGGGCATCGACGAGTCGGTGCGCCAGCTGGCCCCGGCCGACCTGATCAAGAAGATCCTGCTGGCCCCGACCGACCTGCTGTGGAATGGCGGCATCGGCACCTACGTCAAGGCGAGCGGCGAGACGCACGCCGAGGTGGGCGACAAGGCCAACGACGCGGTCCGGGTCAACGGCGCGGACCTGCGGGTCAAGGTCGTCGGCGAGGGCGGCAACCTGGGCCTGACCCAGCTGGGCCGGATCGAGTTCGCCCGGGCAGGCGGCAAGGTCAACACCGACGCGCTGGACAACTCGGCGGGTGTGGACTGCTCCGACCACGAGGTCAACATCAAGATCCTGCTGGACCACCTGGTGGCCGAGGGCAGGCTGACCGGTGAGCAGCGCAACGAGCTGCTGGCGGACATGACCGACGAGGTCGGCGAGCTGGTGCTCACCGACAACCACCGGCAGAACGCGGTGCTGGGCATCTCCCGGTCGCACGCCGGGCCGATGGTGTCGGTGCACGCCCGCCAGGTCACCGCGCTGGAGAAGAGCGCCGGGCTGGACCGCAAGCTGGAGGCGCTGCCCACGGTCAAGGAGTTCCGCGAGCGGGAGAAGACCGGCGAGGGCCTCAGCTCGCCCGAGCTGGCGACGCTGATGGCGCACGTCAAGCTGTCGCTGAAGCGGGACGTGCTGGCCAGCGGCCTGCCGGACACCGAGGCGTTCGGCAGCCGGTTGCCGGAGTACTTCCCGAAGCCGCTGCAGGAGCGCTACGCCGACGCGATCACCGCGCACCCGCTGCGCCGCGAGATCATCACGACCCTGCTGGTCAACGAGATGGTCGACGGCGGCGGCATCTCCTTCGCCTACCGGCTGGCCGAGGAGATCAGCGCCTCGACCACGGACGCGGTGCGCGCCTTCGCGGTGGTCACCAACGTCTACGACCTGCACTCGCTGTGGCGGCAGATCGACGCGCTGGGCGGTTCGGTGCCCAGCTCGGTGGCCGACGAACTGGTCCTGGAGAGCCGCAGGCTGCTGGACCGGGCGGCGCGCTGGATGCTGAACAACCGGCCGCAGCCGCTGGCCATCGGCGCCGAGATCGCCCGCTTCCGGCCGGTGGTCGCGGAGCTGTCGAGCGCGGTGCGCGGGCTGCTGCGCGGCCGGGCGGCCGAGGGCGCCAGCGAGATGATCGACCGGTGGACGGCGGCGGGAGTGCCGGTGGAGCTGGCCGAACGGGTCGGCACCCTGCTGGACTCCTTCGCGCTGCTGGACATCCGCGAGGTCGCCGAGCTGGCCGAGCGCGATGCCGGGGTGACCGCCGAGCGCAGCCCGCGCGAGAGCGCGGACCTGTACTACACGCTCGCCGAGCACCTCGACGTGGAGCGGATGCTGCTGGCGGTCAACGAGCTGGAACGCGGGAACCGGTGGCACTCGCTGGCCCGGTTGGCGTTGCGGGATGATTTCTACGCATCGCTGCGCGCGATCACCATCGACGTCCTGCGGACCAGCGATCCGGGGGACGACTCCGAGCAGAAGATCGCTCACTGGGAGTCGGCCAACGAGTCGCGACTGGCGAGGGCCAACTCGTCGCTGGAGCAGATCAAGAGCTCCGGCCGGCTCGATCTGGCCACGCTGTCGGTGGCCGCGCGCCAGCTGCGCAGCATGGTCCGGTGAGTTGCCGGGTGGCTCGCGGGCGACCGCGGGCCACCCGCACGGCAGGAAGGGAGCTCCCCAGTGGGCGCGTTCGTAGCAGAGGTGGCCCTGCGCTGGTCCGACATGGACGCGTTCGGGCACGTCAACCACGCCCGGACGATCACGCTGCTGGAGGAGGCCCGCGCCGATCTGCTGTTCACCGAGGCCGAGCGGCAGGGCCTGCTCGGCATGGCCGAGGGCATGGTGGTGGCCCGGATCATGATCGACTACCACAGCCCGCTGCTGTACCGGTCGAAGTCGCTGCAGGTCCAGATGTCGGTGCGGGATCTGAAGGCGGCGTCGTTCGTCATCGACTACACCGCCTACGCGCAGGAAGCGGTGGCCACCGCGGAAACCCTGATGGTGCCCTACGACCTGCGGGCCGGTCGGCCGCGGCGGCTGACCGCGGAGGAGCGCGCCTTCCTGGCCGAGTGGCAGCTGGAAACGGCGAAGTCGGAGAAGAGCCGTGCCTGAACTGCGAATGCCCGACGCGGTCGAACGCGAGGACCTGGGCGCGTTCGTGGCGCGAGCGGTGCGCCTGGACGGGCAGGCGCTGGTGCGGCTGCGCAACCGCGCGAACACCGGTCGCGCGGACGTCTGGGCGGCAACGCCCTTCGACGCGCTGTGCACGAGATCCGTTGCGGCAGAGGTGGAACCGGCGGACCTGACGGTCTCCGGCAACGAACTGCTGGCGACGCTGACGGTCGCGGGCGGCCCGGTGATGGACCCGGGCCCGCCCCGCGATCTGATGTGGCGCTCGGAGCTGCCCCCGACCACGGGCTGGCAGCGCGTGGACGACCTCCCGGCGCGCGTCGTCGGCGAGGTCGCCGAGCGCGGTATCGACGTGGCCAAGGACAACGTCGGTCCGAAGGGGACACCGCCGGCGTCGCTGCTGGACCAGGAGGTCTTCACGGTCTCCGGCGCGGGCTACGAGGTGAAGGTCCCGCTGCGCTGCCTGTTCGTGCTCTCCGGCATGGGTTTCCTGGTCACCGAGCCACCGGAGTCCGAGATCGTCCGGGTCAGCGCGACGGACGCCTGGCTCCGCCTGGACTCCCGCTACGGCGCGGTCGTCCGCCGCCGCCACGCCCTCCTCCCGCTGCTGATCTGACGCTGATTCGTGGTTCCCGCTCCGCCGGGGTGCGAGGACGACTACGTTCGGCTCAGCGGACCAGGTGATCGGGAGTCGGTGTGGGTGTCCTGGAGGAGATCGAGCGGATCGTGCTCGGCTCCGAGCTGTCGGTGCCGGAGAAGGAAGCGCGCGTCATCGCGCGCTTGGTGGAGTGCGGGGTGCCCGCGGCGGCCGAGTGCCTCGTGGCGACTTCCGACAGCCGCGTTGCCTCGTTCGTCGCGGTGTACCTGGAAATGGTTCCTGGCGCCGAAGCCGAGAAGACCCGCGCGGCCGAGCGGCTGCGCGGCACCACCGGTGACCTGGTCAGAGCCGCTTCCAGACTGGTGCGCTGGTTGCCCGGCAGCCTCCTCGACGCCTACGTCCAGGACTACTTGGCCGCGCCGGAGCCGGATTCGCCGCTGTCCTCGGTGCTGTTCTCCATCGCGGTGCACCACCCGGAACGCGTGCGCCCGCACGCGGACCGCGTCGAAAGCCCGAGCGTGCAGCGCATCCTGCTCTCCGGCGCTCCCGACGAGGTCGCCGACCGGCTGTTCGCGAGGTGGCACGAGACCCGCGATCTGGACCATCTGCACGATCTGGCGCTGATCCGGACCGAGCACGCCGCCGACCTCGTCCAGTCGCTGAAGAGCGATCGCGAGCTCATGGAGGACTGGGACTGGTTGATGCCGCTGGCCGGGCGACTGCCCTACGCCGGCGCACCGGCGGGTTTCCGCCCGGCCTTCGCCGGTTTCGTCGCCGACGCCGGTGCGAGTCCGCACGTCATGGGCGGCGTGCCGACGGGCGACGTGCCGCTCTGCGCGGACTGCGGGGCACCGGCCGAGCGCGTCCTGACCCTGTCGGCGCGGGACCTGCCGCACGCCCTGACCCGGGATCCTTCCTTCTACTGGTTCACCTGCGACTGCTTGGAAGTGGACCGCATCGTCGTCGGTTTCACCTCGAACGGTGTGCACGTCCACTTCGGACCGCAGGGGCCGGGTGGCAGCTCCGACCGCCATGTCGTCCCCGGCGAGCGATCGATGGTGCTCGAACCGCATCCGAACCAGATCGGCTTCAGCCTGCCCGCGATCGCCGGGAGGTCCCGGCACCAGGTGGGCGGGCTGCCGCACTGGCCCTCGCCGGAAACGCACCCGTTCTGCCCGGGTTGCGGCGACTTCATGCCGTTCCTGATGGCGATCGACAGCGGCCCGACCCCGTTCGGCGCGATGGGCTTCGAGTCGCTGCTCTTCGGCTTCTGGTGCGATCCCTGCGCGGTGTCCGCCACGCAGATCCAGTTCTGAGCGCCCGACGTGGCTTTCTCCGGCACGCCTGATCAGTCGAGGAACACGACGGTTTCCGCGCGTGCTGTGCGGACGGGGGCTGCCGTCGCGTCCTCGAATCCGATCGACACGCCGCAGAAGAGCACGAGGTCGTCCGGCGGGGCGACGACTTCCGCGACGGTTCCCCGGTACACCGACCACGCCATCTGCGGGCAGCTGTGCAATCCCTCGGCGCGCAGCAGCAGCATGAGCGTCTGCAGGTAGATGCCGATGTCGACCCACTGGGCCGAGCCCATCTCCCGAGGGATGTAGCAGAAGAGGGCGGCCGGGGCGCCGAAGCAGTCCCAGTTGGCGGCGACGGCCTGCCGACGAGCCCGCTCGTCGGCACGTGCGATCCCGAGCGCGGCGTACCGCTGTTCGGCAGCGAGCGCGCGACGTTCGCGGTACGGCGACTTCAACGTCGGCGGGTACATCTCGAACTCACGCGGATCCCCGGGATCACCTGCGGCCACGCGCTCAGCGGTGCGCTTCTTCACCTCGGCCAGCGAATCGCCGGTCAGCGCGTAGCAGCGCCACGGCTGCAGGTTGCCTCCGGACGGAGCACGAGAGGCAGCGGCGAGCACGCGTTCGAGCGCCTCCCGCGGTACTGGTGCGTCGATGAACCGGCGCACCGCTCGGCGGCTGTCCACCGCGTCGTAGACGTTCATTGACAGGCACCACCAGCCTGGTCGAGCGCTGTCGCCCTATGATCGGAAGAGGTCATCGGTGCTCCCGCTGCGTCGGCTGTGTTGTGGTCTCCCCTCTGTTGACGGCTGGCGACGGGAAGAGGTGACCGATGAACGAGCACGATTCGCTCGCGGACCGTTTCGAGGCTCAGCGCCCGCACCTGCGAGCGGTGGCGTTCCGGATGCTCGGTTCCACGAGCGAGGCGGAGGACGCCGTCCAGGAGACGTGGATGCGCCTGGACCGAACCGACCGCGCGGACATCGTGAATCTCGGCGGATGGCTGCGGACGGTCGTGTCCAACGTGTGTCTCGACATGCTGCGCTCGCGCCGGGCCAGGCGTGAGGAGCTCGTCGGTGAACAGGTCCCCGACCGAAGTTCGCCAGTCGGCCAGGAAACCCCGGAACGGGAAGTGATCCTCGTCGACGAGGTCGGCCGCGCCCTCCTGGTCGTCCTCGACGCGCTGACTCCCGCGGAACGGGTCGCGTTCGTGCTGCACGAAACGTTCGCAGTACCGTTCGCCGAGATCGCGCCCATCGTGGGGCGTTCGCCAGTGGCAGCGAAGAAGCTCGCCAGCCGCGCGCGCCGGAAAGTGCGGGGCACTCCTTCGGTCAGCGGCGCGGAACTCGCTGAACACCGGCAATTGGTCGAGGCGTTCCTGGCTGCTGCACGCTCCGGAGACGTGACCGGGGTCGTCGCGGTGCTGGCTCCCGACGTGGTGCGGGTTGCCGACCGTGCAGCGCTGTCGGCGGGGCGAGCGACCGAGGTCAGCGGTGCGCAGGCCGTCGCGGAGGAGATCGCGGGGTTCGGACGCAATGCGCGGTTCGCGGAACCGGCGCTGGTGAACGGGGCGGTGGGACTCGTGGTCGCCCCGCACGGAAGGTTGCTGCTGGCCCTGGCGATCACCGTCGAAGGAACCAAGATCGCTCGGTACGAGCTCATCGGGGATCCCGCTCGGCTGCGGTCGCTCGAACTGGCCGTTCTCGACACGTGAGTCCGGCGCTACCAGGTCGCCTTGGCCGGTCAGGTCCCGTGAGTGCTTTGGGGCGCTACAGCACCCCAAAGCACTCACGGGTTCAGTCCTGGACGAGTCGCAGCGAGACGTAGTGGTTGATGCCGCTCCAGCGGGTGTGGCGCACCTTCTTGCGCTTGTACTCGCGGAAGCCGAGCTTCTCGTACAGCCGCAGCGCGGGCTCGTTGATGTCGGAGACCTCTTCCAGCAGGTACTCGCGGTACTGCGGCAGGGCGAGCAGGTGGGTCAGGAGGGCCTTCGCGGCGCCCTTGCCGCGGAATCTCGTTGCGGAGGCGACGAATTCGATCGATGCCGTTCCCTCCCGCGGTTCGGCGAGGGCTTCGGTGAACATGCGCTGGAACATGACGCCCGCGAAGGTCCCCTTGACCGGCCCCAGGTGCTTGCGCAGTTCCGCCGGGTCGCTCTGCGTCGAACGCCGCCGTCCGTCGGTGCACGCGGCGATGGCCGCGGGCTCGCCGTCGACCAGCGTCACGTGGAAGACGTCGAGCACCAGCATGTGCTCGAAGGCGTCGACGAGCTTGCGCGGATCCTTGGAGAAGAAGGTGAAGTCGGGGCCGAACCCGTCGATGAAGACTTCGGTGATCCGTCGCCGGTAGCTCTCGCCCAGCTCCGCGGCCGGTCTGACGTCGATCATCATGCCTTCTCCCCGGATCGCCGGGTGATGAGTGCCTGCACACCGTCCAGCAGCAGGTCGAGCCCGAAGGTGAAGTCGGTGTCCTCGACCCACTGCTCCGCCGGGCCGAAAGCGCCCGCGTGCACGGCCGCGTGCAGCGCGGGATGCCCTCGGTCGTCGAGGACGCGGGCGAGGACTTCGGCGTAGCCGACGGGCCCGGGCGGCGCTTCGCCGACCGCGCCGTGCAGGCCGATGGCGAGCGTGGCGCTGCTCCGGGCGTAGCCGGACAGCGCGGTGGCGATGTTGATCGCCTCGCCGGCGTCCAGACCGGTGCCGTCCAGCGCGACCAGCGCCCGGTCCAGCCAGCGCAGCGCGCGCGGCCCCGTCGGCGGGACGGCCGGTGAGCCGCTGAGCAGCCACGGGTGACCGGCGAGGAAGTCGCGGTTGGCGCGGGTCCAGGTCGTGAGGTACTCGCGCCACGGCACGCCGTCGGGCTCCGGCGGTTCCGGCACGACCGCGTCGGCCATCGCGGTCAGCAGGTCCTCCTTGCTGCCGACGTAGCCGTACAGGGCCATCGTCGAGACGCCGAGCCGAGTGGCGACGCTGCTCATGCGCACTCCGGCCAGTCCGTCGGCGTCCGCGATCGCGATGGCCGCGGCGGTGATCCGGTCGAGGTCCAGGCCTCGCCGCGGCCCTCGCCGGGAAGTGGGTTCCAGGCCCCACATCCGGGCGATTACCGCGGGGATCTCCTGCTCTTCTCCGATGACGCACCTCCGCGCTTCCCGATCCGGCGAACGGCTCCGATAAATACCGTAGCGCGTACACTATATCGGGTACGGAGTTGGCTCACCGCTGGTGCACGGATTCGACGGTGTACAGGTGCGGCTCGTACCGATCCGCCAGTTCGGCGGCCAGCTTCATGTGCCCCTGGGCGGCCGGGTTGCCGAGCATGGCGTGGAAGTTCCTCGGCGGAACGCCACTGGGCGCAGTTGGTCACCTTGGTTCCGTCGGTGCTGGCGTGGATGTTGGCCGAGACGAAGCCGGGCAGGTGCCGGCGTTGCGGAGCAGCCCACCACGGGCCGGGCCCGGCCGGTGACGCTCACCGAGCAGGGCCGCGCGCTGCTCGACGAGGCGGACGGCATCGTGCTCGACGCCGACGACCGCATGACGGCCGGGCTCGCCCACGCCGACGTGCGTCGGCTGGCCGAGCTGCTGACGGCTTGCGCGGAGAACCTGGCCTGAGCGTTCAGCCGAGGTCGGCGAGCTTGCGTTCGAGCACCGCCCGCTCGCGCTGGTTGCCGCACCGCTGGATGGCCAGCTCCAGCTCGGCGCGTGCCCGGTCGGTGCGGCCGAGCCGGATGAGCAGTTCGCCGCGAACGCTGGGCAGCAGGTGGGAGTTCGGCAGCGCTCCGGTCGCCGCCAGCTCGTCCACGATCGCCAGCCCGGCGGCCGGCCCGCTGGCCATGCAGATCGCGACCGCCCGGTTCAGCTCCACCACCGGCGACGGCGCGAGCCTGCCGAGCGCCTCGTAGCAGAGCACGATGCGATCCCAGTCCGTCGTGTCGACCGACGCCGCGACGGCGTGGCACCCGGCGATCGCCGCCTGCAGACCGTAGGCGCCCAGGCCTCGCCCGGCCTTCTCGGCGCGGGCCAGCGCGGCTCGGCCGCGGCGGATCGAGGTGCGGTCCCAGCGGCGGCGGTCCTGGTGTTCGAGCAGCACCGGCTCGCCGTCCGGCCCGGTGCGCGCCGGGAAGCGCGCTGCGGTCAGCTCCAGCAGCGCGAGCAAGCCGTGGACCTCCGGTTCCTCCGGCATCAGACGGCTCAGCACCCGCGCCAGGCGCTGCGCTTCGTGCGCGAGATCGACCCGGATCAGCTCGGTGCCGGAGCTCGCCGACGAGCCTTCGGTGAAGATCACGTAGATCGCGCTGAGCACCGAACCCAGCCGCTCGGCGCGCTCCGCGGCCGCGGGCACGGCGAACGGCACCCGGGCCGCGGCGAGCGTCTTCTTCGCCCGGGTGATGCGGGCCTGCAGCGTGGCGGTCGGGACCAGGAACGCCTTGGCGATCTCGTCGCTGGTCAGGCCGCCGATCACCCGCAAGGTGAGCGCGATCCGCGCCTCGGCCGACAGCGCGGGGTGGCAGGCGGTGAACATCAGCGCGAGCACGTCGTCGTCGATCCGGTCCGGGTCCCACAGCGCATCCTCGGCGCCGTCCTCGCCCTGGTCGTGGGCGAGGACGGCGTACCGCTCGTCGAGGGCGGCGCGGCGGCGGAACACGTCGATCGCGCGGCGCCTGCCAACGGTGAGCAGCCAACCCGAAGGGCTGGCCGGCACACCGCTGCGCGGCCACGTCACGAGCGCCTCCGCGAGCGCCTCCTGCGCGAGGTCCTCGGCGAGCGCGAAGTCACCGGTGTAGCGGGCCAGCGCGCCGACGATCCGCGCCGACTCGATCCGCCACACCGCCGCGACGGCGTCCCGGCTCAGAGCTGGCCGGTCGTCTCGCGCCAAGCCCGCTCCTTCCGGACCCACTCGTTGTCCTGCGGGAACTCGTCGATGCTGGAGATCCGGCGGATCTCGCACTTGCTGCCGGGCCCGGCCATCGGCGCCCGCTTCGCCCACGCCACGGCCTCCTCCTTGGAGGCGACGTCGACGATCCAGTACCCGCCGAAGAGCTCCTTGCTCTCGCCGTAGGGGCCGTCGGTGACCACCGGCGGCTGGGACGAGTAGTCGACGACCACGCCCTCCGCGGCGTCGTCCAGGCCCTCGGCGGCCACCAGCACGCCCGCCTGGATCATCTCCTCGTTGAACCGGCCCATCGCTTCGAGGATCTCGTGGAAGTCGACGTCCTTGAACGCCTCGTGCGACTCCTCGGTGGCGCGCATGATCAGCATGTACTTCACGGTTCTGCCTCCCTGGACTGTCCGGGTCCGCTCCGGACCCGCACTCCCAGGTCGAACGGGAGGACAGCGGATCGACACGCCCCGCGAACTTCTTCCGACAGGTTCCGGAAAGCCTACGACGCGCCGCCGTCCTGCCGCGATCACGAAGTCGCGGTCGGCGGCTCCGCGGTCGGCGGGTCCGTCGTGGTGGGCTCCGTCGCGGTGGGTTCCGGAGTGGTCGTCGGCGCGGTCTCGGTCGGCTTCTCGGTGGCGGTCGGCGGCACCGTCGTCGTGGGCGGCTGCGTGGTGGTGGGCGGGTTCGTCGTCGTGGGCGGAACGGTGGTCGGTTCGCCGGTCGGCGGCGTGGTCGTCGGGTCGGCAGTCGTCGGCGGATCAACAGGCGTGGTGCCCTCCGGCGGCGACGCCGGCGGCACCGGGGCCTGCGCAGGAGGCTGCGGCGAGGTGCTCTCGGCGGGCTCGTCGCTCGGCGGGCCCGCCGGCGTCACCGCCTCGCTCGAACCCGAAGCCGGTGGTGGTGGCGGCTCGGGAGCGGGTGGGGCCGGGCGTCGCACCACCACCGGGGAGCCCGGCGCCGTCCAGGTGAGCGGGTCCTGCAGGCCGTCCGGGCCGCTGTCGACCGGGCGTTCGGTGAACGGCGGCAGCCTGCTGAAGATGTCCGGCGGGATCAGCCCGAAGAACGGGTCCGCCAGCGGCGCGGTCAGCACGTAGCAGCCTGCCGCCACGGACGCTCCCAGGAACGCGGTGGCCAGCGCGACGCGGAACTGCTTGCGCAGCGGGAGCCGCGGGTTGGCAGGCGGCACCGGGGAACCGAGCGGCTCGTCGGTCAGCCAGCGCTGCACCGCGGGCCCGCCGCGGGCGTGGGACGACCACACCTGGCCGAGCCACGTGGTGGCGTTGTGCAGGCGGTTGCGCAGGGTCCCGATCGGCAGCGGGTGCGTCGACAGCGGCGAACGCACCCAGCCGGACTCGGCCTGCTCGATGTCGTCGACGATGCTGCTGAGACGCTCTTGGAGGAGCACCGGATCGGTCGGGGCGGGCATGGCCTCACCCCTCGGCGTCGCCGAAGCGGAGGCTGGACAGCGCCACGCCGTCGTAGCGCCACCACCGCTCGGTCGACAGGTCCAGGATCCAGGCGTCCTGCTCCCGCAGGACCAGACCGACGCGCAGCGCGCGGTGCCGGAACGTCGATTCGTCGATGGCGCCGCTCTCCAGCTCGTCGAGCAGAGCCCGGTAGTCGGCCATCGCCTTGCCCAGCGCCGGCGGTATGTCGACCGCCCCGGCGCCACCGGTCCGATGCCGGAAGTTCATGGAGCCACCCCCCAGAGGCACGTGCACGTCCGTCGTCCACGCGACCTCAGAATGGCCCCCCGCGTACAGGGGCGAAAGTCCTACTGGGGGAGAAACGCCTGATCAGGAGCGTCGGGAGAACCGGTCGGCGAGCCAGCCGACCGACTCGCTGACGGCCGCCTCCAGCGGACCGCGGCGGAAGAAGCGGCGCCAGGCCAGCGGGAACAGGACGGCGAAGATCAGGAACACCTCGGGCATGAAGGTGCAGACGAGCGCCACCAGGCCCTCGGGCACGTGACCGTCGCGCGGGAACGCGGGCATGCCCGGCAGATCGGGCAGGTCCGGGCCCATCGCCGACAGCTGCGCCAGCGGCTCCGGCACCCCGCTGAGCGCGTAGCCGCCGACGACGATCAGCCAGGCCATCGCCACCGCGTGGCAGGCGTAGAGGGTCAGCGCCATCGATCCGGAGACCGCCATCGGCTTGAGGAACCGGCCGGCCCGGTCGGCCAGCACCAGGCACAGCGCCAGGATCACCAGCGAGATGCCGCCGGAGTTGAGCACCTCGAAGGTCGTGCCGCTGTGCGAGGTGGTGCCCAGCAGCCAGTTCGGGTGCTCGACCGGCACGGTGCCCTCGGTGGGCTCCGGCGGCCTTCCGCCCACCGCTTCCAGCAGCCACTCCGACACCCGCCACGCGGCCAGCGACACGGCCAGACCGGCCGCCGCCAGCCAGCACCGGACCTTCGTCGACCGCAGGTCCATGCGCCCGACGGCCATCCCGAGCAGCACCAGCGGCAGGTAGGAGGCGGCCGGGTAGAAGCCGAGCAGCAGCAGGTCGAAGACCCCGGCGTTGGCGATCAGGTGCCCGGGATCGACCGCGTTCACGGCGCTGACCAGCCACGCCACCGGGGTGTCCCCGGCCATCCAGCTGCGCAGCACGAACGACAGCTGCGGCCCCACCGCGGCCGCGATCGCCGCGGCGATCAGCAGGCCGCGGGTCCGCAGCCGGATGAAGGGCACCGCGAGCAGGAAGTACAGCCCGTAGAACGGGATGATCACGGTGAGCAGGAAGCCGGTCGACTCGGTGGCCTTGGCCAGCGCGATGCCGAGCACCAGCAGCAGTCCCGCCCGCAACGCGATCCGCAACCGGGCCTGGCGCAGCGCCTCGCCGGTCGGGGGAGTGGTGCGCCCGGACAGCAGTGCCAGCGAAACGCCGGCCAGCAGCGTGAACAGCGCGGTGGACCGGCCGCTGGAGAACTGCGCGACCAGCACTTCCGCGTCGCCGGTCAGGAACGGCACCCCGAAGTGGATGCAGAACATGCCGAAAACGGCGAGGAAGCGGGCGACGTCGACCCCGACCAGTCGGCCGGTGCGTGGTTGCGTCCGAGCCGCGCTCTTTTCGGGCGCAATAGCAGTCATGGCATCCAGCGGGGTCTAGGGGCGTCTTCCGACGGACAACGGTACCCAGGTTAGAACGAGCCCCCGCACCGCCTGTTGCGCCTACGAGGCCAGGCTCACACCAGCCAAGCGGCGGTACCGGGCGGCAGGTCGTCGCCGTCCACCGGGCGCGAGGACAGCAGCAGCTCGCCGGGCGGCAGCGGCACCGGAGCCGGTGAGGTGTTCAGCGCGCAGATCAGGCTGCTGCCGACGCGCCGGAACGCGAAGCAGTCCTCCGGTGCGCCGAACCACTCCACCTCGTCGCCGGTGAACGCCGGGTGGCTGCTCCGCGTCTCCAGCGCGTGCCGGTAGAGCGAGAGCGTGGACTGCTCGTCCTCCAGCTGCGATTCGACGGTGAAGGCCGCCCACTCCGCCGGGATCGCCGACCAGTCGCCCGCGGCCCGGGAGAACCCGAACGGCGGCAGGTCGCCCTCCCACGGCATCGGGATCCGCTCGGTGCCCGGCAGCCCCAGCTCCTCGCCGTGCCGCAGGCACACCGCGCCGGGCAGCGCCAGCTGCACAAGCGCCATCGCGCGGACCGGGGTCAGCGCGGCGTCGTCCCGGCTGCGCCGGCTGTCCCGGGTGGCCATCGCCCACGCCGTGCGCGGCCCCGGCCCGCCCAGCGCACCGGTGATGACCTTGCGCAGCGACTCGGCGGCGAACCCGGCGATCGTCAGGTCGAGGTTGAACGACAGGTGCCAGTCACCGGCGCCGATCACCACGCGGTCCGGGTAGCCGGCCAGCACCGACCGGATCGCCCCGGCCGGGTCCTCGCGCGGCGCCAGGTGGAACCCGTCCACGCCGTGCGCCAGCCACGGTTCGAGCACCGCGCGGGGGTCGGCGCGCGCCGGGTCGACGTCGAGCGCGACCATCACCCGCATCTCGGCGTCGTGCGCTTCGGCCAGCAGCTCGGCGAAGTCCGCCGCCGCCGGGTCCAGCCCCGCGGTGCCCGCCAGCAGGATCGCGTCCACGCCGAGCAGCTCCAGGTAGCCGAACCGGCCGCGCAGTCCTTCGAGGTCACCGACCCCGTCACCGTCGCCGTCGGCGAACGCGCCGACGTCGACCTGGTAGCACACCGCGTCCCACCACCACGGCCGATCGCCGTGGCCCCGTGCGTCCGCCGCCTGCATCACCGGATCCTTCTCTTGAAGTTCTCCACCACCGATACCGCCACCTCTTTGAAGCGGCGAAGCCGCTTGGCCCACGCTCGGCGCTTGCACCGCCGCGGGTTCTCAGCGTTCGCCTGGCGAGGACGGCCCGGCCGCCGTGTATTGGTCATACATCAGGCCGGGCACCCGGAGTCCAGGCGGGCGCTGAGGTTCCGCTACCCGCACGGCCACGCAAAACGAGCCTGGAACCTCACTCCTCAGTTCAGAACCAGGAGTTGACCATGCTCTCGGCGGCCATCTCCATGTACTGCCAGAGCTGGTCGCGGTGCTGCTGCGAGAGCTCGACCTCGTCCACCGCGATCCGCATGCAGCGCAGCCACGCGTCGCGCTCGGCCGGGCCGATCTTGAACGGCGCGTGCCGCATCCGCAACCGCGGGTGCCCGCGCTGCTCGGAGTAGGTGTGCGGGCCGCCCCAGTACTGCATCAGGAAGAGCCGGAGGCGGTCCTCGGCCGGGCCCAGGTCCTCCTCGGGGTAGAGCGGGCGCAGCAGCTCGTCCTTGGCCACCTCCTCGTAGAACTTCGCCACGATGCGGTGGAAGGTCGCTTCGCCGCCGACCTGCTCGTAAAAGCTCGTCACGGAAGTCACGGGGCACATCCTCTCAGGGGCGGCCCGCCGGTTGTCACGGATGCACCGGACTCGTCGGCGGAACCGGCCGGCCGTACGGGTACGGCGGCTCGATGTCCTCCTCGTCGTAGGCGCGCTTGATCTCCGCCCGCAGCCGTCGCTGCACCGACCACTGGCGGCCGGGCCGGACCTTGACGGTCAGCCGCAGCGTGATCGTGTCGGCGGTGATCTTGTCCACGCCCAGCATCTCCGGCGGGTCCAGGACGTCCTTGGACAGCGGCTCGCGCGATGTGGCGTCGGTGGCCACCTTGGTGGCGACCGTGATGGCCTTCTCCACGTCGCTGGTGTGCGAGATCGGGAAGTCCACCACCGCGAAGGCGAAGCCCTGGCTGGAGTTGCCGACCCGGAGGATCTCGCCGTTGCGGACGTACCAGACGGTGCCGTTGATGTCGCGCAGCGTGGTGACGCGCAGGCCGACGGCCTCCACGGTCCCGCTGGCCTCGCCGAGGTCGACCACGTCACCGACCCCGTACTGGTCCTCGACCAGCATGAACATGCCGGACAGGAAGTCGCGCACCAGGTTCTGGGCGCCGAAGGCGACCGCGACACCGAGCACACCGGCCGAGGCCAGCACCGGCGCCACCTGGATGCTCAGCTCCTGCAGCACGTAGATCGCGGCCAGCCCGTAGATCACCAGCGAGGCGATCGACTTGAGCACTGAGCCGATGGTCCGGGCGCGCTGGATCCGCCGCTCCGAGAGCAGCTCGGCGGTCAGCGAGTCCGCCCGGCGCTCCCGCAGCGGGGTCAGCAGCTTCGGGGGCTTGCCGTTGCCGCGGGTCAGCCGGTTGATCGTGCGGTGCACCAGCCAGCGCACGATGAACGCGACGAGCAGGATGAGCGCGATGTGCAGCGGCGTCGCGATGAGCACCTCGGAGTACGACGCCAGCCAGTTGTTGCCGGTCCAGCCGTAGACGGTGTTGCACCAGCCCGGTTCGTTGGCACACTTCGGTTCGGTCAAAAGCGGCAGTTCCATGGGTTCGGGGGTCTCCATGCTGTCGTTCAAGTCCCGCGAGTTCGGTGTCCGCACCGACTCGCACGCGAACCGCACCGCCCCGAGCGTCGTGCGCGCCCCGCCGCGCACGAAACTCGACCAATCGGCTGCCGGACCGAGTTCGGGGGCTCAGTCCAGGATCAGCCCGGTGGCCTCCGCGAGGAAGGCGAGCTGGTCGGTCGCGAGCCCCACAGTACGGGAAACCGAGCGCGCGGAATGCCCCACCTCGGTCTCGCGGCGCAGCAGAATCGGACGTTTCGCCGGGTCAGAGCTCGTGGCGTGCTGCAACGCCGCGCACATCTTGCGGGCGTGATTCGGGTCAACCCGGGTGTCCGACTCGAACACGGTGAACAACACCGACGGGTAGTCGGTCTGCTCGGCGACGTTGTGGTACGGCGAGTAGGACAGCAGCCAGCCCAGCTCCTCCGGGTCGTCGGCGGTGCCGTACTCGTCGTTCCAGGTGCGGCCGAGCAGGAACTTCTCGTAGCGCACCATGTCCAGCAGCGGCGCCGAGCACACCACCGCGCGGTAGAGGTCCGGGCGCTGGGTGAGGGCCGCGCCGACCAGCAGACCGCCGTTGGAGCCGCCGGAGATCGCCAGCTGATCGGCGGTGGTCCAGCCCTCGTCGATCAGGTGCTGCGCGGCGGCGTGGAAGTCGTCGAAGGTGTGCTGCTTCTGCTCGCGCATGCCGGCTTCGTGCCACTGCTCGCCCTCCTCGCCGCCACCGCGCAGCGACGGCAGCGCCCACACGCCACCGGCGGCTACCCAGGCCAGCGCGGACGGCGTGTAGCCGGGCTCGCGGGACAGCGAGAACCCGCCGTAGCCGGTCATGAACACCGGGCGCGGGCGGTCCGGCTCGGCGGCCGGGCTCAGCAGGAACATCCGCACCGGCGTGCCGTCCAGCGACCGGTAGGTGACCTGCTGGGTGTGCACCGCGGGCAGCTCGACGGCGCCCGGCGCGCGCTGGTCCAGCGCGACCTCGCCGGTGCGGTGCGCGTAGGCGTGCACGCAGGGCGGGGTGGCGAAGTCGGTCCAGCCGATCCACAGCCGGTCCCTGTCGTGCTCGGTGTCCTCGTCGACGGAGGTCAGCGCGGTGACCTGGCCGGTGCCGGGCAGCGGAACCTCGCCGGTGCGCTCCCCGGTGGCCGGGTCGTGCAGCGTCACCTCCGACACCGCGTGCCGGGTGCGGAGCACGACCAGCTGCGGGTCGCCGTCACCGGTGTCGAACCAGCGCACCGCCTCCAGCACCGAATCCGGCTGCTCGGCGATCAGCTCCGTCCAGTGCTCCGGCTCGGGCCGCTCGGGATCGGCCACGCACAGCCGCCAGCGCGGCGCGTCCAGCGTCGTCATCACGTACAACCGGCCGTCGCGCTCCACCCACGCTCCCACCCGGTAGCCGTCCGAGGTGTCCACGACCTGCCGCATCTCGGGCACCTCGGCGCCCGCGGTCAGGTCGGCGATCCACACCGAGTCCCGCCGGGCGGTGCCGGGGCTGCCCTCGATCACCAGCCAGCGGCCGTCCCGGGACACCCGGGTGCCGTAGTAGAACGTGTGGTCCAGGCCCTCGCCGTGCACCAGCAGGTCGGCGTCCGGGTCGGTGCCGACGCGGTGGCGCCACACCCGCCGGTGGAACTGCTCCTCGCCGTCGGGCACCAGCTCCGGGGCCAGCCGCCGGACGTAGAAGTACTCCGCGCCGCCCGGCATCCAGGCGATCGTCGAGTAGCGGCAGCGGTCGATCGGTCCCTCGACCAGCTCGCCGGTGGTCACGTCCAGCACGTGCAGCAGCGACTCCTCGTCGCCGCCGACCGAGATCTGGTACGCCAGCCGGTCGCCCTCCAGGCTCGGCGACCAGCTGTCCAGCGTGGTCAGCCCGGACGGGTCCAGCGCCGCGACGTCCAGCAGCACGCGCTCGCTGCCGTCGCGATCGCGCACGTAGAGGACCGGGAACTCCTGGTCGGGCTCGCGGCGGGTGAAGAACGCGCGTCCGGCGCGCCACGCGGGCGCGGAGACCGAACCGGCCGCCAGCAGCGAGCGCATCCGCTCGGCGACGGCTTCCCGTCCCGGAAGCGCGTCCAGCCAGGTGCGGGCGAGCTGGTCCTGCGTCGCCGACCACGCCTCGGTGCGCGCATCGGCCGGGTCCTCCAGCCACCGGTAGGGATCGGCCACCTGGTGGCCGTGCAGGTCATCGACGACGTCGTCGCGGTCGGCGGTGGGGTAGCGCAGCTGGGCTTGAGCGTCGGTCACGTCCGCGACGATACGTGCCCGGGGTGCCGGCCAGTTGATCTCGACGCGCCGGTTTCACCGGAAACGAGCATCGCCACCGGCGCGCGTCGTTGCCGGAAATGGCCTTGATCCAGAAGAATCGACGCAGGTTCGGCGCCGCGGGTGTCGAATCACACGTGCGTTCGGACGGGGTTCTGTGCTGAACTTTGCCCGACACCGGTGGAGGTGGTCGCGTGCCCGACCGACAACCGACCCGACAACCGGCGCTGAAGGCCACGAGCCTCGCGTCGCGGGCCTCGCTGTGCCCGCCGAGCCGTGGCGCACTGCCGCAGCTCGACCGGCCTCCCGGTCACGCGCCGTCCTGGCGCAAGCGGCGGGTCCTGCTGCTCAACACCACGTTCGAGCCGCTGACGGCGCTCCCGCTGCGCCGCGCGATCGTGCTGCTCGTCTGCGGCAAGGCCGAAGTGGTGCACGGCGATTCGGCCGGCATGGTGCTGCACTCGGCGAGCTCCGCCGTCGAAGTCCCGTCCGTCATCCGGTTGAGCAACTTCGTGCGAGTCCCGTACCGCGGCCGGACGCCGTTGACCCGCGCGGCCTTGATGCTGCGGGACAACCACCGGTGCGTGTACTGCGGTGCTCGCGCCGAAACGATAGATCACGTAGTGCCGCGCAGCCGAGGCGGCCCCCACACGTGGGAGAACTGCGTCGCCTGCTGCACCAAGTGCAACCACCGGAAGGCGGACAAGACGCTGAGCGAGCTGGGCTGGCGCCTGCCGGTGGCGCCGCGCGCGCCGCGAGGACGGCACTGGCGGCTGCTGGCAGGCCTGTCGGAGACGGACCCGCTCTGGTTGCCCTACCTGGGCGAACCGGCGGCCTGACGCGGAAGCGGCGGACCGGGTCGTGACGCGGTGCGAACTGCGCCACGCCCGGTCAGCTGATCCGCACACCCCGCTGCCCGCTGACCCGGACGCCGCGGCTGATCCGCACACCGCTGGAAATCCGCACGCCGCTCCGCCCGCTGATGCGCACGCCGTGCTGGCCGCTGATGCGGACGCCGTGCTGTGCGCTGATCCGGACACCCTGCTGTGCGCTGATGCGGACGCCATCCCGCCCGCTGATGCGCACACCGTGCTGTCCACTGATGCGAACCCCTCGCTGCGCGCTGATCCGCACGCCATCCCGCCCGCTGATCCGCACACCGTGCTGCGCGCTGATGCGGACGCCATTCCGACCGCTGATGCGCACGCCTTCTTGGCGCCCGCTGATGCGAACTCCGTGCTGGCAACTGATGCGAACACCGTGCTGCCCGCTGATCCGCACACCGCGCTCACCGCTGATCCGCACTCCGCTTTGCCCGCTGATGCGCACGCCGCTCTCACCGCTGATGCGAACGCCGTTCTGTCCGCTGATGCGCACGCCGCTCCGCCCGCTGATGCGGACGCCCTGCTGTCGATCACTGATCCGCACACCTCCGGACAGGCCGCTGATGCGCACACCGGTCTGGGCGGTGCTGTGTTCGCGCAGTGGTCGGCCTGCGGTCAGACGAGTGAGGGCGCTGCTCTGAGTGGCGGTTTCGATGATCGACATTGTGTGCCTCCCGCATTCAAATGAGGTTTTGAGCGCGTGTGATCAAATATGCAAGACCCATACAGGTGAAAAACTAGGAGCGGAGACCCTCAGGAACAAGCCGCCAAGTCGCCGCGCATTGCAACCGTCTGGTTGGACTCCATTCGGTGGCAGCGATTAGCCTGAACGAGTTACTTTAAGTGATGTATAACACTCTTGACTAGTAACCGTACGTAGTTCTTCGGGTCTCACCTCTGCCTCGACCAGTGGAAACCCGAACCGGGGACGTGCGGAGCCCCGGCTTCGCGGCGGCCGGCCCGCGGCGACGCGGGGCGGATCCGAGCGGTGATCGATCACGCCGATCATGCACCGTGCGAGGTCGTGGCGCATGAGGCGGTGGTCATCGGCTACCGTACTGGCGTGACTGTCGTGGAGACTGTGCTCGCTCTGGCGGTGATCCCAGCGGCCATCTACGGCCTGATCGTGCTCATCGCGATGTGGCCGAAGCTCACCCGCCCGCGTTATCGAGCGGGGCAGAAGTGGGACTTCGCGCCGGTGTTGTGGGTGGCCAATCCGGCGGGCGTGAACAACGCCGTTCCGATGGCGGACGTGGAATCCGAGGCCGCGGCGGAGGACGCGCGGCCCAGCACTGCTCGGGGAGGCGCACGTGGCAACTGGTGAGGTCGCGGGGCGGCCCGCGGACGCGCGGGAGCTCAGCACCGGTGAGGCCCTCACGGCCACCGGTCGGCTTTCGATCGCGCGCCGCGTGGAGCCCGATCGCCCCGCGCTGCCGTTCAACCCCGGCCAGCTCGCGCGGCTCGACGAGGCGCTGACGCTGTCCAGCCGCAGCACCGGCCTGGAGTTCGGCATCTACCTCGGCGACCTCGGCGAGGAGACCCGCAAGCAGGCCGAGGAGCTGCACGCCGACCTCGGTCCGCGCGCGGCCGAGGGCGTGCTGATCGCGGTCTCGCCGGGCCAGCGCAAGTTCGAGATCGTCACCGGCGACGAGGCGCACCGGCGGATCCCGGACCGCAGCTGCCAGCTGGCCGCGATGAGCATGGTGGCCTCCTTCAAGGAGGGTGAGCTGATCGAGGGGCTGATCGGGGCCCTGCGCATGCTCGCGGACGCGGCGGGCACCTCGTACCCGGAGTCCCGCGCCCACCACTGACAGCGCATTTTCTGCCGCCAACGGCCCGTTCGCCTCGTGAGACGAGGTGCGCGGGCCGTTCGCGTCAGAGCAGGTCGAAGCTCTGGAAGTTCTGGAACATCTCGTAGGTCGACGACGTGGTGCCGACCGCGCCGGAGCGCCGCGCCTGCTCGCCGTACTGCTGCTGGAGCTGCTGGCTGCTGAACACGATCACCGGCGTGTCCACGCCGAGGTCGCGGAGCTCGCGCAGCAGCGCGAGCCCGGCGTCCGGCCGCCACCTGCCGTTCTCCTGCCTGCCCATGTCCTCCACGATCAGCCGGTAGGGGCGCTGCGAGAGCTCGGCCAGCGCCGCGTCGGTGGTCGTGACCATGGTGACCCGCACCCCGTTGTCCCGGAGCTGCTCGGCCAGGATCGCGTGCGCCTGCGGCTTCTCGGCGACCCAGAGCACGGCGAACGGTTCCGGCCCGACCGGTTCCCGCACCGCGGGCAGCTCGCCGTGACCGTCGCCGTTGCCGGAAGGCACCCGATCGGGCGGCTCGCCGTTGCCCTCGACGGGGAAGTCCGGGCCGTCGGGCAGGGCGGGCACCGGGACGACCGCCTTCACCGGTGGCTCCGCGACGCCGGCGCGGTCGCGCTCGGCCAGCTCCTTGCTGAGCGTGCTGAGCTGCCGCTGCAGGTCCTGGATCATCTCGTTCTGCTGGTCGTTGACCTGGTGCATGGTGAGCTTCTGGCCGCCGATCTCGAACTCCAGCTCGCGCTTCTCGGCGGTCCGCAGCACGCGCCCGATGGCGCGCCGGAACACGACGATCGCGAGCAGCGCGATCAGCGGCCACATCAGCTGGGCGACCGCGGTGATCAGCTCGGGCATCGCCGCTCCCACCCCTCACGCACCCGGAGCACGCACCTGACGCAGTGCACCTGTCCGATCACCATGCGTGTCCGAGTGGTGACTTGCAAAGACCAGCGGCCCGAACCTCGCCCACCCGGGTGGTTGCCGAGGAGCGTCCGCCGAGGCCGCACGTGGTGAACGACCTCGGTCCCGACACGCCGTCGCGTGTCAGGAGCGGGCGCGATTTCAATGGAAATCAGACGTCCGATTTCCATTGAAATCGCGTCCCGGACGCAACGGAGGGCGTCGCCGGCCGAACTGGTCGGCCGGCGACGCCCTCCGCACATCACCGGATCGGGTCAGGAGCGGTCGAACTCCCGAGCCGCCAGGGCGCGGACGATGCCCGCGCGGCCTTCCGAGACCAGGCGGCGCAGCGCCGGAGCGTGCTCACCGGCCAGCCAGGCGTCCGCGGCCGAGACCGTCTCGTCGGTCACCGCCCACGACGGGAACAGGCCGATCACCGTCGGCTGCGCGCGCTCGCTGGAGCGGCGCTGCCAGACCTCGTCGATCTCCGCGAAGTAGCGCTGCACGTAGGAGGCCAGCAGCTCGCGCTGGGCCGGGTGCTGGAAGCCCGCGATGATCGCGTCGCTGACCGCGTTCGGCAGCTGGTCGTCGTGCACCGCGCGCTGCCACGCCTTCTCCTTGGACTCCGGCGTCGGGATCAGCGCCCGCGCCCGCTCCGCGCGGCGGCGGCCGGTCGCGGTCTGGTCCTGCTCCAGCTCCGCGTCGATCTCGGACTCACCGGCCGCGCCGTGCGCGACCAGCGCCTGCAGCAGCGCCCAGCGCAGGTCGGTGTCGACGGTCAGGCCGGCCAGCGGGGCCGACCCGTCCAGCCAGCCGCGCAGCTCGGCCACCTGCTCGGCGGACAGCACCGAACCGGCCAGCGAGTTGACGAACGCCAGCTGGTGGTCCGAACCGGGCTCGGCGGCGCGGGCCAGCTCGAAGAGCCGGGCGCTGAACCGGCGCCAGCCCTCCGCCTGCCACGACGGGTCCACGTAGGACCCGAGCGCGGTCTGGGTCTGCAGCAGGACCCGCTGCACCACGCCGATCTGGCTCTCCGCGCCGATACCGCCCGCGGCGGAGGCGCCGAGCACCAGGGTGACGAAGTCGCGCGCCTTGAGCTCGGCCTCGCGGGTCATCTCCCACGCCGTGGACCAGCACAGCGCGCGCGGCAGCGACTCCTCGATCTCGCCGATCCGGTCGATCAGCGTCGCCAGCGAGTCGGGGTCGAAGCGCAGCGAGCAGTAGGTCAGGTCGTCGTCGTTGACCAGCACCAGCTTGCCGCGGTGCACGCCGACCAGGTCCGGCACCTCGGTGACCTCACCGGTCACGTCGAGCTCGACGCGGTGCTTGCGCACCAGCTTGCCGCCCTCGTCGTCGTAGATGCCGATCGCCAGCCGGTGCGTGCGCAGCTCGCCGGCCCCCGGTCGGGCGCCGTTCTGCACCACCGAGAACGAGGTGAACCGGCCCTCGTCATCGGTGCTGAACCGCGGCCGCAGCATGTTCAGGCCGGTGGTCTCCAGCCACTGCGCGCTCCACCACGACAGGTCGCGGCCGGAGGCCTCCTCCAGCGCGCGCAGCAGGTCGTCCAGGGTCGCGTTGCCCCAGGCGTGCCGGTCGAAGTAGACCCGCAGCCCGGCCAGGAAGTTCTCCAGCCCGACGTAGGCCACCAGCTGCTTGAGCACCGAGGCACCCTTGGCGTAGGTGATGCCGTCGAAGTTGACCTCCACGGCCTGCAGGTCCGGGATGTCGGCGGCCACCGGGTGGGTGGAGGGCAGCTGGTCCTGCCGGTACGCCCAGGACTTCTCCACGCTGGCGAAGGTCGTCCACGCGCTGTCGTACTCGGTGGCGCCGACCTGCGCGAGCACGCTGGCCCAGGTGGCGAAGGACTCGTTGAGCCACAGGTCGTTCCACCAGCGCATGGTCACCAGGTCGCCGAACCACATGTGCGCCATCTCGTGCAGCACCGTCTCGCAGCGCCGCTCGTAGAGGTAGCCGGTGACCTTCGACCGGAAGACGTAGTCCTCCAGGAAGGTCACGCAGCCGGCGTTCTCCATCGCGCCCGCGTTGAACTCCGGCACGAAGCACTGGTCGTACTTGCCGAACGGGTACGGCACCCCGAACGCCTTGTGGTAGAAGCCGAAGCCCTGCTTCGTCTCGGTGAACAGCCGCTCCGCGTCGAGGTGCTCGGCCAGCGAGGCGCGGCAGTAGATGCCCAGCGGGATCTCGGCCTGGCCGTCCTCACCGGGGAAGACGTCGCGCCACTCCGCGTAGGGCCCGGCCACCAGCGCGACCAGGTAGGTCGACATCTTCTCGGTGGTGGCGAAGGTGTGCCGCTTGACGCCGTCGGCCGCGTCGGCGACCTCCGCGGTGGCGTTGGAGATGACCTTCCACGACGCCGGGGCGTCCACCGTGATCCGGTAGACGGCCTTGAGGTCCGGCTGGTCGAAGCAGGTGAACATCCGCTTGGCGTCGGCGGTTTCGAACTGGCTGTAGAGGTAGACGCCGCCGTCGACCGGGTCGATGAACCGGTGCAGGCCTTCACCGGTGTTGGTGTAGGCGCAGTCGGCGCGCACCACGAGCTCGTTCTCGGCGGCCAGGTTCGGCAGCCGGATGCCGGTGGACTCGTCGTAGTCGGAGACGTCGAGCTCGACGCCGTTCAGCACGGCACCGCGCACCCGGTCGGCTACCAGGTCGATCCAGCTGTCGACCCCCGCCTGCGCGCTGCGGAACCGCACCGTGGTGGTGGAACCGAACGTCTCCACGTCCGGCCCACCCGCGCCCGCGGACAGGTCCAGTTCGATGTCGTAGGACTGGACCTCCAGCAGCGCAGCGCGCTGCTCGGCCTGTTCGCGGGTGAGGTTCGGCGGGGCCACGGATCACCTCGTTGCTCGTCGGGACTGGTTGGTCCAGGCACGCCCGGCGGCGACCTGGCGCAGGAATCAAATCACGACCGCGTGCGGGCCCGCGCCCCGGCGTGGTCCGCGCGGAAGCTCGGCGTGTCGGGAAGATAATCGCCCGCACCGGGGTTTGTTCCCTCGGAGGAGCGCATCCGAAAGCGCCCGCCGACGATTCCCCGAGATCCTGGAGGCCGCATGACGTCCACCGCCCGCCCGCGCGTCGACTTCTACTTCGACCCGGTGTGCCCGTTCGCCTGGGTGTCCTCGCGCTGGATACTCGAAGTCGAGAAGGTGCGCGACATCGATTTGCACTTCCGGGTGATGAGCCTGTCGGTGCTCAACGAGGGCCGCGATCTGCCCGCGGACTACCGGGAGCTGCTGGACAACGCGTGGGGCCCGGTCCGGGTGGCCATCGCCGCGGCCAAGCACCACGGCGACGAGGTGCTGTCGCCGCTGTACACGGCGCTGGGGACCCGCCTGCACGACCGCGGCGAGAAGGACTACGCGCAGGTCATCCGCGACTCGCTGGCCGAGGTGGGGCTCCCGGAGTCGCTGGCCGACGCGGCCACCAGCACCGACTACGACGAGGAGCTGCGCGCCAGCCACCACGCCGGCATGGACCCGGTCGGCGACGAGGTCGGCACCCCGACCCTGCACGTCGACGGGGTGGCGTTCTTCGGCCCGGTGATCACCCGCATCCCGCGCGGAGAGGAGGCCGCGAAGCTGTTCGACGGCGCGGTCGCCCTGGCCTCCTACCCGTACTTCTTCGAGCTGAAGCGCACCCGCACCGAATCGCCCCGCTTCGACTGATCTTCGCGGGGGATCGGGTTTTTCCCGGTGTTACCGGAGTTTCCGGTGGTGGGCGCGGAAACCGGCTCCGGCCGGTCGCCGCGCCCACGACTACGATCCGCGGTGTGATCCCGCACGAGTGGCCGAAGACGGAGTCCGAAGCCGTCGCGATCCAGGAGCGCCTGCGCCCGCTGGTCCGCATCGAAGAGCCACCGCCGATCCGCACGGCAGCGGGCCTGGACGTGGCCTACCGCGACGAGGACGAGATCGTCGCCGCGATCACCGTCCTGGACGTGACGACGTTGTCCGTTGTGGACAGTGCAGTGGTGCGCGGGAAGGCCGAATTTCCTTACATACCAGGCCTGTTCGCCTTCCGCGAGGCGCCGCCGCTGCTGGCGGCGTTGGACGAGCTGTCGGTTCGGCCGGACGTCCTGGTCTGCGACGGCCAGGGCTTGGCCCACCCGCGCCGCTTCGGCCTGGCCTGCCACCTCGGTGTCCTGACGGGCCTCCCCGCGATCGGCGTGGGCAAGACGGCGATGGGCAGCTACGAGCCGCCGGGCGAGGAACGGGGTGAGTGGTCACCGCTGCACCTGGACGACGAAGTCGTCGGCAGGGCCCTCCGCACCCAGAGCGGCGTGAAGCCGGTCTTCGTCTCGGTGGGCCACCGCTGCACCCTCGACGCGGCCTGCGAGCTGGTCCTCCGCCTGACCCCGAAGTACCGCCTCCCGGAAACCACCCGGACAGCCGACCACCTGGGCCGGATGCAACCTTGAGGTCCCGGTGCCTCGTCCACGAGAGCCCGGGAGCTGTCCGCCGAGCGAGCCGGCCGGTGGATGTCAGACCGCGGAGCCGCGACGGACGTCGAAGAGATCGGTCCGGTTGAGGTGGAAGACTTCGAAGAGCGTGTCCGCGCCTTCGTTCTCGACGAATTCGACCTCGGCGTTCGTGATCGGAACCAGCGAGATGAGCTGCAGGGTCGGCGCCTGGTCGTTCGGGAAGAGGTTGAACGCTTCGTCGAACAACGGGCTGGTGTGCGCGATGACGGCGGTGATCTCGGTTCCCTCGACGATGGGCTGATCGTTCTGGAAAACCGAGCCGTATTCCATTCCCGTTCGGTTCCGGATGATCATCGAAGCGATCGAGTCGACCAGGTAGTGCGCGATGTGCTGCTGGTCCGATCGCAGCGAGCAGACGAGTTCCTCCGGCATCATCGAGGTGATCGGCTGGAAGCGCAGTCCGTTCGTCACCACCGTGCTGACCGACGATTCCTCCGCGCGGTAGAACGCCAGGTCGTAGCCGCGGTTTCCCCTGTCGGACTTGGCGGATTCGACCTGCCGCACGGGGCCGAGCCGCTGTTCGAGGTGTTCGAGGAGGCCGGGGGACGGCTGGGAGGTTGACACGGGAGCTCCTTTTCCTGGCGTTTCCCGGTTCGAGGACGTGGTGCTGCGCGCACGATCTGATCCAGGGGTGCGACCCTATCAGCGGCGCGGATCGCCGAGTTTCGGCGCTCCTTTGTAAATCTGGTCCGGATCCGTCGGTGCGAGTGGAATCGGGGCCAATGTCTCGTTCTGGAAGAGCTTCTTGAAGAGGGCCGGATATTCCCCGTAGCCGGGGTCCGTCGACTCGTGCCCGTGGCCCTCGTTCTCCTCCTTGAGCTCGAGCCGGTAGTGGCCGGGGTGGTCGTACATGCTTTCGTACTGCTGCGTGGTCATTTCGTGGTTGAGCGCGAAATGCCGCTGCCGCCAGTACTCGTAGTCGTCGAGGTGGCCCATGTGCGACCGACCGGATTCCGGGATGGTGAATTTGTCGTGCGGAGGTGCCGGCGGTTCCTCGCCGTTCACGTACCAGTCCGGCGGAGTCGTCTCCACTCGGCGGCCGTTGTCGATTTCGTAGAACCGAGGTGTCGTTCCGTCCTCCTGCATCATCACCGGAATGGGGCGATCGGACACCGCGCACCGGTAGGAACCGTCCGCGTTCATCGCGGTGTTCTGGTAGACGGCGTACTTCGTGCCTGCCGAGAACGACGGGCGATCGCCTTCGTAGACGTACCGCATCAGGTTGTCGTCGTTCCTGAGGTGATCGGGTGTGTCCGGCGTCGGTTCGAGCGTGCCTTCGCGCTCCACCCACGCGCCGTTGCCGTTGTCCGCGTCACCGTCCCAGCGCAGCAGCGGGCCGGATTCGCCGCTGCGCAGCCGGGCTTCGTGCCCGCCGTCGTAGAGGTAGTACTTCTGCGGAAGCGCGTCGCGCCGCCTGTCGATCTCGTCGGGATCGAGCGGCGTCCGGTTCCCCCGCGCCTCGGCGTCGTCGGGTTGGGAACCCGGATCCTCGCCGTCCCGGGACGGGTGGAAGCCGTCGTTGCTGGCCGGGGTCTGGGTGCCGTCCGGGTTGTGGGTGTCCCAGCCTCCGTTCGGCGGCCAGCCCGGGCGGCCGTCGGGGCCCATGTCGGAGGCGAAGACGCGGCCGTTGCCGTCGGTCCAGGCCAGGCCGCGGGGCGCCGTCACCGGGACGCCGAGCTCACGGGAGAGGTCTCGGGCCAGGCCGCTGGTGCCCGCGTCGCAGGAGAGCAGGCGGATCGGCTTGCCGTCCCAGTTCGGGTCGCGGCGGAGCATGTCCGCGAACTCCTGCGCGCTGAACGTGCGGTCGCCGACGCGGACGCGGCCGTCCGGCAAGGCGTGCACGTCGACCGTGTGGTGGACGCCGTCGTCGGGCACCCGCTGCGCGAGGTCGCGCATGTTCGGGTCGGTGTGGAACGACGAACCGCCCGGAGTGGACTCGCGGTTGGCTTCGGCCTCGTCGATCTGCTGCTGGCGTTCCGGGGTGCCCGGTTCCGCGTCGCCGTCGCGGTGCGGATCGGTGTCCGGGCGGTTCTCGGGCCCGTCCGGGCCGGAGTCCTTCGGGCGCGACGGGTCCGCGCCGTCCGGGCCGGAGCTCTTCGGGTCGTGGGTGCCCGCATCGGGCCTGGTGCCCTGCGCGTCGGGCGTCCTGCCGTCCGGGCGCGGAGCCGGGTCCGGACGGGCGCCGTCGGGTCGCGGTGCGGTCGTGTCCGGGCGTGCGCCGTCGGGACGTGGCGCAATGTTGTCGGGGCGCGGTCCGGCTCCGTCCGGTCGCGGTGAGGTGTCCGGACGTGGCCCTGCACTGGTGGGGCTTGTCGTCCCGTCCGGTCGTGGGCCGGTGCTCTCCGGACGCGGCGGAGCGCTCGTGTCAGGGCGCGCCGGGCCGTTGGGCCTCGGGTTGGTGTCCGGCCGTGCCTGGCCGCTGTCCGGTCGTGGCCCGGTTCCGTCGGGGCGCGGTGGGCCGTCCGGTCGTGGAGCGGCACCGTCAGGGCGCTGGCCGACCGGGGGAGTGGTCGGTCCGTTCTGCTGCGGACGTGGTGGTCCGCCGTCGGGACCGCGGTGGGGCGGCACTGCTGGAGGTGCGTTGTGCGGGCGGGGCGGTGCCGTCGACCCGCGCGGTGCCGCGTCGGTCGGGCGGCCGCCGTCCTGGCGTGATGGGCCGGGTCGGCCGGTGTCCGGTCGAGGGCCCGGGTCGCCGCCGATCGGGCGGGCTGCCGCGCCGGGCGTGCCCGAGGTCCCGGTCCAGCCACCGCCCGATCCCGGGCGGCTGCCGCCGCCACCTGCCGGCGCGCCTCCTGCGGCACCTCCCGGGCCACCGGCCATGCCGCCCATGGCGCCACCGCCCGCCGCGCTGCCGGTGGAACCGGCTTGGTCGCCGCGAGGTGCGTTGGGCGTCGGCATCGGCCCAGCAGCGGTCGGACCCGCCGCCATCGGAGCGTCCACGTTGGACGAAGTCGTGCTGGCCGGGGTGTTCGGGGAGGTGCTGGTGTCCGGCTGCGCCCCGCCTCCTGCGCCGCTGGGCGGTGCTCCACCGCTCGCGCCGCCGCCGTGCGGGACACCTCCGCCCCCGCCGCCGTGGGGGATTCCGCCACCGGCTCCGCCGCCGCCATGCGGGGCTCCGCCGCCACCGCTGTGCGGGACGCCTCCGCCAGCACCGCCGCCCTGCGGGCTTGCGCCGCCGCTCGGGTTGTTGCCACCGGAACCCGGGTTTCCGCCGCCGCCAGGGGAGTCGCCCGCGGTCGTGTGGGACGTTCCGCCGCTCGAGGACGATCCGGCGGTGTGGTCGGCTTGCGGGCCAGGCGTCGGGTTGCTGCTGCTCGATGGGTCGGAGCCGGACGAGTGGCTCACGCTGCTGGTGTCCGGAGTGGAGCTGCGCGGCGTCGAGCTGTCACCGGAGCCGTGCGACGAGCCGCCGGAGTCCACACGGGACTGACCGGATTCGCCTGACGAGCGCGGCGAATCCGAGGAGCTCGTGGAACCGGTGTCCGAACGCGGTGAATCACCTTGCGAGGACGCGGAATTCGAGCCGCCTCCGGAGTTCCCATCGCCGCTGCTGTGCGAGGAGCCGGAACCACCTGCCGTGGAATGGGAATCGGTGCTGCCGTTCGGGGAACCGCCTTGCGACGAGCTGGAGCTGCCGCCCGGAGAACCGTCGCCGGGAGAACCGCCGGAGCCCGTGCCGCCGTCGCCGCCGTGGCTCGTCGTCGACACCCCACCGTCGGAGCCAGCGGTGGAATCGCCGCCCGAGCCGCTGCTGCCGTCACCGGGCCGGCCGGTGGGCCCTCCGTCGGACCCAGAACCACCGGAACTCGTGCCGGACGGATCCGTGCTGCTGGAACCGCTGCCGTCGCCACCGGAGGTCGGCCCGCCAGAGCCGTTCCCGCCGGAGCTCGTGCTGCCGTCGCCGGAACCATTGCCGCCGGAGCCCGATCCGCCGTCGCCACCCGAACCGTTCCCGCCCGAGGTCGGTCCACCGCCCGAGCCGTCGCCGCCGGTGCCACCGGTGCTGGTGTCGGGGACGTCGACGTTGCCCGCCCGGCCGAGGGCTTCGCCGCCCGCGCCCATCCCGGCGCCGGTCACACCGCCGGACAGCGCACCCGTGCCGACCTCGCCCCAGTCGACCTTGCCCTCGGTGATCAGCTGCTCCGCGACGCTGCCCACCGCGCCTTCGGCGGCGCCGAGCGCGCCCTCCTTCAGCGCCGTCTTGCCGAGCGCCGCCGCGGCGTTCTCCGCCGCTTCGCCGGCGGCTTCGCCCGCCGCGTCGCCCGCTGCGCGGCCCGCGGTCGTGGCCGCTCCGCCCGCGGCGTCGCCCACCGCTTCGCCTGCCTGCTTGCCGAACGCCTTGCCCGCGCCCTCGAACACGCCGCCCACGGCTCCGCCGATGGCGCCGGAGATCGCCGCGTCCTTGAACTTGCCGCCGTCGAAGCCGTCGCGCTCACCGGAGGCGATCTGCACGCCCTGCACCGCGAACTCGATCGCGACCGAGGTGGCGATCTCGATGGCGACGTTCTTCAGGATGCTCATGACGAGCTGCCGGAAGATCTGCATCACCACGGTGCGGGTGACCGCCTGCGCGGCGGCGATTCCGGCGGTCGATGCGCCGAAGGTGACCGGAGCGGCTGCGATCATCGCCGCGATCTGGATGGCCAGCGCGATCAGCGAGGCGATGATGGTCAGCTTGGTGTGCTCGACGTCCAGCGCTGCGTCGTCGCAGGCCTTCGCGAGCTTCTCGCAGGCCTCCTTCAACTTGGGCAGCGCGGCTTCGCCGCCGTCGCCGATGTCCTTCCACAGCTTGGCGAACGCGTCGGAGGTCTGGCCCTCCATCGCGCCCTTGGCCTGCTCGGCACCGCGGTTCGCGGCGTCGTTGACGCTGCCGATCCCCTCCGCTGCGGTGCGCCACGCGTCGGCCATGCGGCGCATGGCGTCCTCGTCGCCCTCCGGCCAGGACTGGCCGACCACGATCGGCAGCAGCCACTTGACCTCGTCGGGCATCTCGATGCTCACGAAACATCCACTCCCTACGAGGGCATGCCCGAGCCGGACCGGCCGATGTCCGATGCCGATCCGGCATCGCTGGACTCGGTGTCGTCGGCGGTGGCCTTGAGGTTGTCGTCGATGTTGCCCAGGGCCTCGACGACCTTCTGCAGGCTTTCGAAAACGCTGTCGCGGCCCTGGGTGTAGTCCTTGGCGAAGGTCTGCCCGGCCTCGTCGCCGCCCCAGCACTCGCCCTCGCCGTCCAGCGCGGACTTCAGCGCGGTCAGCACCTGGTCGAGGTCGTCACCGGAGTCGCCGATCTTCTTGCCACCGGTGCGGATCTCCTCGGGCTGCATCCGCATCTGGTCGCTCATCGGCGGCCCCCTCGCCGGTTGTCGTCCCAGTTCCAGTCGTCGTCCCAGTCGTCTTCCGGCTTGGTGCGCACCTGCGGCGGTTCGGACCGGTTGCTCGACGCGGCTGCGGTGTCCTCCTCGCGGCGCTGCCTGCGCTCGAGCTCGGGATCGGGCGGCTGGACCAGCGGGCCCCGGGTCAGCAGGCCGGCCAGCGACGGGACGCCGGGGATCTCCGGGACGTCGGAGGTGTCGGCCAGCGGCGCGAACTCGGACTGCAGCTGCCGCTGGGCGGTGCCGGACGCCTCGCGGATCACGCTGGTGATGCTGCGCGCCAGCTTCTCGGGAGTGGTGCGCTCGAACGCCTTCGACGACAGGGCCAGCTCCTGCACGGTCCCGGTCGCGTCCACCCGGACGGTCACCATGCCGTCGTCCGAGGCGACCTCGAAGGTCTGGCGCGCGGCCGCGTCCTGCTTCTCCTGGATCCCGGCGGTGCGGCGGCGCAGGTCGGAGAGCATGGTGTCGATCTGGTCCCGCAGTGCGGCATTGCGCGCGGCCAGGTCCTGGCGACCTGCCTCGAAGTCGTCACGTCCGGACATGCTCGCCTTCCACCTGTCCTTCGCCGTCGAAACCACGAGCCGCGAGTGCGGGAATCGGGACACCCGTTCGCAGGGTGTTCAGAGAAGGATGACGTTCGCGTTATCGGAACGGTGCCGCAGGTGGCGCAAATGACTCTGAACGGCCTAGTGAGAGATGCGTTCGGAGCAGCTTTTTCGGGCCGTCTGCGCGTTGTGCCGGGTTCCGGGCTGGTCAGGACCGGTTCAGCGCGATGCGGGTCGTTTCCGCGGGATAGGGCGAGCGGCGGAGGGCCTGTTCCGCCGAAAGGCGGCCGAGCCGGTGGTCCCGGCAGAGCCCGGCGACCGCGGCGAGTTCGGCTCGCTGGGCGCGCACGAACTCCGGGCCGACAGGCTCGCCGTGGCCCGGCACGACGACGGCGGGCGCGAGCGCGAGGATTCCGTCCACCGCGGCGGGCCAGGATTCGGGGCGGGCATCGCCGAAGTCCGGCGGGGCGCCCTGCTCGACGAGGTCGCCCGCGAACACCACTCCGGCATCGGGCACCGCGATGACCAGGTCGTGATCGGTGTGGCCGGAGCCGGGGTGGATCAGCTGGACGGTGCGACCGCCCAGGTCGAGGTCGGCGCGGTCCGATACCAGTCGGTCCGGCTGGTCCGGGGCCGACCGGGCGAGCGCGTCGGCGATGTCGTCGGAGCCCTCGCGGCGGTAGTGCGCGACCCACTCGGCGCGCTGCTGATCGGCGGTCGAGGCCAGGAATCCGGGGCAGCGCTCGTGCGCCCAGACCGGTGCGGGCAGGAAGGCGCTGGTCCCGAAGCAGTGGTCGAAGTGGCCGTGCGTGATCGCCACCTGCCACGGCAGCGCGGTGATCCGCCGCACCGCGGCGGCCAGCTCGGCGCCCTGCGCGTGATCACCACGGGTGTCGATGACCAGCGCGAACTCGCCGCCGAGCACCAACCCGACGGACAGGTCGAGCTCGTCGTAGCGCCGCACGAACACGTCCGGCCCGACCTCGTGCCAGCTCACGAGGCTTCCAGGAAGCCGTCGCGCAGCACCGGTGCGGTCCGGCTGGCGTTGACGGCTGCGGCCAGGTCGACGTCGTGGGCGAATCCCATCTCGGCGAGTTCGCGGCCGGAGTCGCAGTCGGCGAGCAGGTCGGCGACGTTGTCCCGCACGGCGACGAAGGCGGCGGCTGCGAGTTCGGCTTCGGGGGAGCGGCGGCCGGGCAGCGCGGTGATGATCGCGCCCGCGCCGAGCAGGTCCTCGATGGCAGGCCGCAGCTCGCCGTCCCGGCGCTCGCCGCCCGCGACCACGCCGACCGGCCCGCCGACGCGCGCAGCGGCTGCGGCCACGGCCTCGGCATTGCGCAGGCAACCAGCGAAAACGGTCGCGTTCCCGGCGGAGGAGCACAGCGTCGCGCCGTTCGGCGACGGCAGGCCCAGCCGGGCGTCCGAGGGGATGGTCTGCAAAGAGGACGGGCTCAGCGACCAGTGCTTGTGGCTGCGCGCCCAAGCCAGCACGATGTCGTCCGGAATCGTGTCGTACCGCGAGCGCATGGGCAGCACCCGCGCTCCGCGGCTGGTCGCGATGTCGACGGCGGTGGAGAACGAGAGCACGTCGACGATCACCAGAACCGGGAATTCCGACATAGCGCGCAGGCCCGGCAAACCCCAGTCCACGTGCACATCGACGCTGGTCATGTCGGGAAGGGTAGCCAGTGTCGCAACCCCGCCTCGATCAGCCGCACCGCAGGGGACCGTGACGCAATCCGGCCACGAGAAACCCCCGAAACGCGAGATCACGCCCGAACGCAACCACCACTGTCAATCGCGGGGAGGCGGATCTGTCAGACTGCCGACGTGCGCGTCTACATCGGCTCCGACCACGCCGGATACGAACTCAAGAACCACCTCGTCAAGTGGCTGACCGACAAGGGTCACGAAGTGACCGACATCGGCCCCGCGGAATACGACGCTCAGGACGACTACCCGCCCTTCTGCGTTGAGACCGCTCGCCGCGTCGTCGCCGACGAGGGCAGCCTCGGGCTGGTCCTCGGTGGCTCGGGCAACGGCGAGCAGATCGCCGCGAACAAGGTCCCCGGCGCGCGAGCCGCGCTGGCCTGGAGCGTCGAGACCGCCAAGCTGGCCCGTCAGCACAACAACGCGCTGCTGGCCGGCGTCGGTGCGCGGATGCACACCGTCGAGGAGGCCGAGGCGATCGTCGAGGCCTTCCTGACCACGGACTTCGAGGGCGGCCGCCACCAGCGGCGCATCGACCTGCTCACCGACTACGAGAAGACCGGCGAGCCCCCGGCGCTGCCCGGGAACTGACCGATGGCACCAGCACGCCCCGCAGTGCTGACACCGCTCGTGGCGGTGGCGGCGACGGCGGTCGGCGTGCTGGTGCTCTTCTTCGGGCAGAGCACGCTCTCGCCGACCCTGGTGGAGGCGCTCTGCCCAGCGCCGGACTGCGCGCTCGGCATCGGCCTGTGGCTGATCGTCGGAGCGGTCCTGGCGCCGCTCATCTCCCTCATCGCCGGATTCCTCCTCCGGCGCAGCGATCGGCCGGTCGGTCGTGGCCTGCACATCGCGCTGTGGTGCGTGGCGGCCTACCTCGCCGAGTCGGTCGTGCTGTGGATCACCGTCTGACCAGGAACAAGCGCTGACATGCCCGAAGGCCACACCCTGCACCGGCTCGCCGGGGTGCACGACGAGCTGTTCGCGGGCACGCGAGTCCGGGTGGGCAGCCCGCAGGGGCGCTTCGCGTCGAGCGCTTCGCTGCTCGACGGCTCGGTGCTGGAACGCGCGGAAGCGCACGGCAAGCACCTGTTCCACCACTACGGCCCGGACCGGATCGTCCACGTCCACCTCGGGCTCTACGGCACGTTCAGCGAATCCGAGCTCCCGGTGCTGGAGCCGCGCGGCCAGGTGCGGATGCGGATCGTCGGCGAGACGCACTGGACGGATCTCCGCGGCCCGACGGCCTGCGAACTGCTGACCGGCGACGAGGTCGAGACCTTGCGGGCCCGGCTGGGCCCGGACCCGCTGCGCGCCGACGCCGACCCGGAACGCGCCTGGACGCGGATCTCCCGCTCCCGCACGAGCATCGCGGCGCTGCTGCTGGACCAGAAGGTGCTGGCCGGGGTCGGCAACGTCTACCGCGCGGAAGTGCTGTTCCGGCACGGCATCCCGCCCTACACGCCCGGGCGCGCGCTCACCCGCGAGCAGTGGGAGCTGATCTGGGCGGACCTGGTCGAGCTGATGACCGACGGGGTCCGGGTGGGGCGCATCGACACGGTGCGACCGGAGCACATGCCCGAGGCCACCGGCCGCGCGCCGCGCCAGGACCGGCACGGCGGCGAGGTCTACGTCTACCGCCGGGCGGCCATGCCCTGCCTGATCTGCGGCACACCGGTCGCCACCGCGGACCTCTCCGGCCGCAAGCTCTACTGGTGCCCCACCTGCCAGCCCGAGTGACCCGACGCGCCACTGGTGCGTCGGGCCCCGACACGCCGACGTCTGGCCCGTCCGGGGAAGGACTTCCGCAATTTCAATTGAAATCAGACGTCTGATTTCAATTGAAATTGCATCGGTCCGGGATCGACGGGTGACCGAGGGAGTTCGTCGGGTCCGTCAGAAGCCGAAGTCGCCGAAGTCGCCGAAATCGCCGCCGGTGTCCGCGCCCGGGTCGCCGAAGTCCGCGCCCGGGTCGCCGGTGTCCATGCCGTCCTGGTAGCCCTCCGCGTAGGCCGCTTCCGCCGGGACTCCCGCCATTCCGCCGAACAGGGCGCTCATCAGCACGAACGAGCCCACGCCCCAGGCTCCTGCGACCAGAGCGGGCTTCCACCACGGCTCGCTGTACCAGCCCTGCGGCACCGGGCGGCCGGCCACCGTGCCGCCGGGGTAGAAGTGCGGCGTCTGCTCGCTCGGATTCGGCGAGGCCACCTGCTGGCGGCCCTCCACCTCGACCTCGCGGACCTCGGTGACCTTGCCCGCGCCGCGCTGGCCGGACAAGTCGGGCAGCTCGGGGCCCGGGTCCATGTCCATGGCGATCCGCGCCGCCCGCACGTAGTAGAGCCCCTCCAGCGCGGATTCGCTGGTCAGCCGGGCCTGCTGCTCGGTGGTGGCCTGATCCAGCTGGGAGACGGCGGCGCCGTGCCGCTCCGAGGCGTCGGCCAGCGCCTGCTTGGCGGCCTCGTTGGTGCCGATCAGGTTGAGCACCTGCCCGCCGAGCCGCTCCACCCAGCGGCGCGCTTCGGCCTTCGCGTCCGCCAGCTGCTTCTGCTGGTGCTCAAGGGCCTTCTTGCGGGACCACCAGATCGCGGCGGCGATCACCACGAGTGCGACCGCGATGATCAGGACGGCGGTGTTCACCGGAGGACCTCCCCGAAAACCGGACTAATCGGTCCACATCGACAGTACCTCGACCATCGCACGAACGGGTGATCAGAAGCCTTCCTGGCAGTGCGGTGCGCAGTCGGTCGCGAACGCCCGGGACGTCGCGACCAGCGCCCCCGGCTCGTGCTCGACGACCCTTCCGGAGCGCGCCAGCGCGGCCAGCGCGCTGCCGCCCAGGTACGCGGCCGCGAGATCGGTGATGTCCAGCGAGAGCTGCCCGGCGTCCTCCGTCCGGATCGCGGTGGTCGAGCCGGTGGCGTCGGTGCGCAGCCGCCAGCGGCCTTCGTTCCACGGGCAGAAGCGGTCGGTGACGTCGAGGACCACGTCGACCGGAGCGGCGTAGCGGCGGGTCATCAGCGCCCGGTCCAGGTCGACCAGCCGCACCCACAACCCGTCGACCACCCGGCGGTCGACGGCGCGCGGGTCGACGAGCATGTCGAGCACCGGCTCGTCGATAGCGGCCTTGCGCCAGTGCACCTCGGCGACCAGGTCGAAGTCCAGCAAGTACCGCCACAGCGCGGCGTAGGCCTGCGGGGTCGTGGCCACGAGCTCCGCCACGTGCAGCTGGTATGCGGGGCCGCGCGGAGTCCACGCCCGCTTGGCCCGGTAGATGACGTATCCGTCGGGGTGCACCGCGAACCGGGGCGCGCTGAGGTCGCTGCGCACGGCGGGCCAGTCCAGCACGCGGGCCTGCCAGGAGCCGTCGCTGCGGGACAACCAGCCGGTGCGTGCCGCCGCGGCCGCTGAGTAGCAGGCCTGCGCGATCTCCGTTCCCTGCTCCCGGCCGACCTCGCGGACCCGCCGTCCATCGACCTCCGCGGTGGGCAGGAACGCGGCGCCGCGCGGCACCACCAGATGGCTCTCGAAGCTGGCCGGCGCGTAGCCGAACCGGCCGTAGATGCCCGCTTCCGACGCGAACAGCGCCGCGATCGGCGTGCCGTTCTCGTGCAGCGCGTCCAGCTGGGCACGCATCAGCGCGGTCAGCACGCCGCGCCGCCGGTTGCCCGGCGCGACGCCCACACCGGTCACCGCCCCGACCGGGCACTGCGCCGGCCCCGGCACGGTGATCTCCTGCTCCAGCCGCGCGGCCCCGCCGATCATCTCGTCGCCGTCGAACACGCCGTGCGCGTGTTCCATGCGGAACGCGGGGCCGTACAGCTCACCTGAGGACTTGAGCGAATCGTTGAGGAACGCGGCGGAGAAGACGTCGAAGAACGCTTCGGCCTCGTCGGCCCGGAGGCTGCGCGTGCGGAGCTCACCCATGCAGCCTTGATACCGATCCCGTCGAGGCCGGGCGACCCAGGTGGTGGTCGATTTCGCGCGAAATCGACGCGGGGCCGCCTCGGTGGTCAGGAGCCGAGGGGCACTTCGGCGACCTTCTCCCACTCCGAGCAGGAGTGGTCGCGGTTGAGCTTCACCAGCGACAGCGTCGGGAGCTTGGCCGTGGTCGGCTCCACCTGGGTTCCGCTGAGCGTGGCGACCGCGAAGATCGCCGGGCCGTCGGTGGTGGAGTGGGCGAGGCTGACGTGCTTGTCGACGTCCTCGGGCTCCGGCGGCACGGCCGCTTCGCCGAGCACGTCCGCCAGCGCCTCGCGCACCGCGGTCCGCAGCTCGATGATCGTCGACTGCGGCTCGGCGGGCAGCGACAGCGATTCCGGCTGCACCACGGCGTGGTGGAAGGCCAGGGTGAGCGGCAGCACCGATTCGAGCCGCTTGCGGGTGGCCGCGACCAGCGGTTCGATCCGCGCCTCGTCGATCTCGTCGGTGAACCCGATCTCCTGGACCAAGATGTGCATCCACTCCAGCGGGACGAGGTCGAAGCCGGGCAGATCGCGCAGCGCGTACTGGTAGTCGTTGACCAGCTTGCGCAGCCCGGGCTGGTCGGAGAGCGGCAGCAACCAGGCGTAGCCGGTGCGCCCGGCGCGCCAGCCCGGGCGCCAGCGGGCGTGGTTGCGGACCTGGTCGACGTGCGGCATATCGGTCACCCCTCACATACTGCCCGGAGCTTTCCGGTGGCGGGGTGCGCTTGACCTATCTCACGGTCTCGGCCGGTTCGCGGTCGCCCCGTCGCCCGCGCGGGCGGTCGAGGCTGGCCGCGGCGTCGGCGTCGCGCACTCGCAGCGCCAGCAGGATACCCAGCACCGCGAACGCCGCCGAGACCAGGAACGCTCCGTGGTAGGCGCCGAGCTGGACCTCGGCCAACGAGGTTCCGGGGTCCATTGTGGACTGACCGCGTTCGGTGAGCACGACCAGCACGGTGGCGACGATGGCGGTGCCGAGCGCGGTGGCGACCTGCCTGCTGACGTTGAACAGCGAGCTGGCCTGCCCCATCTTCGGGCCGGAGACGCCCGCGAAGGTGGCGGTCTGCAGCGGGGTCATCAGCAGACCCATGGCCACGCCCTGCACCACGAGCAGCCCGACCAGGTAGCCCAGTGAGGTGGTCAGCCCCTGCAGCTGCAGCCCGGCGCAGATCGCCACCTGCACCGCGAACCCGGCCAGGATCAGCCGCTTCGGGCCGATCCGGCCGTAGACCCGGCTGACCACCTGGGTCGTCAGCAGCATGGCCACTGCCTGCGGCATGAGCACCAGCCCGGCCCCCATCGGCGACACCCCGCGCAGGTTCTGCAGGAAGAGCGGCAGCAGGAAGAGGATGCCGAACATCGAACCGGTCTGGCACAGCAGCAGCAGGTTGCCGGTGCCGAACATCCGGTCGGCCAGCAGCCGCAGGTCCAGCATCGGGTGGCGGACGGTCAGCTCCCGCCAGATCAGCCCGGCGATGAGCAGTCCGGCGACGAGCAGGCTCACCCACACCTGGGGAGTGCCCCAGCCGAGCTGGGCACCCTGTTCGAGGCCGTAGAGCAGCGAGGCCAGGCCGATGCCGGCGAGCAGGAAGCCGGGCAGGTCGAAGCGCCCCGGATCGGTGCGCTCCTCCTCGCGCAGGTACAGCACGGCGCACAGCAGTGCGAGCGCCCCGACGGGCACGTTGATGAAGAAGATCCAGCGCCAGTCGGCGTACTCGACGAGCACGCCGCCGAGGACCGGGCCGAGCATCGGCGCGACGGTGATCGGGATGGACAGCACCGCCCCGGCCTTCGCCCGTTCGTTGGCGGGGAACGCCCGGAAGAGCATGGCCTGCCCGACGGGCACCAGCATGCCGCCGCCGACGCCCTGCAGGACGCGTGCGGCGATGAGCATCCACAGCTCGGTGGACACCCCGCAGAGCACCGAGGCCAAGGTGAAGATGATCACGGCGGCCTGGAAGGTCCGCTTGCTGCCGAACCGGTCGGCGATCCAGCCGGAGGACGGGATGAACACGGCGAGGCTGATCATGTACCCGGTCAGCACCCACTGCAGCGCCCCGGGCCCGACCTGGAACTCCCGCCCGAGCGTGGCGAGCGCCACGTTCAGGATGGTGACGTCGAGGATCTGCATGATCAGCGCCAGCACGAACGTGATCCCGACGAGCCACTTGTACTCGAGCCGCCGCACGAAACCCCCAAGAAGACCGAAAGAAGAGCAACCCGCCCGCCCGGAAAGACGAACCACTCCCAGAGTGACGCAAGACCCCGACAAAACCCAACCGATTTCACGCCCACCACCGAACCCAGGAGATCAACGACACCATCCTGAACACTGGGGTGACCCGGCCCGGGGCAAAGAAGATCGAAACCTCGCCCACCAAGGCATCGGCCTCGAAGCGGTGTGCGACCAACCCCGAACAACGCATCACCCCGAGCCAGTGGCTCGGAGTGGCCAGGCGAGGAGCGTCGCCACCAGGCGATACGCGGTGATACAAGGGTGGGCCCGGCGAGAGGTGGTACGGCCGGTCCGGGGTTGCGGAAGGTTCAAAGCGGCGGGTGGTCACCCTGAGTGGTGTAGCGATTTCAATTGAAATTGGACCCGCAACGTTCCCGACGGAGCCTGCGGTGAGGAGCATCCAATTTCAACCGAAATCGCGGAGGACCGGCACTACACGCTGACGCAGTGGGGTGGGGGTGAGGGTGAATCCGGCACTACGCGTTGACGTAGTGGGGTGCGGTGGTGCGAAGAAGACGCCCCGAACAACCGGCTGGTGAGAATCCAGGCCGGGAACCCTCGCTAAGTCGGGGAGCCGTCCAGAAAGCAACCCCCGCTCCGTGGGGGCCTGGGGGGCTCGGCCCCCCAGATGTCATGGCGGAGAGTTGAGGTCGGCGCTTTCCGCCGACACACTCCACCCAAACTCGGAGCGGGCGACGGGAATCGAACCCGCGTAGCCAGTTTGGAAGACTGGGGCTCTACCATTGAGCTACGCCCGCGTGCTGGTTTCGCCGTTCCCGCTGGGGTTCGGCGACCTTGCGTGCCACAGCTTAGCGGGTCGCGATAGGCTCTTCGCAACGCACCCGGGGTTCTCGGGTGCGTCGCACGTCGGACGGGGTGTGGCGCAGTTTGGTAGCGCACTCGCTTTGGGTGCGAGGGGTCGTGGGTTCAAATCCCGCCACCCCGACGTCCGCGGCCGGTCGCCCGCTTCTCGCGGGCGACCGGTTTTTCGTCTCCCGGTCGGTGATCTGGCTCGCAGCCGGGCGTGACGGTTGGTAACGGTCGGGCGCGAGGTGCCGATTTCCCGTTCGTGCGCGATGGGATTCCGGAGTTGCGCGCTCACCTTCCCGCAGCGGTGGTGTGCGCGGTGCTGGGTGCCGCGCTGGTGCTGCTGGTCGTGGTGTCGTTCGTCGTTCCCGGGCCGGTCGGGGTGGCCGAGCTGGCCCCGGCCGACGGGATCGTGACGGCGGTCACCCCGACGAAGCTGAGCGCGGCGGTCGGTTCGGTGTTGAACGGTCAGTGATGGCCACCGCGGTGGTGGCGGTGGGTCGGACCGCTGCCTTGCCGCAGCTGTTGGGCCGGGGAGGGTCGAGTTCGCGGGTTCGGACGGTCACCTGCCAGCGGCGGCCGTCCTGGTGGGCGACGTCGACCAGCTCGGCGGTGCCGCCGGTGACGCGCAGCGCGTCGGTGCGGTGTTCGCCGAGGTGCTCGCGGACGGCGAGTTCGGCGGCTTGACCTGCGTGGTTCCACGTCGACCGGCCGCGGCAGAGCTCGAGCGCGACTTCGCCGGCCGCGGCCGCGGACAGGATCGTCCCGACGGCTTCGGCGGTGAGGCGCCCGTAGGTGTACCCGCTGGGCAGCAGGACCGCGGCGGGGGCGAAGCGGTGTCCGCCGGTGTGCGAGGTCTCCCAGATGGCGTCGTTGCCGGCCAGGTCGTTGATCAGCTCGCGTCCGAGCACGGCGCAGCACCGGTCGCGGCGGCCGTTGGTGCACACGAGCAGGACCGGTTCGGCCACCGGCCGTCCCCAGCCGTCGTGGTGCCCGGCGGCGATGCGCTCGAAGTCGAGGTCGAGCAGTTCGGCCGGGTCGGTGGTGGTCAGCTCGCGCAGCCAGCCGGAGCCGGGCGCGGTGTTGGCGAGCAGCACCCGGCGCGCGGTCGCCTCCGGGGTGTCCGCGTGGCGTCCCGGGTGCCGGATGAGCTGCACCCGCACGCCGTGCTCGCCGGCCTTCGCGTCCAGCGCCCGGCCCAGCTCGGGGTCGAGGTGGCTCTGGACCAGCGCGTTGCGCCCCCACGGCCCGCGCTGCTCCAGGCAGAGCCAGCCGCGCGCGACCGCGGCGGTCCCGGTGAGCGGTTCGGCGTGCGCGGTGGACAGCGCGGCGCAAGTGGCGGCATCGGCGGTGGTGTGCTGCACGATCCCACCCAAGCACGCGGCCGCTGACCGCCGCGAAACGAGATGGCCGGACGGTCGCCGGTACCGCTTCCCGCAACCCCGGCCCGTGGTCGCCGGTGGGAAGCAATAGACTCGGTGGTCAGCCCGGCATTGGGGGTGGTGTTGCGCCGCGCCCGCTGGCAGCGCCGGGAATCAAAGCACGTTCGCACTAGGAGACCACGTGAAGAGCACCGTCGAGCACCTGAGCCCGACGCGCGTCCGGATCAACGTCGAGGTGCCGTTCGACGAGCTCAAGCCGAACTTCGACCGCGCGTACAAGGCACTGGCCCAGCAGGTTCGCATTCCCGGCTTCCGGCCGGGCAAGGTTCCGGCGCGGGTGCTGGAGAGCCGCATCGGTCGGGGCCCCGTGCTCGACGAGGTCGTCAACGAGGCGGTCCCGGCCAAGTACCTGGAAGCGGTCAACAGCAGCGAGGTGCGCACCCTCGGTCGCCCGGACATCGAGGTGACCAAGATCGAGGACGGCGCCGAGATCGCGTTCACCGCCGAGGTCGACGTCCGCCCGGAGATCACCGTGCCCGCTTTCGGCGAGCTGTCGGTGAGCGTGGACGACGTCGAGGTCACCGAGGACGAGGTGACCGAGCAGCTGGACTCGCTGCGCGCCCGCTTCGGCACCCTCGCCGGGGTGGACCGGGCCGCGCAGGACGGCGACTTCGTCAGCATCGACCTGTCGGCCACCGTCGACGGCGAAGAGGTCGAGGACGCCCAGACCAGCGGTCTGTCCTACGAGATCGGCTCCGGCCAGCTGATCGAGGGCATCGACGAGGCGCTGATCGGCGCGAGCGAGGGCGACACCAAGACCTTCACCACCAACCTGGTGGCCGGTGAGCACGCCGGCAAGGACGCCGAGGTGACGGTCAAGCTGAACTCCGTCAAGGAGCGCCAGCTGCCCGAGGCCGACGACGAGTTCGCGCAGCTGGCCAGCGAGTTCGACACCGTCGACGAGCTGATCGCCGACCTGCGGGAGCGGCTGGGCCGGGTCAAGAAGATGCAGCAGGGCATGCAGGCCCGGGACAAGGTCCTGGACGCGCTGCTGGAGACCGTCGAGGTGCCGCTGCCGGAGAAGGTCGTCGAGTCCGAGGTCGAGGTGCGCCAGCACGACGCGGTGCACCCGTTCGACCACGACGAGAAGCGCTTCGAAGAGTGGCTTGAGCAGCAGGAGAAGACCCGCGAGCAGTTCGACGCGGAGACCCGCGAGGAGGCGGAGAAGGCGGTCCGGACCCAGCTGGTCCTGGACACCATCGCCGACGCCGAGGACGTCTCGGTCTCCGACGACGAGCTCACCCAGCGGATCATCTACCAGGCGCAGCGGTTCGGCGTGAGCCCGGACCAGTTCGTCCAGCAGGCCCAGCAGTCGGGCCAGCTCGGCGCGCTCTACGCCGACGTCCGCCGCAGCAAGGCGCTGTTCTCGGTGGTCCGCCAGGCGACGGTCACCGACGCCGCGGGCAACGAGCTGGACCTGGACGAGCTGTTCGGCCCGCAGCAGGGCGAGGAGGAGACCGAGACCGCGAAGTCGGAGTGATCCGGCTCGCGCGCTCGACAACTCGATAAACATGCTCTAAGCGAAAGTGGGCGGTACTGGGAAGCTGGTGCCGCCCACTTTCGTTAGGGTCGGTTGTAGCGGATCACCCGAGAGGGAAGCAGGGCCGTCGAAGTCGCCCGCGGACCCGCTCGGTCCACTTTGGAAGCGGATCGGGAGCGGCGCGAGTGACCCGAGTGGCCCACGTGAAAGAGCCCAATGTGGGAGAAGGCAGGGAGACGTGACGCAGCACCTGACTCCGGCGTCCGACGCGCAGGCGCCGTCCATGCGGACGGGTACCAACGGACTCTCGCTCAACGACTCGGTTTACGAGCGGCTGCTGCGGGAGCGCATCATCGTCCTCGGCTCCCAGGTCGAGGACTCGATCTCGAACCAGATCTGCTCGCAGCTGCTGCTGCTGGCGGCTGAGGACCCGGACCGCGACATCTCGCTCTACATCAACTCGCCGGGCGGCTCGGTGACGGCGGGCATGGCCATCTACGACACCATGCAGCTGGTCAAGCCGGACGTGGCCACCGTGGCGATGGGCATGGCCGCTTCGATGGGGCAGTTCCTGCTGTCCGCGGGCGCCAAGGGCAAGCGGTTCGCGCTGCCGCACGCGCGGATCATGATGCACCAGCCGTCGGCAGGCCTCGGCGGTACGGCCTCGGACATCGAGATCCAGGCCAAGATGTTCTCCAGGCACAAGAAGGAGATGGCCGAGCTGATCGCGGAGCAGACCGGTCAGACGGTGGAGCGGATCACCCAGGACTCCGACCGCGACCGGTGGTTCACCGCGGAGGAGGCCCGCGAGTACGGGTTCGTCGACCACGTGGCGAGCGCCGCGAACCTGCCGCGCAGCTGATCATCCCCGCCCGGAACTAGCAACTGAGGAGTCACCGGCCGTGAACCCTTACCAGTCCCTGCAGTCCCGGTACGTGCTGCCCTCGTTCGTCGAGCGCACCGCGTACGGGGTCAAGGAGTCGAACCCGTACAACAAGCTGTTCGAGGAGCGCATCGTGTTCCTCGGCGTCCAGGTCGACGACGCCTCCGCCAACGACGTGATGGCGCAGCTGCTCTTCCTGGAGTCCGATGACCCGGACCGCGAGATCCAGATGTACATCAACTCCCCGGGTGGCTCGTTCACCGCGATGATGGCCATCTACGACACCATCCAGTACGTGCGCCCGGACGTGCGCACCATCTGCCTCGGCCAGGCGGCGTCGGCGGCAGCGGTGCTGCTGGCCGCGGGCACCAAGGGCAAGCGCCAGGCGCTGCCGAACTCGCGGGTGCTGATCCACCAGCCGTCGGTGGAGGGCATCTACGGCCAGGTGTCGGACCTGGAGATCCAGGCCGCCGAGGTCCAGCGGATGCGCGACCTGATGGAGTCGACGCTGGCCAAGCACACCAGCCGCTCGCAGGAGCAGGTCCGCCAGGACGTCGACCGCGACAAGATCCTGACCGCGGAGCAGTCCGTGGAGTACGGGATCATCGACGAGGTCGTGCCCTACCGCAAGCTCTCCGAGCAGAAGGCCTGACCTTGGTGTTCCGGACTCGCCCCGCGCAGCGGAGCGGGTAGCGGAACCGCAGCGGCCGCCTGGCTGCGGGATCCCGTTCTCATGCACGTGTCGAACGCACGGCGAACGGGTTCTCCTCGCCAGGCGGCCGCTGCGAACCCGCGGCGTCGCTGGGCGCGGGTCGATCTTCGCGGTGGCTGTTGATCACCGTGGAACGACCGGGTCGGACGCGGTGCCGCTGCTTGCCCGAGGCGTGAGTCATCTCTCGTTCTCGCAGGTGGCGGGCCTGCGTTTCGGCAGGTGCCGACCGCGGAGCCGTTCTCCGGCGGCCGTGGCCGCCCACGCGGTGCGCGGTTTTTCCGGTTCCCGGCGAAAACAGCTGCTGCGAGCTGCGGGAACGCGTAACGTCCCGGCCATGTGGTGGGGCGGCACGCCCGGGTGCGGGGTCACGACACGCCGAGCGCGGTGCTGGTCACATCACGCTTGGCCATGGCGGACACTGTGAGTCTCCCCGAACTCGGGGAACGCCAGGTACCGTCGGAAGCACATACGGTCAGGCGCGCTACCGGACGGCGCGCCGGAGGGGACGGGGTCAGCGGTCATGGCACGTATCGGTGACGGCGGCGACCTGCTGAAGTGCTCCTTCTGCGGGAAGAGCCAGAAGCAGGTGAAGAAACTCATCGCCGGCCCCGGCGTGTACATCTGCGATGAGTGCATCGATCTCTGCAACGAGATCATCGAGGAGGAGCTGGCCGAGGCCGGCGAGGTCAAGCTCGACGAGCTGCCCAAGCCCGCGGAGATCCACGAGTTCCTCGACCAGTACGTCATCGGGCAGGACCCGGCGAAGCGGAACCTGTCGGTAGCGGTCTACAACCACTACAAGCGCATCCAGGCCGGAGAGCGCCAGAGCCGCGGTGAAGAGGCCGTCGAGCTGGCCAAGTCCAACATCCTGATGCTCGGCCCGACGGGCTGCGGCAAGACCTACCTCGCGCAGACGCTGGCGAAGATGCTGAACGTGCCGTTCGCCATCGCCGACGCCACCGCGCTGACCGAGGCCGGGTACGTGGGCGAGGACGTCGAGAACATCCTGCTCAAGCTGATCCAGGCGGCCGACTACGACGTCAAGCGCGCCGAGACCGGCATCATCTACATCGACGAGGTCGACAAGATCGCCCGCAAGAGCGAGAACCCGTCGATCACCCGCGACGTCTCCGGCGAGGGCGTGCAGCAGGCGCTGCTGAAGATCCTGGAGGGCACCACGGCCAGCGTGCCGCCGCAGGGCGGCCGCAAGCACCCGCACCAGGAGTTCATCCAGATCGACACGACGAACGTGCTGTTCATCGTGGCGGGCGCGTTCGCCGGGCTGGAGAAGATCGTCGAGGAGCGGGTCGGCAAGCACAGCGTCGGCTTCGGTGCGGAGCTGCGCTCCAAGGCCCAGATCGACACCGCCGACCACTTCGCTGACGTGATGCCCGAGGACCTGATCAAGTACGGCCTGATCCCGGAGTTCATCGGCCGGCTGCCCACGGTGGCCAGCGTGACGAACCTGGACAAGCCCTCGCTGGTGCAGATCCTCACCGAGCCGCGCAACGCGCTGGTGAAGCAGTACAAGCGGTTGTTCGAGATGGACAACGTGGAGCTGGAGTTCACCAAGACCGCGCTGGAGGCGATCGCCGACCAGGCGATCCTGCGCGGCACGGGCGCCCGCGGTCTGCGCGCGATCCTCGAAGAGGTCCTGCTGCCGGTGATGTACGACATCCCGAGCCGGTCGGACGTCGCCAAGGTCGTGATCACCGAGCAGACCGTCCGGGAGAACGTGAACCCGACGATCGTGGCGCGCCAGGCGACGCGCCGCGAACGCCGCGAGAAGTCCGCATAATGCGCCCGTTCCGCTGAACGATTGCGGAACTGGCTTCAGCACCAGCGGTTTTCGAGTCCGGAGAGCTGAAACACCCCGGCCCGCGATGCCTCTCGCATCGCGGGCCGTTTCACTCTTGTGGCCCGGGCGCGGACGCTGCGAACCCGGCCCGGTTAGATGATCCTGGGTACTGACCAGATCATCTTCCCGGGGAGCGCCTGCCATGAGCGAGATGCACGTCCTGCTGGTTCACGGGATGACCGGTTCCGGACCCTGGCACTGGCAGCAGTGGCTCGCCGGTCAGCTCCGGGAACAGGGCGTCGAGGTGGACCTGCCGTCGTTCCCCGATCCGGACCGGCCGGTGCTGGCGGACTGGCTGCCGGTGCTGCGCGAGCGGCTGGCCGCGGTGCCGAAGGAGGCCGAGCTCGTGGTGGCCGCCCACTCCTGCGGAGTGGCGCTGTGGCTGCACCACGCGGCGACGGTCGGCGGGAGCGCCAGGCGCGCGGACCGGGTGCTGCTGGTGGCCCCGCCGCCGCCGGAGTGGCAGCACCCGGATGCCCAGGGCATCACCTCGTACCCGACGGATGCGGCGGCGCTGCGCCGCGCGGCGGGCATCACGCGGCTCGTGGTCGGCACCGGCGACCCGTACCTGTCGATGTACCGGGCGCACGCGCTGGCGGACTCGCTCCAGGTCGAGATGGACGTGATCCTCGACGGCGAGCACCTGAACACCGACGCGGGCTACGGCCCCTGGCCGGCGGTGCTGAGCTGGGCCCTCTACGGCACCGTGCCGCTCAACGACCGCTTCGACGCCGATCCCTACACCGCCGGGCAGTCCCAGGCCCGCCTCCGGCTGGCCTGACGGGCTCACCTCGTCGCCGCGGGCAGTTCACCGCCGATGAAGTTCACCACCTCGGGCAGCGCCTTGCGGTAGTAGCGGCTGTTGTGGCCGCCCGGGGTCGTGGACGCGTAGTCGGGTTCGGCCATGCGGATGAAGCGGCGGGTTCCCTCGATGAAGCGGTCCTCGGTGCCGCACCACACGCCCAGCGGCAGGTTGCCGAGCGAGCCGATGTGGCGCAGCGGATCGATCTCCGCCCACTCGGCCTCGGTGGTGAACGCCTTGCGCTTGCGCATCTCCGGCCAGCTGGTGATCAGCGCCGGGGACACCACCGCCGCCGCGGACAGCGGGTGCCCCATCTCACGCCTGCGCCGCGCGTAGAGCAGCGCGCCGAACCCGCCCATCGAGATGCCCGCTGCGGCGAACGGGCGGTGATCGGGCCCGCCGAGGTTGCGCTCGGCCAGCCAGCGCGGCACCTCGCCGAGCAGCATCCACAGCGGATCGTCGTTCGGGCGCCGGTGCCAGTAGTTGTTCCCGCCGCCGTCCACGGCCAGGAACGCGAACGGCGGGATGCGGCCCGAGGCCACCGAGTCCGACAGCCAGCCCGGCAGCCCGCCCACCGACTTGCGCGCGTCGCCGAACCGGCCGTGCAGCATCAGGCACACCGGAAGTCCTTGGCGCGGAACGCCTTTCGGGGACATCAGCACGAAGTTGATGAAGCAGTTGCGGGCGTGCGAGTAGAGCCGTTCCACGGACACGTTCGACTGGTTGGCCAGCGGCACCGGGGTGCCGGGCGGCGCCGACCCGAACCGGCCGCCCAGCCCCAGCCCGAGGGCGGCGGCGCCGGTGATGCCGGCGGCGAGGACGCTGCGGCGCGGCAGCAGGTGACGACCCTGCGAATCGCGCATGCATCCCTCCAGTGGCGGCTCCTGCTCTCCATCGTGCCAACGCGGCGCGGGATTTGCCGCTAACCTGCGATGTTCTTGGTCACGATGCGCTCGGCGCCGGTGTAGACGTTCATGGACCGCCCGCGCAGGAACCCGACCAGCGTGATGCCCTGCTCGGCGGCGAGGTCGACCGCCAGCGAGGACGGCGCGGAGACCGCGGCGAGCATCGGCACGCCCGCCATCGCGGCCTTCTGCACCAGTTCGAACGATGCCCGCCCGGACACCATCAGCACGCATCCGGACAGCGGCACGCGCTGCGCCAGCAGGGCCCAGCCGAGCACCTTGTCGACGGCGTTGTGCCGCCCGACGTCCTCCCGCACCACCAGCAGTTCGCCGTCGCCGCTGAACAGCCCGGCCGCGTGCAGGCCGCCGGTCGTGTCGAAGACGCGCTGGGCGGCGCGCAGCTGGTCGGGGATGCCGATGAGGGTCTCCGCGGTGACGGTGAGCGGGTCGGCGGCGGGGGAGTGGCGGGTGGTCAGCCGGACCGAGTCCAGCGCCGCCTTACCGCACACACCGCACGAGGAGGTGGTGTAGAAGTTCCGGGTCACCGAGGCATCGGGCGGCTGCACGCCGGGCGCGAGCAGGACGTCGAGCACGTTGTATGTGTTGCGCCCGTCCGGGCCGGGGCTGTCGCAGTAGCGAGCTGTCGACAGCTGCTCGCGGTCGTGGATGATGCCCTCGGTCAGCAGGAACCCGTGGGCGAGTTCGACGTCGTGCCCGGGCGTGCGCATGGTCACCGACAGCGGCCTGCCGTCGACGCGGATCTCCATCGGCTCCTCGGCCGCGAGCACGTCCGGCCTGCTCCTGGTCCCATCGGCGGCGATCTTCAGCACCGGTCGCCGCACCGTGACGCGTCCCATCGGCCCCTCCTCGCGCGTTCGCCCGGCAGATGGCAACCCCAGACGGGCTGCCCGGCTCTCAGTATGCGCAGCGTGCCGTGCTGGGAGACGACGGGAGGTCCAGCCCGCTGCGGGACTGGACCTCCGGGGCCGTGCCTCGTCGAGCCGCTACGAAGCGACGTATCCCCAGCTCGGGCACGAGAACTCGTTGCCGTGGTGAATCGACGTGACGTTGTTCTGCAGCGAGAACGCGTCGAGGTCGTCGATCCGGCCGCCTGGCGGGACCGTGACGCAGCGCCCGTATCGCCAGTGCTCGTACAGCGTGATCTGCTCGTCGGTCCGGTTGACCACGGACTCGGCCTCGTCGCTGCTGCCGGGACTGCGCCCCAGATCGGGCTGGGAATTGCTGGACCGCCACATCCAGTTCTCCTGGCCCTGGTTGTAGAAGGGGGCGTTGTACCAGCAGAACTGACCCACCGGACACCGCTCGACGCCGCTGCCGAGTTCCTCGCTGAAGGTGGGCACCGTCCGCGCTTCCGGCCCGTCGGCGACCGCTGCGTGCCCGAGGACGGCGGGGACAAGAGCAACGGCTGCCGCGAAGCCGGCGACGACGAACGAACGCAGGCGCATGGAAACTCGTCCATTCAGTCGGCAGATCGACATCCAGGACTGTTCAGCACCGATTCCGCCGCTGCCACGGGAAGCCCACCAATGTGCCCGGGTTACCACCTGTCGGGTTACTCCGGCGGCGGCTGATCGAACCCAGGAGCCGGCCCCCTCGCGCGTTCGCTCGGCGGAAGACGACCCTCGATCGGCCGCCCGCGCACAAGTATGCTCAGCGCTCCTCGATCAACAGCACCTGGCCGGGAGGCCTGATGGCCGCAGATCTGCTCTCCCCCGCCCGAATCGTCGCGCCGGAGGGCTGGAACCGCTGGCTGGTGCCGCCCGCCGCGCTGGCCGTGCACCTGGCGATCGGCCAGGTCTACGCGTGGAGCGTGTTCAAACCGCCGCTGGAGGGTGCGCTCGGCCTGAGCGGCACGCTCAGCGCGCTGCCGTTCCAGCTCGGGATCGTGATGCTCGGGCTGTCCGCGGCGCTGGGCGGGACGCTGGTGGAGCGCCGCGGGCCGCGGTGGGCGATGACCGTCGCGACCACCTGCTTCTCGCTGGGATTCCTGATCTCCGCGCTGGGCATCGCGCTCGGCCAGTACTGGCTGGTGGTGCTCGGCTACGGGTTCGTCGGCGGCATCGGGCTCGGCATCGGCTACATCTCGCCGGTGTCGACGCTGATCAAGTGGTTCCCGGACCGGCCGGGCATGGCCACCGGGATCGCCATCATGGGCTTCGGCGGTGGTGCGCTGATCGCCTCGCCGTGGTCGACGCAGATGCTGGCGTCCTTCGGCGACGACCAGTCCGGCATCGCGCTGACCTTCCTGGTGCACGGCGTGGTCTACGCGGTGTTCATGTCGCTGGGCGTGCTGCTGATCCGGACGCCGCCACCGGGCTGGAACCCGGCTCCCGCGGTGCGGCAGGCGTCCCGGCCGATGATCACCACCGCGAACGTGACGGCCCGCAACGCGGTGCGCACTCCGCAGTTCTGGCTGCTGTGGGTGGTGCTGTGCTGCAACGTCACCGCGGGCATCGGCATCCTGGAGAAGGCGGCGCCGATGATCACCGGGTTCTTCGCGACCAGCGCGACGCCGGTGGCGGCGGGCGCGGCGGCCGGGTTCGTCGCGCTGCTGTCGCTGACCAACATGGCGGGCCGGTTCGTTTGGTCGTCCACATCGGATGTGGTGGGGCGCAAGAACATCTACCGCGTCTACCTGGGCGGCGGTGTGCTGCTGTACCTGGGCATCCTGCTGGCGGGCTCGTCCGGGATTCCCGTGTTCGTGCTGTGCGCGATGCTCATCCTGTCCTTCTACGGCGGTGGTTTCTCCACCGTCCCGGCCTATCTGAAGGACCTGTTCGGCACTGCGCAGGTGGGCGCGATCCACGGTCGGCTGCTCACCGCGTGGTCGGCGGCCGGCGTGCTGGGGCCGCTGATCGTCAACGCGGTGGCCGACGCCCGCGAGGCGGCCGGTGCCACCGGCCCGGACCTCTACACGACCTCGCTGGTGATCATGATCGGGCTGCTTGTGATCGGTTTCGCGGCCAACGAGCTGGTCCGCCCGGTCGACCCGAAGTTCCACGAACCGGAGGCGCGATGAACCGCCGAACCGTCCTGGTGGTGTCCTGGGCGTGGGTGGGCCTGCCCTTCGCCTACGGCGTGTACGAACTGGTCCAGAAGGTCTCGCTGCTGTTCACCGGCTGATCGCCGCGACCACGTCGGCAACCGCCCGTGCGGAGAGCTCGGCGAGCACGCTGGGATCGGCCAGCTCCCCGAACGGCGGTGGGTACAAGGCGTGGCGCATCGGCTCTCCGTGCTCGGCGACCTCCCGAGCATCGGTGGTCGCAGCGCTCCGAGCCACCTGACGCGGCACTCGCCTGGAAGCGGTACGCAACACCGAGATGCGTGGAGGGCTTCAGCCGGGTGCGAGGCGGCGGCGGACGTGGTCGGGGAGGACGGCCGCCTTGCGGGCGAGGGTGTCGACGAACGCCGCGGTGAGCGGGTCGGGCCTGCTCCGGGTGTAGGCGGTCAGGGTGCGGTGGACCGGCGGGTCGGGTCGCAGGAGCTCGCCGTCGAACTGCTTCGGGATGATGTTCGCCGGTACCAGTGCCGGGCCGAGCCCGGCCGCGGCGAGCATCGGTGCCGCCGCCGTCTGCTCGGAGCGGACCGCGGCGCGGACCTGGAAACCGGCGCCGGCGCAAGCCGCGTCCAGCACCTCGGAGAGGCCGTTCTCCGGGCTGTAGTGCACCCAGCCGCGGTCGGCGAGCATCGCCAGCTCGACGCGCGTCGCGCCGCCGACGGCCACCGGGTCGTCCGGCGGCAGCACTACGACGAACTCCTCCACGCCGAGCGCGTGCACCGGACCGTCCCAATCGGACGGTGCAGGCCCGACGGCGACGTCCGCTTGCCCGGCGGCCATCGACGCCTTGAGCTCGTCGCCGTGGCGGTGCTCGAAGAGCCGGATGCGCACGCCGCCGTGCTCCCGCCGCCACGCGCGCAGAACGGGTGGCAGCACGCCGAGGCTCGCCGAGTACACCGTGGCGAGCTGGAGTTCGCCGCTCTCCAGGCCGGACGCCTGCCGGGCGGCCGAGCGCGCCCGCTCCGCGTCGGCGAGCGCGGCTCGCGCGTGCGGCAGCATCGCGCGGCCCATCGGCGTGAGCCGGACCGCGCGTGGCAGCCGTTCCAGCAGCGGCCCGCCCGCGTCCCGCTCCAACGCGCGCACCTGGTGCGACAGCGCGGGCTGCGTGACGTGCAGCAGCTCGGCGGCCCGGGTGAACGATCCGGTGTCGACCACGGTGACCAGGTATTCGAACTGCCGGAGCGTTGCCATGAGCAGAAATTATCACCAGCAGAGAAAACAAGCCTTGGACTTATCGATCCGCGCCGACGAATGTTGTCGGCATGAGCAATCCTGTGCCAACCCGAGTCCTGCGCAGCCGCACCCGTGACGCAGCCCCACCGCAAGAAACCGCCACACGTGAGACCGATCCCGAACGCGACCACCGCGGTGAATCGCGGAGCGGCGGAACAGCGCTGGTCGTCGGTGCGAACGGGGTCATCGGGCGCAACCTCGTCGAGCACCTGGTCACCCTGCCGGACTGGGAGGTGATCGGGGTGTCCCGGCGCGGCGGCGAGGACGGCGACCGCGTCCGGTACCTGGCCGTCGACCTGATGGACGCGCAGGACACCCGGGAGAAGCTGAGCGGGCTGACCGGTGTCACGCACCTCTTCTACGCGGCCTACCAGGACCGGCCGACCTGGGCCGAGCTGGTGCCGCCGAACATGGCGATGCTGACCAACGTCGTCGACGCGGTCGAAGCCGCCGCACCCGGCCTGAGCCACGTCAGCCTCATGCAGGGCTACAAGGTCTACGGCGCGCACCTCGGGCCGTTCAAGACCCCGGCGCGGGAGACCGACGCCCGCCCGATGCCGCCCGAGTTCATGGCCGCCCAGCAGGAGTTCCTGGAGCAGCGCCAGCAGGGCAAGTCGTGGACCTGGACCGCGCTGCGCCCGTCGGTGGTGGCCGGTTTCGCGCTCGGCAACCCGATGAACCTGGCGCTGGTGATCGCCGTCTACGCGGCGATCACGAAGGAGCTCGGTCTGCCGCTGCGGTTCCCGGGCAAGCCCGGGGCCTACGACTCGCTGCTGGAGATGACCGACGCGCGCCTGCTGGCCAAGGCCACCGTCTGGGCGGCGACGGCGGAGCAGGCGCGGAACCAGGCGTTCAACATCAACAACGGCGATCTGTTCCGCTGGCGGGAGATGTGGCCGAAGATCGCGGCGCACTTCGGCCTGCCGGTGGGCGACCCGCTGCCGATGTCGCTGACCGAGGTGATGGCCGACAAGGCCGAGCTGTGGCAGCGCATGGTCGCCGAGCACGGCCTGGAACCGCTGTCCTACCAAGAGGTTTCGTCCTGGGGCTTCGGCGACTTCGTCTTCTCCTGGGACTACGACATGTTCGCCGACGGCTCCAAGGCGCGCCGCTCCGGCTTCCACGAGTTCGTCGACACCGAGGAGATGTTCCGGGAGATCTTCGACGACCTGCGCGAGCGCCGCATCATCCCCTGAGAGGAGCCGAGATGGATCTGCAACTGACCGACAAGGTCTTCCTGGTGACCGGAGCGTCCGCCGGGATCGGCGAGGCGACGGTGCGCCTGCTGGCGGCCGAAGGCGCGAAAGTCGTTGGCGTGGCGCGCAACCCGCACTCGATCTGCGAACTCGGCAGCGGGGTGAGCGGAGTCCCGGCCGACCTGACCGATCCGGACGCCGCGGAGCGCGTCGTCGCGACCGCGCTCAAGCGGCACGGCCGGCTGGACGGACTGGTGAACAACGTCGGCGGCCTGCGCTCCCGCGCGGGATTCCTGGACGTGACCGACGAGGAGTGGAAGCGGACCTTCGACCTGAACCTCCACTCGGCGGTCCGCATGACTCGCGCGGCGCTGCCGGCGCTGCTGGCGACCGGCGCGGGCAGCCTGGTGCACGTGACCAGCGAAGCGGCCCGCCTGCCGGACGCCCCGCTGGTCGACTACGCGGCGTCGAAGACGGCGCTGCTGGCGGTGTCGAAGTCCCTGGCGGCCGAGTTCGGGCCCAGCGGTGTGCGGTCCAACGTCGTCGCACCCGGCCCGACGAGGACCTGGCTCTGGGACGCCCCCGGCGGCTTCGCCGAGCAGCTCGCCGTCCAGTACGACCGCCCGGTGGACGAGGCGATCGACCACTTCGTCAACGAGGTCCGCCGCCTGCCCTCGGGCCGCCTCGGCACCCCGGAGGACGTGGCCCGCGTGATCACCTACCTGCTGTCCCCGCTGGCCGCCCAGGTCACCGGAGCGGAGTGGTCGGTCGACGGCGGAGCCCTCGGCCAGCTCTGAGCGGCGAGCCCCGTTGGGCCGAAGTGCCTCTCCGCGGTCGGCCGGTCGCGCTACGGTCGGTCGCGCAACCGCAGAGTGAGGACTCGGATGACCAGCAGCAGCACTCCCGGCCGACAGGACCTGGCCTTCGTGGAGGCACCGGAACCGATCACCGAACCGATCACCAAGTTCGGCGGTCAGCCGGTCTGGCTCGAAGACCCGACCTGGCCGCTGTCGGCGGAGACCGGCAGGCCGATGCGGTTCATCGGCCAGATCCGGCTGCCCGGCGACGAAGTCCGGCTCGGCTACCTGTTCATGACCGAGGAGGAAGAGGACTTCGTCGACGGGACCTACGACCCGGCAGGCGGCGAGAACGCCTTCTTCGCCCAGCCCGGCGAGCTGCCGGACTTCTACCAGGTGGCCAGCATCCGCAGGGGCCCGACCTTCGGCCCGGACCACCGCGCGGAACTGACCCCGCACGAACACGACGAGGCGGACGAGGATGACGACGACGAGGGCTTCCTCCGCAGCCGCCTGTGGGGCGAACCGAGCTGGATGCAGCAGGAGGAATGGCCGGACGAACCCGGCACCTGGCGCTTCGTGGCGCAGATCGACAGCGAGGACGAACCGTTCGGCATGAACCTGGGCGACGGAGGAGTCGCCTACGCCTTCCTCGACGAGAAGACCGGCCAAGGCCGCTTCCTCTGGCAGTGCGGCTGACCGTCGAGCCGTGAGCGCTTCGGGGCGCCATGACGCCCCGAAGCGCACCTCAGATCCGTTCCAGGCGGACGGTGATCGCCTTGGAGACCGGGGTGTTGGACTTGTCGGCCACCGAGTTCAGCGGGATCAGCGGGTTGGCCTCCGGGTAGTAGGCCGCCGCGCAGCCCCGGGCCGTCGGGTAGGCGACGATGCGGAAGCGTTCCGCCCGGCGCTCCTCCGGGCCTTCCTCGCCCGCCCACTCGGAGACCACGTCGACCAGATCTCCCGCTGCGAAGCCGAGTTCGGCGATGTCGTCCGGGTGGACCAGGACCACCCGGCGGCCGTCCTCGATGCCGCGGTAGCGGTCGGACAGGCCGTAGATCGTGGTGTTGTACTGGTCGTGGCTGCGCAGGGTCTGCAGCAGCAGGCGGCCGGCTGGGATCTCGATGGGTTCCGGGACGTTCACCGTGAAGTTCGCCTTGCCGGTCGCCGTCGGGAACGTCCGGCTGTCGCGCGGCGGGTGCGGCAGGACGAAGCCGTCCGGCTCGCGGACCTTGCGGTTGTAGTCCGCGCAGCCCGGCACCACGTTCGCGATGTGGTCGCGGATCACGTCGTAGTCGCGCTCGAAGGACTCCCAGCGCACCGGGTGCTGCGGGCCGAGCAGTTCGCGGGCCAGGCGGCAGACGATCGCGACCTCGGACAGCAGCCGGTCCGAAGCGGGCTTGAGGCGGCCGCGCGAGCGGTGCACCACCGACATCGAGTCCTCGACGGTCACGAACTGCTCGCCGCCGGCCTGCACGTCGCGTTCGGTGCGGCCGAGCGTCGGCAGGATCAGCGCGGTGCGGCCCGGCGTCGCGTGCGAGCGGTTGAGCTTGGTCGACACCTGCACGGTCAGCTCGCAGTCGCGCAGGGCGCGCACCGTGGCCTCGGTGTCCGGTGTGGCCGAGACGAAGTTGCCGCCCATCCCGAGGAACGCCTTGACCCGGCCGGAGCGCATCGCGCGGATGGTGTCCACCGTGTCCAGGCCGTGCTCGCGGGGCACCGGCACGCCGAACTCGTCCTCCAGCGCGGCCAGGAACTTCTCCGGCATCTTCTCCCAGATGCCCATCGTGCGGTCGCCCTGCACGTTGGAGTGGCCGCGCACCGGGCACACCCCGGCACCGGGCTTGCCGATCATGCCGCGCAGCAGCAGGAGGTTGACCACCTCGCGGATCGTCGCCACGCCCTGCTTGTGCTGGGTGAGCCCCATCGCCCAGCAGGCCACGGTGCGCTGCGAGGACATCACCATCTCGGCGATCCGCTCGATCTGCTCCCGCGGCAGCCCGGTGGCCTCCGCGGTGGCCTCCCAGTCGACGTCGGCGGCCTGCGCGGCGAACTCCGCGAAGCCGTGCGTCCAGCCGTCGACGAAGTCCTGGTCCACCGCGCCCGCCTTGAGCACCAGCGCGTTGATCGCCTTGAACAGCGCCAGGTCGCCGCCGATGCGGATCTGCGCGAACTCGTCGGCCAGCTGGGTGCCGTCGCCGACCACGCCGCGCGCGTTCTGCGGGTTCTTGAACCGCATCAGCCCGGTCTCCGGCAGCGGGTTGACCGCGATGATCCGCCCGCCGCGCCGCTTGACCTTCTCCAGCGAGGCCAGCATCCGCGGGTGGTTGGTGCCCGGGTTCTGGCCCACCACCAGCACCAGGTCGGCGTGCTCCACATCGGACAGCGACACCGATCCCTTGCCGATGCCGATGGTCTCGGTCAGCGCCGACCCGGACGACTCGTGGCACATGTTCGAGCAGTCCGGCAGGTTGTTCGTGCCGAAGCTGCGCACCAGCAGCTGGTACAGGAACGCGGCCTCGTTGCTGGTGCGGCCCGAGGTGTAGAACGCGGCCTCGTCCGGCGAACCGAGCGCCCGCAGCCGCTCCGCGATCACCTCGAACGCCTCGGACCACTCGATCGGGCGGTAATGGGTGTCTCCGTCGCGGAGGATCACCGGGTGCGTGAGCCGTCCCTGCTGGCCCAGCCAGTAGTCGGTGCGCTCGGCCAGCTCGGCCACGCTGTGCCGGGCGAAGAACTCCGGCCCGACCCGGCGGGTGGTGGCCTCCTCGGCGACCGCCTTGGCGCCGTTCTCGCAGAACTCCGCGATCTTGCGCTTGTCGCCCTCGGCCTCGCGCGGATCGGGCCACGCGCAGCCCGGGCAGTCGAAGCCGTCGCGCTGGTTGAGCAGCGGCAACGTGCGCGCGGTGCGGGTCACGCCCATCTGCTCCCAGCCGCGCTGCAGCGAGACCAGCACGCCCTTGACGCCCGCCGCGGCGTGGCCGGGCTCGCCGACTCGGAGGGCGTTCTCGTCGATGTCCTGCTCAGGAGCTCCACGCGACATGGGCCTAGCCTGCGACACCGCGCGCGGGGTGGCACGGCGGGGGTGTCCAGCGCCACGTCCGCGCTGGTCGCGGCCGGAGTGATGCCCGGGCAAACCGGTGGGCGGGGACTCGTAGAATCCACCCCGTGACACAGACCCATGCCGCTCAGCACCGTGAACTTCCGTCGACCTGGAATCCAGCCGACGTAGAGGCCGAGCTGTACCAGCGCTGGGTAGACGCCGAATACTTCACCGCGGACGCCAACAGCGACAAGCCGCCGTTCTCCATCGTCATCCCGCCGCCGAACGTCACCGGCAACCTGCACATCGGGCACGCCTACGAGCACACCCAGATCGACATCATCACCCGGCGCCGCCGGATGCAGGGCTACGAGGCGCTGTGGCTGCCGGGCATGGACCACGCCAGCATCGCGGTGCAGACGCTGGTCGAGCGCCAGCTGCGCGATCAGGGCATCGACCACCGCGAACTCGGCCGCGAGGCGTTCGTGGAGCGGGTGTGGCAGTGGAAGGAGCAGTACGGCGGCGCGATCCTGGGGCAGATGAAGCGCCTCGGCGAGAGCGTCGACTGGTCGCGCGAGCGCTTCACCATGGACACCGGGCTGTCCCGCGCGGTGCAGACGATCTTCAAGAAGCTCTACGACGACGGCCTGATCTACCGGGCCGAGCGGCTGGTGAACTGGTCGCCCGCGCTGCGCTCGACGATCAGCGACATCGAGGTGGAGCACAAGGAGGTCGACGGCGAGCTGGTCTCCATGCGCTACGGCGACGGGGAGAGCTCGATCGTGGTGGCCACCACCCGGATCGAGACCATGCTCGGCGACACCGCCATCGCGGTCCACCCCGACGACGATCGCTACCGGCACCTGGTCGGCACCGAGATCGAGCTGCCGCTGACCGGCCGCAAGATCCCGGTCGTCGCCGACGAGCACGTCGACCCGGAGTTCGGCACCGGCGCCGTCAAGGTCACCCCGGCGCACGACCCGAACGACTTCGAGATCGGCAAGCGGCACGACCTGCCGATGATGACGATCATGGACGTGCAGGGCCGCATCGCCCACACCGGCACGCAGTTCGACGGCATGGACCGCTTCGAAGCGCGGGTCGCCGTCCGCGAGGCGCTGCGCGAGCAGGGCCGCATCGTCGAGGAGAAGCGGCCGTACCGGCATAGCGTCGGGCACAGCTCGCGCTCCAAGGAGCCGATCGAGCCGCGGCTGTCGCTGCAGTGGTTCGTCAAGGTCGGCCCGCTGGCGAAGGCGGCCGGTGACGCGGTCCGCGACGGCCGGGTGGCGATCCACCCGCCGGAGATGTCCAAGCGCTACTTCGACTGGGTCGACAACCTGCACGACTGGGCCATCTCGCGGCAGCTGTGGTGGGGCCACCGGATCCCGATCTGGTACGGCCCCGGCGGCGAGGTCGTGTGCGTCGGGCCGGACGAGGAACCGCCGTCGGGCGAGGGCTGGCACCAGGACGAGGACGTGCTCGACACCTGGTTCTCCTCGGGCCTGTGGCCGTTCTCCACGCTCGGCTGGCCGGAGGACACCCCGGACCTGCGCAAGTTCTACCCGACCAGCGTGCTGGTCACCGGCTACGACATCCTCTTCTTCTGGGTCGCCCGGATGATGATGATGGGCCTGTACGCGATGGACGGCGTCGAGCCGTTCAAGGAGATCGTGCTGCACGGCATGGTCCGCGACGCGCACGGCAAGAAGATGTCCAAGTCCGCGGGCAACACCGTGGACCCGCTGGAGTGGATGGACACCTACGGCACCGACGCGCTGCGCTTCACGCTGGCCCGCGGCGCCAACCCGGGCACCGACTCGCCGATCAGCGACGAGTGGGTGGCGGCCTCCCGCAGCTTCTGCACGAAGCTGTTCAACGCCACCAAGTTCGCCATGATGAACGGCGCGAAGGTGCCGGAGCGGCTGGCCGACCGCTCCGAGCTCACCGACGCCGACCGGTGGATCCTGGACCGCACCGACCAGCTGGTGTCCGATGTGGACGCGTTGCTGGAGGACTTCCAGTTCGCCAAGGCCACCGAGGCGCTCTACCACTTCACGTGGGACGAGTTCTGCGACTGGTACCTGGAGCTGACCAAGGTCCAGCTGGACGCCGGCGGTGACCGGGCGGTGCGGACCCGCGAGGTCCTCGGGCACGTCCTCGACGTGCTGCTGCGCCTGCTGCACCCGACGATCCCGTTCATCACCGAGACGCTGTGGACCGCGCTGACCGGTCGCGAGTCGGTGGTCGTCGCGGAGTGGCCGAAGCCGTCCGGTGCGGTGGCCGACGAGGCCGCCGCGGAGCGGATCGCCGCGGTGCAGAAGCTGATCACCGAGATCCGCCGGTTCCGGTCCGACCAGGGCCTCAAGCCGGGGCAGCGGGTGGCGGCCAAGCTCGGCGGCGCCGTCGAGCTCGGCCTGGCCGAGCACGTGCCCGCGGTGCGGTCGCTGGCCCGCATCACCGAGCCCGCCGACGGCTTCACCTCCTCGGCCTCCATCGAGGTCGGCCTGAGCGGCGGCAACGTGGCGGTGGAGCTGGACCTCTCCGGGGCGGTGGACATCGCCGCCGAGCGCAAGCGCCTGGAGAAGGACCTCGCGGCGGCCGAGAAGGAGCTGACCGGCACGGACAAGAAGCTGACCAACCCGGCGTTCCTGGACAAGGCCCCGGCCGAGGTGGTGGAGAAGATCAAGGCCCGCCGCGAAGCGGCGCAGACCGAGATCGACCGCATCAAGGCCCGCCTGGACGGTCTCCCGCAGGGTTGATCGACTGCCGTTGCGAAGGGCGCTCCCGGACTCCGGGGGCGCCCTTCGTCCTCGTCACGGGTTGGTGGCGGCGGCGAGGAACATCGGGATGGCGCAGCTGAGGCGGTCGGTCTCCGCCCGGCGGCGCTGCTCGGCGATCCACGACTCCACTCGTGCGTCGGTGAGCACGCCGCGAGCGGCTCCGGCCAGCCCGAGCAGCATCGGCAGGACGATGCCGTCGGTGAAGAACCCGGTGTGGACCTCGACGGTGACATCGCGAAAACCGCTGTCCAGCAAGAGGTTCCGGTACTGCCGGGCGGCGTGCGGCTGGGGAACGGTGCGGAGCCGCGCCTGCACCGCCGCGCGGGTGGTCGCCATGTCGTCGGAGTCGATCAGGATTGCCTCCCAGTCCTGACCGAGCAGCACGATGCGACCGCCCGGCGCCAGCGCCCGCCTGGCCTCGGCCAGCGCCGCCGCCGGATCGGCGATCGCGTGGAAGACCCGCTCCGCGCGGTAGCCTGCGAGCTCGCCGTCGGCGAAGGGCAGCGCACCGGCGTCGGCCAGCCGGAAGTCGACGCCGGGCAGCCGCTCGCGCGCTGCCGCGACCATCTCCCCGTCGACGTCCAGCCCGATCGCCGTGACACCGCGTTCTCGCAGCTCACCGACGGCCCGGCCGGCTCCGCAGCCGATGTCGGCCACCAGACCACCGGCGGGCAGCAGCTGGTAGGACCGCTCGCGCAGCCGCACCGATCCGGGCAGCGAGTCGAAGCGGTCGAGGATCTCGATCAGGTTCTCGGTTGACATGTCGCCGAGCCTGCGACTTCATGTCGACGTGAAGTCAACACCCGAGTTCGCCATCGGCGACCTCGCCGCGCACTTCGGGCTCGCCGCGCACGTCCTGCGGCACTGGGAGTCGATGGGGCTGCTGGCGCCCCGCCGGGTCTCGGGGCGCCGCCGGTACGGGCAGGACGACCTCTACCGCGTGGCGATCATCCTCCGCGCCAAGCAGGCGGGCCTCGGCCTCGAGGCCATCCGCGAGGTGCTGTCGACAGCGGAGCCCGGCGCGCGCCGGCGGATCATGCGGCAGCACCGCGACGAGCTCCGGCGGCGCATCGACGAGCTCCAGTCCTCGCTGGACCTCATCGAGTGCGCACTGGACTGCGACCACGCCGACATCGCCACCTGCCCGCACTTCCAGCGGGTGCTCGACGAATCGGTCGCCGGCCGCTTTGTCCGGCCCGCCGGATCGGGGCGGCCTCCGCGGCCGGGGGCGGAGACGTAGACTGACCTCGACATTTCGTCGTTCGCAGGGGAGTGGGCACTTGTCCGGCACCGATCCCGCCGCGCTGCAGGAGCTGCGCGCCGTGGAGGCCGAGCTCAACGAACGCTGGCCGGAGACCAAGATCGAACCGTCGCTGGACCGGATCCGGGCGCTCACCGATCTGCTCGCCGAGCCGCAGCGCAGCTACCCGGTGGTGCACATCGCCGGGACCAACGGGAAGTCGTCGACCTCCCGGCTGACCGATGCCCTGCTGTCCGGGCTCGGTCTGCGCACCGGCCGCTACACCAGCCCGCACCTGCAGGTCGCCACCGAGCGGATCAGCATCGACGGCAAGCCGATCAGCCCGGAGGCCTACGTCGAGGCTTACCGCGACGTCGCGCCGTACGTGTCCATCGTGGACTCCCGCAGCGATGTGCGGATGAGCAAGTTCGAGGTGCTCACCGGAATGGCCTTCGCGGCCTTCGCCGACGCGCCGGTCGAGGCTGCGGTGATCGAGGTCGGGCTCGGCGGCAGCTGGGACGCCACCAACGTCGCCGACGCCAAGATCGCGGTCGTCTGCCCGGTCGCGCTGGACCACGCCGAGTACCTGGGCGACGACATCGCCGGGATCGCCGCCGAGAAGGCCGGGATCATCAAGCCCGGTTCGATCGCGGTGGTCGCGGCGCAGCCCGCGGCGGCCCAGCAGGTGATCATGGAGCGCGTCGCGGAGGTCGACGCCACGGTCGCCCGCGAGGGCCAGGAGTTCGGCGTGCTGTCGCGGACCGTCGCGGTCGGCGGGCAGATGCTGAGCCTGCAGGGGCTGGGCGGCGTCTACGACGAGGTGTTCCTGCCGCTGCACGGCGAGCACCAGGCCCGCAACGCGGCGCTCGCGCTCGCCGCGACGGAAGCGTTCTTCGGCGCCGGCGCCGATCGCCAGCTCGACGTGGAGCGGGTCCGCGAGGGCTTCGCGAGCGTCATCACCCCGGGCCGCCTGGAGCGCGTGCGTTCCGCACCGACCGTGCTCGTCGACGCCGCGCACAACCCGCACGGCGCCCGGGCGCTGGCCGACGCGCTCAGCTCGGAGTTCTCCTTCCGCCGCCTGGTCGCGGTGGTCGGCGTGCTCGGCGACAAGGACGCGCGCGGCATCCTGACCGAGCTGGAGCCGGTGGTCGAGGAGATCGTGCTGACCCGCAACTCCTCGCCGCGGGCGATGGATCCCGACGCGCTGGCGGGCGTGGCCAAGGACATCTTCGGCCCGGACCGCATCGTCGTCGAACCGCGGCTGGACGACGCGGTGGAGACCGCGATCCAGCTCGCCGAGGAGACCGACGACCCGGGTGAATCGGTGTCCGGCGGCGGCGTGGTGATCACCGGCTCGGTGGTGACCGCGGGCGAGGCCCGAGCCCTGTTCGGCAAGGAACCGGCATGAGTGGTGGAGCTGCCTTGAGCGACGAGCAGAAGCCCGAACCGGGCAACGGGCTGCCTGAACCGGGCAAGGGGCTGCCCGAGGCGCCGCCCGGTGTGCGCGACCCGTGGAAGGGCCTGCGCGGGATCATGGCGGGCACGCTGGTGCTGGAGTTCATCACCTTCATGCTGGCGCTGCCGGTGGTCTGGCGGTTCGGCGGCGGTGTGTCCAGCGCCGGGTTCGTCATCGTCGCGGTGCTGTCGGTGCTGATGCTGGCGGCGGCGTTCGTGCAGCGCCGCCCGTGGGGCCTCGCCGTGGCGCTCGTGCTGCAGGGCGCGATGGTGCTGTGCTTCTTCGTGCACCCGTCGGTCGGCATCATGGGCGCGATCTTCGCGGCGATCTGGGGCTACATCCTCTACCTGCGCAACGACGTCGCCCGCCGGATGCGCGAGGGCCAGCTCTACGACCAGCTCGGCCACCCGCCCGGTCACCCGCCGGAGGACAAGACCGATTGACGGTCAGCCGATGTCGATGACGGCTCGGCCGATGATCTCGCCGCGGTCGAGCGCGTCGTAGGCCTTCTGGGCCTCGTCGAAGGGGTAGCGGCGGCTGATCGCGTCCTGCGGGCGCAGGAGGCCTCGGGCGACCAGGTCGAGCAGCACCGGCATGTCGCGGCGCGGTTTGGCGCCGTAGGAGCCCTTGATCTGCAGCTTCCGCCGCGCCATGGTGGCCAGGTCGAACTCGCCCGTGGTGCCGCGCGCGGCGATGCCGACCACCACGACCTGCCCGCCCTCGACCACCGAGTCGCGCGCCACCTCGAACGTCGGAACCGCGCCCAGCGCCTCGAAGGCGACGTCGACACCGCGGCCACCGGTGAGCTCGCGGATGGCGGCGGGGGCGTCCACCTCGGCCGAGTTGACCACGTGCGTCGCACCCAGTTCGCGGGCACCGGCCAGCTTCTCGTCGCTGATGTCCACCGCGATGATCATCGACGCGCCGAACACCGACGCGAGCTGGATCAGCGCCGATCCGACGCCGCCCGCCGCGACCACCGCGACGGTGTCGCCGACGCGCAGGTCGGCCGCGTGCCGCAGCGCGCCGTAGGCGGTCATGGTCGAGCAGCCCACCGACGCCACGTCGGTCAGCTCCACGCCGTCGGGCACCCGGTACACCGAGGTCGCCGGGGTGACGCACCGCTCGGCGAGCCCGCCCTGGGAGTACATCCACACCGCGTCGCCGTCCGGCCGGAACAACCTGGTCTCGTCGTCGTAGAGCCGCCCCTTGCCCCGGTTGAACTCGAAGAACCGCAGGCAGATCTCCTCGTTGCCGCGCGCGCACTGCGCGCACCGACCGCACGGCATGATGAAGCTGGTGACCACCGGGTCGCCCACCGCGAGCCCGGTGACGCCGGGGCCGACCTCGGAGATCACGCCCGCGACCTCGTGCCCCAGCACCGCCGGGACCGGGAACGGCAGCTCGCCCTTGAGCACGTGCAGGTCGGAGTGGCAGGCGCCGCAGGACCGCACGTCGATGGCGACCTCGCCCGCCCTCGGCACCGGATCGGCGAGCTCCTCGATCCGCATCGGCTGGTTGGCGGCGGTGTGCACAGCAGCGCGCATCCGGGTCTCCTCGTCAGACAGACCGGCCAGTCGGTTCGCCGGTGAAGCTATCGCGCCGCACCGCCGCGCACCAGGCCCGCGATCGGCACGAACTCTTCACCTCGGCGTCGATCCGAGGTGAGCCACCAGCCGCCTGGCGCGGATAGAACCGGCGCATGAGCACCAATTCCGCGCTGAACCGGCGCACCCTGCTGCGGGGTGCCGCCACCGGACTCGCCGCTTCCGGACTCGCCGCCTCCGGCCTGCTGGCCGGTGCCCCGGCCTTCGCCCGCTCCGGACGCCCCGTGCTGACCCACGGCGTGCAGCTCGGCGACCCGCGTCCGGACGGCGCCGTGGTGTGGACCCGCGCCGACCGGCCGTCGCGGATGTTCGTCGAGATCTCCCGCCACGCCGACTTCCGCGGTGCGCGGCGGATTCCCGGCCCGCTGCTGACCCCGGAGACCGACGGCACCGGCGAACTCCTGCTGCCGCAGCTGCCGCCCGGGCAGCAGCTGCACTACCGCGTCGTCGCCCAGGACCTGGACGGCCGGGTGGACAGCGAGCCGCTGACCGGGACCTTCCGCACCGCGCCGCGTGCTCGCCGCGACGTGCGGTTCCTGTGGTCGGGCGACGTCGTCGGGCAGGGCTGGGGCATCAACCCGGACGTCGGCGGCATGACGATCTACAACGCGATGGCCGCCCGCAACCCGGACTTCTTCCTGCACAGCGGTGACACCGTGTACGCCGACGGCCCGCTGCAGGAGTCGGTGGTGCTGCCGGACGGGCGGGTGTGGCGCAACATCGTCACGCCGGAGAAGTCCAAGGTGGCCGAAACGCTGGCCGAGTACCGCGGGCAGTTCGCCTACAACCTGCTCGACGAGAACTTCCGCCGCTTCGCCGCCCAGGTGCCGCAGCTGGTGCAGTGGGACGACCACGAGGTCACCAACAACTGGTACCCCGGCGAGATCCTGGACTCCGACAAGTACACCGAGAAGCGCGTCGACGTGCTCGCCCAGCGGGCTTTCCGGGCCTTCCACGAGTGGCAGCCGGCCCGCCGCCAGGACGCGGTGGACGGCCGGGTGTACCGCAAGGTCTCGCACGGCCCGCTGCTCGACGTGTTCGTGCTCGACATGCGCAGCTACCGAGACTCGAACTCGGCGGGCACCAGCCCGGAGCGGATCCTCGGCGCGCGCCAGGCGCGGTGGCTGGTCGACGAGCTCAGCCGGTCGCGGGCGACCTGGAAGGTGATCGCCTCGGACATGCCGATCGGCATCGTGGTGCCCGACGGCGACGCGATCGAAGGCGTCGCCAACGGCCTGCCGGGCGCGCCCAACGGCCGCGAGGCCGAGCTGGCGTGGGTGCTGCAGGAGATCAGCCGCCGGCGGGTGCGCAACACGGTCTGGCTGACCGCGGACGTGCACTACTCGGCGGCGATCGAGTACTCCCCGGAGCGCGCGGCCTTCGAGGGCTTCGACCCGTTCTGGGAGTTCGTCTCCGGTCCGCTGCACGCCGGCGCCTTCGGCCCGAACGAGCTGGACCCGACCTTCGGGCCGGAGCAGGTGTTCGTCAGCGCCCCGAGCAGGCAGGGCGCCTCGCCGCTGGAGGGCTTCCAGCACTTCGGCGAGGTCAACATCGACGCCCGCACCGGTCAGCTGCGCGTCGACCTCCGTGACCAGGGCGGTCGCTCGCTCTGGGCGAAGACCCTCGACCCGCAGCGCTGACCAGCCGCTCGTGACACCACCGCCCGGTGAGTGTCACGGCCGTGCTGACCAGCCACGATCGAGTTAATCGGTGGAAGTAGGAGTAGGAAAAGTCGTATTCTTACTTCATGAAGATGACGGAGAAGGGGCAGGTCACCATCCCGATCGACCTGCGCCGTGAACTGGGTCTCCGGCCCGGGGATCAGATCGAGATCAGGCTGGAGGGAGACGCGCTGGTCCTCACCCGCGGCCACTCGGTACCGAGTCGCGGGCAGCGGATCGTCGAGCACCTGCGGGGGCGGGCCAGCGGCGAGGGGATGTCCACCGACGAGATCATGGAACTGACCCGTGGCGAGTGAGCCGGCTCGACCGCCGGCCACTCTCGTCGACTCCAACGTGCTGCTGGACCTCGTGATCACGGACGCCGAGTGGTTCGACTGGTCGGCGGCCGCGTTGGAGAAGGCCGCGGATGAGGGACCGCTGGTGATCAACCCGTTGATCTTCTCCGAGGTGTCGGTTCGCTTCCAAGCCATCGAGGAGGTCGAGGAGGCGTTCCCGGACGACTTCTTCGTGCGCGTGCCGCTGCCGTGGTCGGCGGGGTTCCTCGCGGGGAAGTGCTTCCAGCAGTACCGGAAGCGGGGTGGCGAGAAGCGGTCGCCGCTGCCGGACTTCTACATCGGCGCGCACGCGGCGGTCAGCAGGCTGCGGCTGTTGACCCGCGATGCGCGCCGGTACCGCACGTACTTCCCGACGGTGGAGTTGATCGCTCCGGAGTGATGCCGCCCCGCCGTCGGGCGTGTCACCTGCATCGATACGCTGGCGGCCAAATCGGGCGCGGTGCGTGACGGCACCGGGCGCCCAAGGCGACGAAGGAGGAGAACCGTGAGCGAGCGCACCCTGGTCCTGGTCAAGCCCGACGGAGTCGAGCGCGGCCTGGTGGGCGAGGTGATCAGCCGGATCGAGCGCAAGGGCCTGAAGCTGGTCGCGCTGGAGCTGAAGAACGTCGACCGCGAGCTGGCCGAGCAGCACTACGCCGAGCACGATGGCAAGCCGTTCTTCGGCTCGCTGATCGAGTTCATCACCTCCGGCCCGGTCGTGGCCGCGTGCGTCGAGGGCCCGCGCGCCATCGCCGCGTTCCGCCAGCTGGCCGGTGGCACCGACCCGGTGGAGAAGGCGGCGCCGGGCAGCATCCGCGGCGACTTCGGCCTGGAAGTCCAGTTCAACCTGGTGCACGGCTCGGACTCGCCGGAGTCGGCCGCGCGCGAGCTCAAGCTCTGGTTCCCGGAGGTCTGAAACCCGTGACCGGCATCGACCCGGACGGCTTCGTCACCGGGCCGCACCGGGTGGATGCCGTCCACCCGGACCTGGCGGAGGCGCTGGCCGGGTTGTGGGCGCGGGTCACCGCGGCGGGCGGCGCGGCCGGGTTCAGCCCGACCGACTCGCTGGACGAGCTGCGCGCCGCGGCGACCAAGCTGGTCGAGGAGGTGCGCGGCAAGAAGGCGCACCTGATCACCATCGGCCAGCAGCACGTGCTGGTCGGGATCGCGGTGCTGCGGCCGCGGCAGCTGCCGGTCCGGACGCACACCGGCGAGCTCGTCTGGCTGGCGGTCGACCCGGCGCTGCAGGGCAGGGGCTGGGGCAAGCGGCTGCACGACGCGGCGCTGGTGCACGCGCGGGCCATCGGCCTGGAGATGCTGGACCTGGTCACCCGCAGCGGGCACGGCCTGGAGCGCTACTACGCGCGCCTCGGCTGGGTCGAGCGGGGCCGCTGGCCGGGCGCGGTCCGCGTCGCGCCGGGCGACGACCGGGACGAGATCTGGTTCACCCGGGAAGTCTGATCCCGGGCGCGGTGATCCCGCAGCAAGTGCATGGAAGACCTCATCGGAATTCGCCCCGGGCTCTCTGGTGGAGCCGGGGCCTTTACCCTGGTTGGGTGCGTGTGGAGTCCGTTTTCGACAGGTTGGAACCGCTGCTGCCGCGCGTCTCCAAACCCGTGCAGTACGTGGGTGGGGAGCTCAACGCGACGCTGAAGGCGTGGGACGACACCGCCATCCGGTGGTGCCTGATGTACCCCGACGCCTACGAAGTCGGCCTGCCCAACCAAGGCGTCCAGATCCTCTACGAGATCCTCAACGAGCAGCCGGACGTGCTGGCCGAGCGCACCTACGCGGTGTGGCCGGACCTCGAAGCGCTGATGCGCGAGCACGGCATCCCGCAGTTCACCGTGGACGCGCACCGGCCGGTCGGTGCCTTCGACGTGCTGGGTGTCAGCTTCGCCACCGAGCTGGGCTACACCAACCTGCTCGGCGCGCTGGACCTGGCGGGGATCCCGCTGCACGCCGCCGACCGCACCGATGATCACCCCATCGTGCTGGCCGGCGGGCACGCGGCGTTCAACCCGGAGCCGATCGCGGACTTCCTGGACGCGGCCGTGCTGGGCGACGGCGAGGAAGCCGTCCTGGAGATCACCGAGGCGATCCGCCGCTGGAAGGCGGAGGGGCAGCCGGGTGGCCGCGACGAGCTGCTGCTGCGGCTGGCGGAGTCCGGCGGCGTGTACGTGCCGAAGTTCTACGACGTCTCCTACCGCGCCGACGGCGCGATCGACCAGGTCGTGCCGAACAACGAGCGCGCGCCGTACCGGGTCTTCAAGCGCACCACCATGGAGCTCGACGACTGGCCTTACCCGAAGCAGCCGCTGGTGCCGCTGGCCGAGAGCGTGCACGAGCGGATGAGCGTGGAGATCTTCCGCGGTTGCACCCGCGGCTGCCGGTTCTGCCAGGCCGGGATGATCACCCGGCCGGTGCGGGAGCGCTCCATCGAGGGCATCGGCGAGATGGTGCAGCGCGGCCTGGAGGCCACCGGTTTCGAGGAGGTCGGGCTGCTGTCGCTGAGCTCGGCCGACCACTCCGAGATCGCCGACATCACCAAGGGCCTGGCCGACCGCTACGAGGGCACCAACACCGGTCTGTCGCTGCCGTCGACCCGGGTGGACGCGTTCAACATCGACCTGGCCAACGAGCTGTCCCGCAACGGCCGCCGCTCCGGGCTGACCTTCGCCCCGGAGGGCGGCAGCGAGCGGATCCGCCGCGTGATCAACAAGATGGTGTCGGAGGAGGACCTGATCCGCACCGTCTCGGCGGCCTTCGCCAACGGCTGGCGGCAGGTCAAGCTGTACTTCATGTGCGGTCTGCCCACCGAGACCGACGAGGACGTGCTGCAGATCGCCGAGATGGCCAAGGAGGTCATCCGCGCCGGCCGGGAGGCCTCCGGGCGCAAGGACATCCGCTGCACGATCTCCATCGGCGGGTTCGTGCCCAAGCCGCACACCCCGTTCCAGTGGGCCGCGCAGACCGACCCGGACACCGTCGACGCGCGGTTGCGCAAGCTCCGCGAGGCGATCAACTCCGATCGCCGGATCGGCCGCAACATCGGCATGCGCTACCACGACGGCAAGCCGTCGATGATCGAAGGCCTGCTCTCCCGCGGCGACCGGCGGCTCGGCCGGGTCATCGAGCGGGTGTGGCGCGAGGGCGGCCGGTTCGACGGCTGGAACGAGCACTTCTCCTACGAGCGCTGGGTCGACTGCGCCGCGGCCGAGCTCGAGCCGCTGGGCGTGGACCTGGCCTGGTTCACCACCCGGGAGCGGACCGAGGGCGAGGTCCTGCCGTGGGACCACCTCGACTCCGGCCTGGACAAGGAATGGCTGTGGGCGGACTGGCAGGACGCGCTGGACGCCCGCGAGCAGGACGACTGCCGGTGGACGCCGTGCTTCGACTGCGGGGTGTGCCCGACCATGGGCACCGACATCGAGGTCGGGCCGACGGGGCGCAAGCTGCTGCCGATCTCCCCGGTCGGGCAGGGCTCCCCGGTCCGCAACCCGGCCTTCACCCAGGGCTGAAAGCGGCCGGCGAGCGCTGGTCAGGGCCTCCTGGCCGAGTCGCTCGCCGGTCCCACCAGCCGAGTCGGAGCTCGGTGCGGAGGCGGCCGGCGTTGTACGTTCCTTCGAAAACTGGCCCGCAGGTGTTGTCACACTGCGGTTGAGCAAGCAAGCATCGGCATCGGAGCGGTCGTCAGGACCGCCGATGACGATCATGGTCGGGAGGGCATCCTGAGTCGGCGAGATCATCCGAATCCCTCGGCTCCACCGGTGCAGAAGCTGCGGCTCCGCTACGCCAAGCGGGGGCGGTTGCGGTTCACCTCGCACCGGGACGTGGCGCGCACCTTCGAGCGCGCCCTGCGACGGGCCGGGGTACCGATGGCGTATTCCCAGGGCTTCAGCCCGCACCCGAAGGTGTCCTGGGCGGGCGCGGTGCCCACCGGGGTGTCCAGCGTGGCCGAGTACGTGGAGCTGCAGCTCGTGGAGCGGGTGGAGCCCGCGGCGCTGCGCGCCGAGCTCAACGCCGCGCTGCCCGACGGCATCGACGTGCTCGAAGCCGCGGAGGCCCGGCCGGGCGCGCTGGCGGACCGGCTGGAGGTGAGCCGGTGGCGGATCGACCTGCCCGGCACGGACGTCGCGGAGCTGCGTGACGCCGTCACCGCGCTGATGGCCGCCGACACGGCGCTGGTGGAGCGGATGACCAAGGACGGTCGCCGCACCATCGACGCCCGCGCGGCGCTGCTCAGCGCGGAGGTCCAGACCGCGCACCCGACGGTCGCTGAGAGTGATCAAAATTCCTCCGCGACCGCCCAGGTGGACGATTGGCCGAAGGCATCGGAACCGTATGGGATACTTGTAACGGTCGTTCGGCAGACAACACCCGTCGTACGACCCGACGACGTACTGAGCGCCCTGCGTGTCGTCGCCGGTCTGGAACCGTCGGCCGCCGCGAGCGCGACCCGGCTGGAACAGGGTCGGCTCGACGACGGAGGCGGCATCGCCGACCCGTTGGCCCAGGACTCAGGCGCCGAGCGGAGTCCGGCAGGGGAGCCCACGGCCGGATGACGGACGGCGCGGACGTCGCCGACCCGCCGTGTGACTTCCCGGCCTGAAGGCCCGGGGCGGAGGGAACACCAGAATTGCCGTCGCCCGCGGGCGGCGGAGACCGAAGAACGCACATGCCTCTGTGCGGCCGCGTCCACCCGGACGCGCCCGGGGGCGGAGGAGCTGGATGTTGAACACGGACAATCCCGCTGGAAGCGCCAGCGGGCAATCGCCCACACCCACCGGAGAAGAGCAGGGCACGATCGAGCTGCCCGCCAAGCTCCGTGTGCACGCACTGGCCAAGCTGCTGGGGTCCAGCAGCCGGGAGATCATCAACACGCTGGAGTCGATCGGCGAATCGGTCCGCAGCGCGCAGTCGAACATCACCCGCGAGGTGGCGCTGCAGGTCGTCGAGGCCCTGAACCCGGAGCTGGTGGCCGAATCGGAGGCCCCGGCCGAGCCGGCGGCCCCGGCCGCTCAGCCGGAGCAGGCCGAAGCCGAGCAGCCGGCTGCCGAGGAACCGGCCGCTCAGGAACCGGCGGCCGTCGAGCCCGCGATCCCGGTCGCGCACTTCGCGGCGGCCGCGAACGAGCCGGCTCCGGAGAGCAACGCGCTGGCCGGGCTGACGCCGGTCTTCGCCGCGCCGGAGGCGATGTTCCTGGCGCCGTCCGCGGCTCCGCAGGAGACGCGGCCCGAGCCGAAGGCCGAGCCGGAGCCCGCCGCCGCGGAGGTCGAGGAGCCCGCCGAGGCCAAGACCGAAGCCCCGGATGACTCCGCCGACAGCGACGAGGACGGCGAGGGCACCGGTCGGCGCCGCCGCCGTCGTGGTCGCCGCGGTCGCGGTCGTGGTCGCGGTGCCGACTCCGAGACCGGTGGCGAAGGCGATTCGGAGACCTCCGAGGAAGCCGAGACCGCTGAGGAGCCCGCGGCGGAGGAGCCCGCCGAGGAGCAGCCCGCCGCCGAGTCCGAGGGCGCTGGGGAGTCGAACCGCCGCCGCCGTCGCCGTCGTCGCCGCAAGGGTTCGGCCGACGACGAGACCGGTGCCCGCGAGGACGACCCGCCGAACACCGTCGTGCACGTCCGCGAGCCGTCCGCCGAGACCCGCCAGGACAGCAGCGACGACGAGGTCCGCGCGGTCAAGGGCTCGACCCGCCTGGAGGCCAAGCGGCAGCGCCGCCGGGACGGCCGCGAGGCCGGTCGCCGCCGCGCCCCGGTGCTCTCCGAGGCCGAGTTCCTGGCCCGTCGCGAGTCGGTGGACCGCAAGATGGTCGTCCGGCAGAACGGCGACCAGACGCAGATCGCGGTGCTGGAGGACAACGTCCTCGTCGAGAACTTCGTGACCTCGTCGGGCACCGGCTCGCTGGTCGGCAACGTCTACCTGGGCCGCGTGCAGAACGTGCTGCCCAGCATGGAAGCCGCCTTCGTCGACATCGGCCGCGGCCGCAACGCGGTGCTCTACGCCGGTGAGGTGGACTGGGACGCCGCCGGGCTGGCGGGCAAGGCGCGCCGCATCGAGCAGGCGCTGCAGACCGGCGACAGCGTCCTGGTGCAGGTCACCAAGGACCCGGTCGGCCACAAGGGCGCCCGGCTCACCACCCAGATCAGCCTGCCGGGCCGGTTCCTGGTGTACGTGCCGGGCGGCGGTGCCACCGGCATCAGCCGGAAGCTGCCGGACACCGAGCGCAAGCGGCTCAAGGAGATCCTCAAGCGGATCGTCCCGGACAACGCCGGGGTGATCATCCGCACCGCGTCGGAGGGCACCAGCGAGGAAGCGCTGGACCGCGACGTGCGGCGCCTGCAGGCGCAGTGGGAGGTCATCAAGGAGAAGGCCGAGATCCCCGGCGCGCAGGCCCCGCAGCTGCTCTACGAGGAGCCGGACCTGCTGATCAAGGTCGTCCGCGACCTGTTCACCGAGGACTTCTCGCAGATGACGGTCCAGGGCTCCGACGCCTGGGACACCATCGAGGCCTACGTCCAGCACGTCGCGCCCGACCTGGCGCAGCGGCTGGTCAAGCACGTCGGCAAGAACGATGTGTTCACCGAGCAGCGGATCAACGAGCAGATCGCCAAGGCCCTGGACCGCAAGGTCTGGCTGCCCTCCGGCGGCTACCTGGTGATCGACCGCACCGAGGCCATGACGGTGATCGACGTCAACACCGGCAAGTTCACCGGTTCCGGCGGCAACCTCGAGGAGACCGTCACCCGCAACAACCTGGAAGCGGCCGAGGAGATCGTCCGCCAGCTCCGGTTGCGCGACATCGGCGGCATCATCGTCATCGACTTCATCGACATGGTGCTGGAGTCCAACCGCGACCTGGTGCTGCGCCGCCTCACCGAGTGCCTGGGCCGGGACCGCACCCGCCACCAGGTCGCCGAGGTGACGTCGCTGGGCCTGGTCCAGATGACCCGCAAGCGGGTCGGCACCGGCCTGCTGGAGGCCTACAGCAGCACCTGCGAGCACTGCCGCGGCCGCGGCCTGCTGGTCTCCACCGAGCCCACCAGCCACCCGAACGGCGGCCACGGCGGCGGCGGGAACGGCAGCAGCAACAACGGCTCTCGCCGCAACCGCAACCGCGGCAAGCAGCACGAGGCCGAGCAGCCGGAGCCGAAGCAGCCGGAGACGGCGAAGGCACCCGAGCCGGAGAAGCCCGAGCCGGAGAGGCGCGAGGCTGCGAAGGTCGAGGCCGCGAAGCCTGAGGCCGCGAAGGTCGAGCCGGCGAAGCCCGTGGAACAGAAGCCTGCGGAGCAGAAGCCCGAGCAGGCGAAGCCCGCGGAGGTGACGGCCGAAGCGGCAGCGGAGGCGAAGCCCGCGGCAGCGGTGCAGGCCGAGCCGAAGGCGGAGGCCGTCGAGGCGAAGCCGGTAGAAGCGGCGAAGCCCGCTGAGGCCGCGAAGCCGGTCGAGCAGCCGGCGGCAGCCGTCAAGGCCGCGGAGCCGGCCGTCGCGGAGGCGAAGCCGACGCCCGCGCCGGAGGCCAACGGCCGACGGCGGAAGGCGACGCGAGCGGCCGGCAGCGCCGGCGCGGCGGTGGCGCCGCTGGTGGTCAGCAAGCCGGCGGAGCCGGTGGAGCCTGCCGACAACGGCCTGGCCGAGGTGGCTCCGGCCGCGCCGGTCCGCCGGGCTCGCCGCCGGGCCGCGTCGCGACCTGCTGGTCCGCCCGTCGAAGGCTGAGCCGACGAGCTGGAATGGCCGATCCGTTCTCGAACGGGTCGGCCATTTCGCGTTTCCGGTAGGACCTCTGCGACCTGCGCTGATTCCGCGGCTCGAACCGATCCGCCCGCCGGTTTGCTCAGCCGTGCTAGATTTTGCTCATGCGAGCAAATTTCAGCTCGGCTGAGCAAAGCAGGTCGTTCACCGAGCAGGGCAGGCGGGCGCAGATCGTCGCGGCGGCCATCGAGGCGATCGTCGAGCTCGGATATCCGCGCGCTTCCTTCGGGCAGATCGCCAAGCGCGCCGGGCTGAGCAGCACCGGGATGATCTCCTACCACTTCAAGAACAAGGCCGAGCTGATGCGGCAGGTCGTCGCCGACGTCTACCGGACGGCCGAGGAGTTGGTGGGCGCCCGCGTCGTCGCCGCCGACACCGCGCGCGGGCAGCTCCGTGCCTTCATCGAGGCCAGCGCGGACTTCTACCGCACGCACCACCCTCAGCTCCGGGCGCTCACGGAGATCCTCATCAACGAGCGCGGCGGCGATCCGGTGCTGCCGCACCGCCACGAGATCGAAGGTCTCGCCGAGCTGTTCCGCGCCGGTCAGCGGGCGGGGGAGTTCCGGGACTTCGACCCGCACGTCATGGCGGTGACGTTGCGCCACGCGCTGGACGGCGTCGCGCTGCGCCTCGGCACGGAAGCGGACACCGACACGGACCTCTACGCCCGCGAACTCGCGACCACCTTCGACCTCGCGACCCGAGCCAGCCAGGAGAAGTCATGAGCAGCCCTGGGCCGACGTCGCTCCCGCTCAACCGCGCCTCAGGGGACCGTGACGTGACCCAGCCACAAGAAACGGCGAACCGGGAGATCAATCGCGAACGCGACCACCACTGTGAATCGCGGAGAGGCGGGACAGGCGTAATAGAGCTGGACTCGGGTCGGGTGCGAGGCCTGAGCTTCGAGGAGCACCGGCTCTTCCAGGGGATCCCCTACGCCGCGCCGCCCGTCGGCGAGCTGCGCTGGAGCCTGCCGCGGCCGGTCGAACCGTGGGCCGGGGTTCGGGACGCGACCGCTCCGGGCAGTCCGTGCCCGCAGCTCCCGCAGTCCTTCGCCGATGTGGGCAGCGTGGACGAGGACTGCCTGTTCCTGAACGTGACCGCACCGCGCTCCGGTGGCCGCAAGCCGGTCATGGTGTGGCTGCACGGTGGCGGCGGCACCAACGGTGAAGGGTCGGTCTTCGACGCGCGACGGCTGTCGGTCGCCGAGGACGTCGTGGTGGTGACCGCCAACTACCGGCTCGGCATCTTCGGCAACTTCGGCTACCCGGGGCTGCCCGGCGGCGCCTTCGGCATCGCCGACCAGCAGGAGGTGCTCCGCTGGGTGCAGCGCAACATCGGAGCGTTCGGCGGCGACCCGGGCAACGTCACGCTGTTCGGCGAGTCCTACGGCGGGCTCTCGATCGGCGCGCACCTGGTGGCTCCGGGCTCGGCGGGCCTGTTCCACCGGGCGATCGTGCAGAGCGGCTTCCCGCTGATGCGCGCTCCGGCGAACACCTACGTGCCCGGCTCGCCGGAGATGCCGTCGCTGTGGCTGTCGGCGACCGAGCTCGAAGGGCTGGCCGAGCACGTGATCGGTGAGGCCGGGTGGCTGCGCCCAGGGCACGGCAGCGCTGTCGACCAGCTGCGTGCGCTCCCGGTCGAGCAGCTGCTCCAGCTGAGCCCGGTGTTCACCCGGTCCGGGTTCGGCAACGAGGTGCTGCCGGAGTCGCCGGTGCAGGCGCTGACGGCCGGCCGCTTCCACCGCGTGCCGGTGCTCGCGGGCAACACCCGGGACGAAGCCAGATTGTTCGTCGCGATGTTCTTCGACGGCACCGGCCAGCCGGTCACCTCGGACGGCTACGGCAAGCTGCTGGCGGAGGGCTTCGACGCGGCGGCCGACGACATCGCGCGCGAGTACCCGCTCGACGCCTACGCGACGCCCAGCCTCGCCTGGTCGACGGTGATCAACGACGCCGCGTGGGCGCGCTCGCTCTGGGACCTCGCGCAGGCCCTGCACGAGCGCACTCCCACCTACGTCTACGAGTTCGCGGACCGGGACGCGCCGCCGGTGGTGCCGTTCCCGGAGGGCTTCCCGCCCGGCGCCTACCACGGGTCCGAACTCCCGTACCAGTTCGACATGGGCGGGCTCGCGCCGCTGTCAGCGGAGCAGTGGCGGCTGGCGGCGACGATGCACCGCTACTGGGCCAACTTCGCGCGCAGCGGCGACCCCAACGGGCCGGGCCTGGTCGACTGGCCGCGCTTCGCGGCGGCCGACCGGCACGTCCAGTCGCTGCACCCGGAGCGGACCGGACCCGCCGACTTCGCCGCCGACCACCGGATGGAGTTCTGGACCCGCTGACGACGCAGGGCCCCCGTCGCCAACGCGCGACGGGGGCCCTGCACTCAGGTGATCAGTTCTGCTCTGGTGTGTCGAAGGTCGGGATGTCGGTCCGGTCGTCGGAGCTGGGCACGTCGCCCGGCAGCTCCACCGCCTCGGTCAGCGGTCCCGGCGACCAGGTGCCCCAGTGGGTCTCCGGCCGGATGTCCAACGCCGCCTGCGCGGGCAGCGCGTCCGCGTCGTACGGGTGCACGACGTAGAGCGAGCCCCAGTCCTGCTGCGGGTCGCCGCGCAGGTAGGTCGGCAGCTCCCGCACGCTCGATGCGACGTTGAGCCAGCCGAACGGTCCGCCCGCGTCCGGCGAGGACCAGCCCTCGCCGACGTCGCGCACCAGCTCACCGGCCGACACCCGGAAGTGCGGCATCTCGGCGACACCGTTGTACAGACCGGAGATCCGCAGGCACGGGTGCACCAGCGCGGCGGGCCACTCCACGAACGTCGGGGAGTCGCCGACGAGCTCGGTCATGCTGGCCAGCTTCGGCACGCGCGGTGCGGTCACCGCCAGCCAGCCCTCCGCGCCGAGCGCCTGGTCGATCGCGATGACGCGCATCTTCGTGGCGCCCTCGGCCTCGGCGCCCAGCGAGTAGCGGTGGTCGCGCCAGCCGGGCGGCGGGCCCTGCTCGACCTCGTAGCGACCGGTGATCTCGAAGCCGCGCTCGGTGTCGCGGCCGAACTCCATCACCAGCGAGTTCGCGCCGGTCTCCGAGCCGGCCAGGCTGAGCACCACCGGGGTCTTGCCGCTGAGCGCCTCCTCCGGCAGGTCGTACCAGGGCGTGCGCAGCTCACCGGTGCCGAGTCCGGCCTCGTCGTAGCTGCCCCACGCCGGGGCGGCGTCGTCGCCGAACTGGTGCGGCGGCCGCCAGCTCGGCTCCTCCGGGTCGCCGCCGTTGCTGACGGGCACGCCGGGCCGGGTGAAGCCGGTCTCCTTCGGCCGCAGGTACTCCGCGGCCGTCTCGTGGCCGACCAGCCGCCGCGGCGGAACCGGCACGGCCTTGTCGGTCGCCCGGGCGGCCACCGTCGGCTGCTCGGGCGACACCGGCAGCACACCCGCTCGCGGATCGGTCTCCACGTCGATGTAGTCGGACAACCCGCAGCTGGATCCGGCAAGCTGCTTGATGTTGTCCACACCCAGGTTGTAGGTGTCGTCCTGCTTCTGGATGGCCTTGCCGAAGGCCGCCAGCTCGCCGAGCACCAGCAATGCGCACAGCACCGACAGCGGCGCGGTGCCCAGCCGCAGCGCCCGGCTGCGCTTCTCCGGGCTGTCCCAGCTCTCGTCGACGACCTTCGGGTTGTTCTCGTCGATGCGCAGGTGCTCGATCAGCGCGATGACACCGGCGACGGCGGCGAAGACCAGGAACAGCGTGCTGAAGTTGTAGCCGCCGATCGACGGCGGCTTGTCGAACCACGGGATGCCCCAGCCGGAGACGTACCACCAGGCGTTCGGCCCGGTCGCCGCGAACGCCAGGATCACCATCAGCCCGGCCACGAACGCCGCCCGGTTGCGCCGCGAGCGCAGCACCGTGGTGCTGGTGGCCAGCGCGGTCAGCGCGGCCAGCGCACCGCCGAAGGCGGCGAAGATGCCGAAGTGGTGGGTGTGCTTGGTCGGGGTCAGGGCCAGCACCACGAAGCACATCGCGACGATCGCCAGCAGCCGCCGGCTCGGGCCCAGCGCAGCGCCGCGGATCCGGTTGCGGCGCAGCAGCACGACGGCGCAGGTCACCAGGCACAGGATCACCAGCAGCACCGGGAAGCGGCGGGTCAGCGAACCGTCCGGGCTCTGGCTGAACAGCAGGCTGTAGCGGCTGAGCTCCTCGTACCACCGGCCGTTGGGCCCGAAGGTGGTCTTGAGCTCCATCGAGTCCAGCACGGAGCGGAAGGTCTGGTCGTAGAAGACCAGCGTGAGGATCACGAAGCCGGACGCGGCGATCGGCGCCAGCACCGGCAACCGGCCGAACTCCTGCGCCCGCTTGCGCACCAGCCGGTACAGCGGCTTGATCGCGGCGATGTAGGGCAGCACGGCGACCAGGCCGTGCGGGTTGACGCCCACCGACAGGGCCGCGGCCACCAGGCCCAGCGCCGCGGGCACCAGCCGTCCGGTGGCCACCGCGCGCTCGACGGCGCACAGCGCCAGCAGCGAGAACAGCACCACGACCGGCTCGGCGCGGAGGCCGTTGTTGTAGGGCAGCCAGAACGCCAGGAACACCGCGGCGGCGGCCCAGCCCGCGGCGTTGGAGCGCCGGACCTGCTGGCCGAGCCTCGGAAGCACCTCGCGGCTGATCAGCAGCCAGGACACGATGCCCATCAGCAGCGCGGGCAGCCGCACCCACGGCGTCGCCGTGGATACCTGCACCCACAGCGCGTACGGCTCGTACCACCAGCCGAACGGGGATTCGGGGTTGGCGAACCAGCGGTAGTAGTTGCTGACGTAACCAGCGCTCTCCTCCGAGCGCAGCATGCTGAGCACGTAGCCGTCGTCGGAGGTCATCGCCCCGATCAGCCACCACACGCCCAGCGCGACGAACACCGCCGCGTCGCGCAGCGTCGGCTTCCACCAGCCGGTCGGGGCCAGCCGCGGCGCGCGCCGCCCGGCCCGGACGTCCAACCGCCGCAGGCACACCACGGAGCCGATGAACGCCGCGACGGTCAGCGCCATCATGACCGCCTTCAGCACCGTTGGTTCGGTGCTGAACCGGTTGTCGACGCGGGCCTCGAACGACAGGCCCCGGACGTCGTCGACCGCGTTGTCCAGCGCCGAGTAGACGCCGGTCAGCTGCGGCCGCTGGTCGCCGAGCACGTGCGCCCACTGCTTGCCGCCGACGGTGGCGGTGGTGCCGGAGGCGTCCGCGCGCACCGCGATGGTGCAGTCACCGGGCGGCAGCTGGGTCGTGCTGACCTGCCGTCCCTTGGAGAACAGCGCCACCTGGCCGTTGTCGACCTGCAGCACCAGACCGGTCAGCTTGCCGAAGTCCGAGGACGGCGGATTCGTGCTCAGCAGCATGCCGGGCCCGGCGGTGCGCTCGTCGAGGCTCCGCACGGCGGCGCAGGGCACCTCCGCGTCCAACCACAGCGGTGAGTAGGCGACCAGCGGTGCGGACACCGATCTGGTGCCTTCCGCCGTCGGCCACTTGAGCGTGGTGACGTCGTGTTTGACCGGGAGGAACGGGATCAGGAGCGCGAGCACCGTCCCGACGATTCCGAGGGTTGCGGCAGACAGCCGAAGTCGCTTCGCCGAGTGCACGCGCAGCACCTTACGGGGCTGTGATCGAGCGACTACGAGTGCACCCCCAGCGGTGAGCGCGCCGTTACCGCCTGGTCCTCACGTCGTTACCGCGCGGTAGTTGATCTTCCGCCGAACGTGTTCCGCGCCACCGGTCAGGCGGCGGCCGATGCGGTCGGCGTCTGGTCGGCGACCAGGACGTCGACGTCGTGATCGCGGCCGGTGCGGTGCAGCACGAGCTCGGCGAGCAGCCCCACCGAGATCATCTGCACCGCGAAGATCTCCAGCAGGATGCCCAGCGTCAGCAGCGGCCGGGTGCCGATCGGCTGGTCGGTGAACAACCACACGCCGGTCAGGTACAGCAGGATCAGCGTGCCGATCGTGCCCGCCAGCATCCCCAGCCCGCCGAACAGGTGCGCGGGCCGCCGCCCGTAGCGGGTGAGGGCGACCACCGTAAGCAGGTCCAGCGCGCCGCGCAGGTAGCGCTCCAGGCCGTACTTGGACTTGCCGTGCAGCCGCGGCCGGTGGTTCACGGGCATTTCGGCGACCCGGTAGCCGAGCTGGTGCGCCAGCGCCGGGATGTAGCGGTGCAGCTCGCCGTACAGCGGAACCCGCCGGTAGACCTCGGTCCGCGCGGCCTTGAGCCCGCAGTTGTGGTCGGACAGCTTCAGGCCGGTGATCAGCCCGGTGAACCAGTTGAACACCTTCGACGGCAGCCGCTTGCCCAGCGGGTCCTGCCGGTTGGCCTTGTGCCCGCTGACCAGGTCGGTCCCGGCGTCGAGCTCGGCCAGCAGCCGGGGGATCTCGGCCGGGTCGTCCTGCAGGTCGGCGTCCAGCGTGACCAGCAGCTCACCGCGCACCTCGGCGACCCCGGCGGCCAGCGCGGCGGCCTTGCCGAAGTTGCGGCGCAGCCGGATGCCGCGGATCCGGGGGTCCCGCGCCGCGTGCTCGCTGATCACCTGCCAGCTGCCGTCGGTGCTGCCGTCGTCGACGACCACCAGCTCCCAGCTGCGGTCCTGCTGCTGCATGGCCTCGCTGATCTGGGCGAACAGCGCGGGCAGGTTCTCCTGCTCGTTCTTCGCCGGGGCGAGCAGCGACACCTGCGGTAACGGGGTTTGCGTCATGACGCGACCTGCGGGCTTTCGGTGAGGGGCCGGATCCACCAGCCGTCGGGGAAGTGGAAGGCGACGCGCAGCAGGCCCGGCTGGGCGGGCGCGGCCGCTTCGAACCCGAGCCCGATCTCGATGCCCGGCGTCTGCGCTTCGGCGTCGGAGCGCGGGATGTCGACGACGCCGCCGCCGATCACGGTGCCGCTCTGGTCGAGCACCGCGACGCAGCCGGCCCGCTCGATGCCGGAGATCGCCCAGCCCTTGAGCATCCGCGCGCCGCCCTCGACCTGGTCGGTCTCGACGTTGAGGATCACGTCCCGGCCGTCCGGGCGGGGCTCCCGGAACGCGCCCTCGCTGGGCGTGCGCCAGTTCGCGGTGCTGATCCGGTCACCGATCTCCAGCCCGTCGGGGCAGTTCAGGGTGAACTCGGGGGAGAACGGGTAGTGGCCCAGCGCCTGCAGCCGCGGCAGCAGCCGGTCCGGTTCCGGGAACCGGTCGGAGAAGTGCTCCGGGTGCCCGATGCGGGCGGCGATGGCCAAGAGGTCCTGGTTCGCCGAGTCGGCCCGGACGCTCTGCGCCATCGGCGCGCCCAGCGCCACGGTGGCCAGCACGGTGCCCGCGACGGTGACGGTGCGCAGCTTCGGCAGCTTGGGCCAGGCCACCACGATCACCAGCAGCGCGATCCACAGCGCGGCGGTCATGCTGTTGTACCGGCTCTGCAGCCCGGCCGATTCGCCGAACGCGGCGCGCGAGCCGGAGATCATCACCGCGCAGCCGACGGCGTAGACCGCCAGGCCCCACCAGGGCGCTGCGCTGCGCCGCTGTTCCGGTGTCTGCTGGGCGTGCACCACCAGCGCCGCGAGCCCGGCCACGCCGGCGATCAGCGCGATCGCCGGTTCGGTGCCGGTCCACACCATGCCGAGCATGCTCAGCCCGGCCAGCAGCGCCTGCGCCGGATCGTCGGTGGGAGACGCGCCGCCGCCGCCCTGCGGGCCGCGCAGCACCAGCCAGGAGAGCACCACGACCGCACCGACCACCATCGGAGCCGCCACCCACCGGCGCCGGTCCCCGCGCAGCCACGCGATCAGGGCCAGCGCGGGCCACACGGCGAACGAGGTGCCGTAGCTGATCGAGGCCAGCAGGCCGAAGACGATCGCCCACAGCCGATGTCCGCGCTGCATCGCCAGCAGCGCGGCGAGCACCAGCATCAGCGCGAGGATCCAGGACGCGCCGCTCATCGAGCGCACGTAGTTGTGGATGCCGTGCGGGTTGAACACCAGCGTCGAGGTGGCCGCCACCAGTCCGGCCCGCTGCCAGCCGTTCAGCTCCTTCGGCAGCATCGCCCACACCAGCAGCACGCTGATCACGCCGAAGGCGAGGATCGCCAGGCCCAGCGGCTGGTTGAGCCCGTTGCCGTAGCGGGCGCTGAGCCAGAACAGCAGGCTGGGCAGCACGAACGGGTGTTCGTTGCGGAAGCCCAGGAGGGCCTCCGGTCGCAGCGTCCCGTCGTCGTTGGTGAGGTCGAGCAGGACCCACCAGTAGTCGTAGAAGTGCATCTGCGAGTAGCGCAGCACTTCCCGCAGCATCATCAGTGGTGGAACGATCGCCGACAGGCCGAGCAGCAGCGGGCCGAACCGGTGCAGCGGGCTCCGGCGCGGTGCGGTCCCGGAGGCGGCGCCCTCGTCCCGCTCGGCCTCCGGTGCGATGTCAGTCACGAGCTGTTTCCCCAGATCAAGTAGAACGGCGACCTACCGTAGCAAGCGCTCGTCGAGGCTCGGCACCTTCTTTCGGCAGGGGTCGATTTGACCGCATGAACGGGCCGACTTAGGCTGACGCGGCTCGCCTGTCGCCCGGCTCCCGCAGTCGTGCGCCCCGCGTGGAGCGGCCCCGCCCGATCGGGGTCCGGAACGCGGTCTGTATGATGGGTGAGAACTTCTCGCCGCCGGACGGGCGGAGAGAAAAAACGCCTGTTTCGAGTGGTGCTCCGCGCTGCCGGGACGGGAACCCCACCGAGGCGCTGCACCAGCGGCGTGGTAGGAATCCTCGATCCTCTTCGGGTCGAGGTGGACGTCCGCCGCAGACCTGGTGAAAGTAGCGAAACCGAGCAGCAGGAGACTTCCGACTCATGTACGCGATCGTCAAGACCGGCGGCAAGCAGTACAAGGTGGCTGTCGGAGACGTCGTCGAGGTCGAGAAGCTCGAAGGCGAGCTGGGCTCCGAGGTCAGTTTCCCGGCACTTCTGGTCGTCGATGGCACCGATGTCACGACCGACGCCGACGCGCTGGCCAAGGTGTCGGTGACCGGCAAGCTGGTCGAGCAGACCAAGGGCCCCAAGATCCGCATCCACAAGTTCAAGAACAAGACCGGCTACCACAAGCGACAGGGTCACCGCCAGAAGCTGACCCGCGTCGAGGTCACCGGCATCAACAAGTGAGGACCTGAGTAGTCATGGCACACAAGAAGGGCGCATCCAGCTCTCGGAACGGCCGCGACTCGAACCCCAAGTACCTCGGGGTGAAGCGCTACGGCGGCCAGGTCGTCAAGGCCGGCGAGATCCTGATCCGTCAGCGTGGTACCAAGTTCCACCCGGGTCTGAACGTGGGTCGCGGCAACGACGACACTCTGTTCGCGCTGGAGGCCGGGACCGTCGAGTTCGGACGTTACCGGGGCCGCAAGGCCGTCAGCGTGAAGCCGGTCGAGGCCTGATCCGGCTCTCGACTGCGAGTACTTCCCGACGAGGGGCGGGTCCGGCTAGTCCGGCCCGCCCCTCGTTGCTGTTCGCGGATCCGCTCCGGCGCCGGGATGCGAATCGGTCCCGCCGTTGTTGAATCGGATTCGCCCGTGTTCTACCGCCGGGTCCACCCGGCTTGATCTTCCTGGAGGCATTCGTGTCGCGGTTCGTTGACCGCGTGACCATCCACGTCGCGGCTGGCGACGGCGGGAATGGCTGCGCCTCGGTGCACAGGGAGAAGTTCAAGCCGCTGGGCGGGCCGGACGGCGGCAACGGCGGCAAGGGCGGCGACGTGCAGCTCGTCGTCGATCCCAACGCGCACACCCTGCTCGACTTCCACTACCGGCCCAACGCCCGCGCCTCCAACGGCAAGCCGGGCCAGGGCGGCATGCGCAACGGCGCCCAGGGCGAGGACCTGGTGCTGGCCGTTCCGGACGGCACCGTGGTCATGACCCCGGACGGCGAAGTGCTGGCCGACCTGGTGGGCACCGGCACCACGTTCGTCGCCGCCGCCGGTGGTCGCGGTGGCCTGGGCAACGCGGCGCTGGCCTCCAAGGCGCGCAAGGCCCCGGGCTTCGCCCTGCTCGGCGAGCCCGGTGACCAGGGCGAGCTCGTCCTGGAGCTCAAGTCGGTCGCCGACGTGGGCCTGGTCGGCTTCCCGTCGGCGGGCAAGTCGTCGCTGATCTCGGTGCTCTCCGCCGCGCGCCCGAAGATCGCCGACTACCCGTTCACCACGCTGGTGCCCAACCTCGGCGTGGTCACCGCGGGCGAGACCGTGTTCACCGTGGCCGACGTGCCCGGGCTGATCCCGGGCGCCAGCGAGGGCCGCGGCCTCGGCCTGGACTTCCTGCGCCACATCGAGCGCTGCGCCGTGCTGGTGCACGTCGTGGACTGCGCCACGCTGGAGCCCGGCCGCGATCCGATGTCTGATGTGGACGCCCTGGAGAACGAGCTCGCGCAGTACACCCCGGCGTTGAAGGCCGAGCACGGCGGGGTCGACCTCGCCGATCGCCCGCGCATGGTGGTGCTCAACAAGATGGACGTGCCGGAAGCCCGCGAGCTGGCAGACCTGGTGCGCGCCGACGTCGAGGAGCGCGGCTGGCCGGTGTTCGAGGTGTCGACCGCCTCCCGCGAGGGCCTGCGCGAGCTGAGCTTCGCGATGGCCGCCGAGGTGGAGCGCTACCGGGAGCAGCTGCCGGAACCGGAGGCCGCGCGCGTGGTGGTCCGCCCGACCGCGGTCGACGACGGCGGGTTCACCGTCGAGCCCGACCCCGAGGTCGAGGACGCCTACGTGGTGCGCGGCGAGAAGCCGGAGCGCTGGGTGCGGCAGACCGACTTCGGCAACAACGAGGCCATCGGCTTCCTGGCGGACCGGCTGGCCAAGCTGGGCGTGGAGGACGCGCTGGCGAAGCAGGGTGCGGAGCCCGGCAGCCAGGTGACCATCGGTTCCATGACCTTCGACTGGGAACCGTCGACGCCGGCCGGGGTGGCCGGTGTGCTCGGCCGCCGCGGCACCGACCTGCGCGTGGACCAGGACGACCGGGTCTCCGCCCACGAGCGCAAGGCGGCGAAGAAGGCCAGGCGCAGCTCGCTGGACGAGTTCGGCCAGTTCCGCGAGGGCGACGAGTGAGCGCTGCGCCCTTCTCGCTCACCTGAAGGAGGAAGTCCGGTGAGCGTTGAGCTCTCGGCGACCCGGCAGGCGGTCGCGACCGCGCAGCGGGTCGTGGTGAAGGTCGGGTCTTCGTCGCTGACCACCACCGAAGGCGGTCTGGACACCGCACGGCTGTCCGCGCTGGTCGACTCGGTGGCCCGGCGGGTGGCGTCCGGCTGCCAGGTGGTGCTGGTGTCCTCAGGCGCCATCGCCGCTGGTCTCGCCCCGCTGGGGTTGAGCCGCAGGCCGCGCGACCTGGCGACCCAGCAGGCCGCGGCGAGCGTCGGGCAGGAAGCCCTGGCGCACGCTTACGCCGAATCCTTCTCGCGCTACCGGCTGATCGTCGGTCAGGTCCTGCTGACCGCCGACGACGTGGTGCGCCGTGGTCACTACCGCAACGCCCAGCGCACGCTGAACCGGCTGCTGGGCCTCGGCGCGGTGCCGGTGGTCAACGAGAACGACACGGTGGCCACGACCGAGATCCGCTTCGGCGACAACGACCGGCTCGCCGCGCTCGTCTCGCACCTGGTCGGCGCCGACGCGCTGATCCTGCTGTCCGATGTGGACGCCCTCTACGACGGGGATCCGCGGCACGGCGGTGCTTCGGTGATCCGCGAGGTCAACGGCGACGCGGACATGGCAGGCGTGCGGGCGGGCAGCACCGGCGCCTCCGGGCTCGGCACCGGCGGCATGGCCTCGAAGGTGGGCGCGGCCCGGGTCGCCTGCTCCTCGGGAATCCCGGTCCTGCTGACCTCGGCCGCGCAGGCCGAGCGCGCACTGGGCCCGGCGGACGTGGGCACGGCCTTCGCCGCGACGGGAAGCCGGTTGTCGGCCCGCCGCTTCTGGCTGGCGCACGCGGCCGGCGCCAGCGGCCGCCTCTGGCTGGACGACGGTGCCGTCGCAGCGGTGGTCGAGCGCCGCCGCTCGCTGCTGGCCGCGGGCATCACCGCGGTGGAAGGCGCCTTCGACGGCGGTGACGTGGTCGAATTGGTCGACCCCGCGGGCGCGGTGGTGGCCAGGGGAGTGGTCGCCTACGACGCGGCGGAGCTCCCGGACCTCATCGGCCGCTCCAGCCACCAGCTCCCCCCGGAACAGCGCCGAGAGGTCGTCCACGCCGACGACCTCGTGCCCCTCCGCTGAGCCCCGGTGAAGGGCACGTTCCGACGTGCCCTTCACCCGGCGGGTCAGCGGAGTTCGGTGCCCCGGGTTTCCGGGAGGGTGCGGATCACGAAGAACGCGATCGCCGCGCCGACCGCGATGTACCAGAAGAACAGCGACGACAGCTCGTACTGGGCCAGCATCTGGATGACCAGCGGCGCGGTGCCGCCGAACACCGCGACGGTGAGGTTGTACCAGGCGCCGATGCCCAGGCCGCGCAGCTCGGTGGGGAACAGCTCGGACATGATCGCCGGGGCGATCGAGGTCATCGCGGTGTAGAGCGCGACTCCGACGCAGAAGACCACCAGCAGGTTGCCGAGACCGGGCCGGACCAGGGTCGACAGCGGGACGATGAGGATCGCGGTGGCGGCCGACCAGATCAGCAGCTGGGGCTTGCGGCCGAAGCGGTCCGACAGCGCGCCCATCGGGTACTGCAGCGCGATGAACAGCGCGGTGGCGATCGACAGCGCCAGGAACACGTCGGTGGCGTCGGCATCGCGGTTCTTGACCGCGAACGGCGTCAGCGCGCTGAAGAACGTGTAGTAGCACAGCGTCGAGAGCATGCTGAAGCCCACCAGCTGCCCGACCGCCTTCGGGTGGTGGGTCAGCGTGGTCCACAGTGGATTCCGGAGCGCCTTGGCCTTCTCCTGGTTCTCCTCGAACTGCTCGGTCTCCTCCAGCGTCCGGCGCAACCAGATGCCCAGCAGGCCGAGCACGCCGCCGATCAGGAACGGGATGCGCCAGCCGAAGTCGGTGAGCTGCTCCTCGGTCAGCAGCGCGGTCAGCAGGTAGCCCAGCAGCGAGGCGATGAGCAGCGCGGTGCCGGTCGAGATGTAGAAGAACGCCGAGTACCGGCCGCGCTTGGCGGCCGGTGCGATCTCCGCGAGGTACGCCGAGGCGTTGGAGACCTCGCCGCCCAGCGAGAGCCCCTGGCTGACCCGGGCCAGGACGAGCAGGATCGCCGCCGCCCAGCCGATCGTCTCGAACGTCGGCAGCAACCCGATCACCAGCGAGCCGCCCGCCATCAGCGAGATGGTCACAAGCATCGCGGTCTTGCGGCCGCGCAGGTCGGCGAACCTGCCGAGCAGCCAACCGCCCAGCGGCCGGAAGAAGAACGCCAGCGCGAACGTGGCCAGGGTGTTGATCAGCGCGAGCTCACCGGGGAAGAAGGCGTGCGCGAAGTAGACGCTGAACGCGGTGTAGATCGTCCAGTCGTACCACTCGACGGCGTTGCCGATGCTCGCAGCGATCAGGGTGCGCAAGGGCAGCCGGGATTCGCCGGTCGTCGCCGTGCCTTGGGACATCGCATCCTCCGTGTCGTGGCAGCCCGCCCGCTTCCTGGAGGCACGTCGATGCGCTCCGGAGCCCGAACGGGTGACGACACAGTACGGTCTGGACCGTCCGTTCGGAAGGTGCGAACTCAGCCAGTGGGAAGGACTTGCGCCCGCCCCGCGGCGCTCAACGGGGGACTATCGGCGTTCCGGCCAGCTCGTGCGCGCCCTTGTTGCACTCCGGGCAGGTCGTCCACAGCCACGCCACGTCGGAGTTGTCCACAGTGATCTGCGTGCCGCACAGCGCCTCGATCTGCGCGTCGTCGGGAAAGCCGCCCTTCGGGCGCGGTTTCAGCGTGGCGTGCCGCTGACCTTCACCGGGTTGCCAGCGAAACGGGTGTGGCATGCGATCACCGCCTGTTTCAAGTCGACCGGAGACGACCACTGGGAGTGGGTCGCGTCCTGGCAGCCGGGTTCGGTGGCGAGACGCCGGCACCGGGAGCTGCTCGCTGGTGTCCGCATCTCGTGCTCCTGACCGGTCGTCGTCGCGCGTACCATTCTGCTGGTACTGAAACGCGGGGCCAATTACCTGAACAGGTAGTAGTTACCGGCGCGGAATTCTGTTTCGCTGTGTTTCATGACCCGTACCACTGGCGGCACGCCGAAGGCCCGCGCGCTCGGCGCTGAGCTGCGCGAAGCCAGGGAAGCGGTCGGTCGGAGCCTGCGTGCGCTGGCACACGAGCTCGACACCAACCACGTCAAGCTGATGCGGTACGAGACCGGGCGGTCCGTCCCTCCGCCGGAAGTGGTTGCCGCTTTCGTGACAGCACTGGGTGTTTCGGCTACTGAACGTGATCGACTCGTCGAGATGGCGCGCGACGCCGACGCGCCGAACTGGCTCACCGCGGACCGGGCGGGCGTGCGGCAGGAGCTGACCGCGCTGATCGAGTTCGAGCGCACCGCGACCCGCATCACCAACGTCGCCACCGGGCTGATCCCCGGCCTGCTGCAGACCTCCGACTACGCGCGGGCGGTGATGCACGGAAAACCGGTCGGCGAGGTGGAGAAGCTGGTGCTCATGCGCCTCGGCCGCCGGGAGGTGCTGGCCGCCCGCGATGCGCCGCGCCTGACCGCGATCATCAGCGAGAACGCGCTGCGCGAACCGATCGGCGGACACGCGGTGATGGCCGAGCAGCTGCACAAGGTGGCGGAACTGGCGGCGTGGCCCAGCATCGACGTCCGGGTGCTGCCCAGCGGCAGCACCACCTGGCACCCCGGGCACGTCGGGCCGTTCGTGCTGTTCGAATTCCCCAAGGCGCAGCCGATCGTGCATTTGGAGCACTACCGGTCCTCGGCCTTCCTCTACAACCCCGGACTAGCGCAGGAATACCTGGAAGCGATCACTACCCTGCTCTCGTTCGCGATGGACGACGCCGAGTCGATCGCGTTCATCACCAAGTGTGCGAACGAGATGGAGGCTATTGCGTGATTACGGTACAGCCGGTCGGTTGGCGTAAGTCGAGCAGGTCGGCGCAGGAGACCGATTGCGTGGAGGTCGGTCGCTGCGGTGATGGTGCGGCGGTTCGCGATTCCAAGCACCGGGCGGGCGGGTACTTCGCCGTTTCCGGTGCGCAGTGGCGATCCTTCGTCGCCGGGATCCGAGCAGGCCGGTTCGAGGCCTGACGACCCGCGGTGCCCCGAGGGGAGGGGGCACCGCCGAGCCGGTCGGGTGCCGGTGAATTTGTGAATGAATGTGCGGTTTCCGGATCGATCGAGTGAAAAAGGCGTTGTGCTCCACGGCAGACTGCTGTCGTGACGACAGTGCGCGAACTCGCCGATGAAGCCCTCGAACTCCTCGCCACCGCTGATCCGCTGAACGAACTGCTCGTGGGATTCCCGGGCACCGGGGACCGCCTCAACGATCTGTCCGAATCGGCCGAACAATCGCTCCGCGACCGCGCGGTCCGCGTTCTCGCCGCGGCGAGCCGGATCGAGGCGACCGGCCAGGACAGGATCACGCTCGGCGTGCTGGTGGAGCAGACCGAGTCCCTCATCACCCGGATCGACGCCAGGCTCGTCGAGCACACCGTGCACGACGGCCAGACCGCTCCGCTGGGCAAGCTGCTGGAACTGCTCGCCAGCTCGCGGCCGAGCGGTGCGCAGCAGGAGCAGGACTTCCTGACCAGGCTCGCGGCGATTCCGGAGTTCCTGGCCCAAGGCGCTGATCGCCTACGGCACGGCCTGTCCACCGGGCGGCTGCCGATCGCCGGTCGCGTGCGGGCCGCCGTCGACTACCTCGACGCGCACCTGGCCGCGCCGGAAGCGGACCCGCTGCACCTGGTGCCGCTGAACGCCGCAGCAGAGCGCGACGAGCTGCTCGCAGCGGAGGTCCGCCCGGCCTTCGCCGCGTACCGCGAGGTCTTGCACGCGGAAGCCCTGGAACGCGGACGGCCGGATGACCGCGCGGGGCTGTGCTGGCTGCCGGATGGCGAGGCGACCTACGCGGCGCTGGCCCGGATGCACACGACGACCGGCCGCACGCCGGAAGAGCTGCACCGGACCGGCGTCGAGCTGCTCGCGGAGCTGGCCGAGGAGTACGCGGAGATCGGCTCGCGGATCTTCGGGCTGCGCACGGCCGCCGAGGTGCAGCAGCGGATGCGCACCGACCCCGACCTGCGCTGGTCGGACGGGCGCGAACTGCTGGCCGCGGCCAAGGCAGCGATCGAGCGGGCGGAACGCGGCGCGCCGGAGTGGTTCGGCCGGCTGCCCGCCCAGCGCTGCCAGGTGGAACCGGTTCCGGCCGACCGGGCCCCGAACACCTCCGCGGCGTACTACATGCCCGGCCCGATCGACGGCTCCCGGCCCGGCACCTACTACGCCAACACCCACCTCGCCGAGCAGCGCCCGCGCTTCCTCGCCGAGGCGACCGCCTTCCACGAGGCCGTGCCCGGGCACCACTTCCAGATCACCCTCGCCCAGGAGCTGACCGGTGTGCCGGAGATCCGGCGGTTCGCCTGGGTCAACGCCTACATGGAGGGCTGGGGCCTGTACTCGGAGCGCTTCGCCGATGAGGCCGGTTGGTACACCGACGACGTGGCCCGGCTGGGCATGCTCGCGATGGATTCGAACCGCGCGGCACGGCTGGTGGTGGACACCGGCCTGCACGCCTTCGGCTGGAGCAGGCAGCGCGCGGTGGACTACCTGCGCGAGAACACGCTGATGCCCGAGGTCGAGGTCCAGTCCGAGACCGACCGGTACCTGGAGCAGCCGGGGCAGGCGCTGTCCTACATGGTCGGCAGGCTGGAGATCGAGCGGCTGCGCGACCGCGCCCGGGCAGCACTGGGCGAGGCCTTCGACCTGCGCGCGTTCCACGACCTGGTGCTCGGTTCCGGCCCGCTGCCGATGCCGGTCCTGGACCTCGTCGTCGCCGACTGGACCGGCTAGCTCGTGGTGGCGAGGGTGAACGGCAGCACCGAGGGTGCGCCTGCTTGCCGGAGCAGGCGGCTGACCACCGTGATGGTCCAGCCGGTGTCGGCGTAGTCGTCCATCAGCAGCACCGGTCCGTCCAGTGCGGACAGCTTCGCGGCGAGCTCCTCCGGCACCTTGAACTGCGACCACAGCGAAGCGACGCGCTGCGCGCTGTTGGTGCCGCTGCGCGGCGTGGTGTTCGGGTTGGTCAGCACCTCGCCCAGCAGCGGCAGCCGCCCGATGCCCGCGATCCGCTCGGCGAGGCTCCGCACCAGCACCGGGCGAGTCCGCGAGCCGAGCGCGACCACGCCGACGGGTCGCTGCTTCCAGTCCCACGCGGCCAGCACCTTGATCGCCGCCTGGAACAGGTCGTCCGGCAGCTGCTGGTCGGGGGCGCCGGTGGCGAGCAGGTCGCGGAGCCGGTTGCCCCACCCGATGTCGGTGAGCCGCCCGACCGCCCGGCCGGTGCCCGCCTGCTCGTCGGCGGGCAGCTTGCCGGACAGCGGAACGTCCAGCGCGTTCATGCCGCTGGGCCACATCTTGCGCGGCGACACCTCGACACCGGGCCTGCGCAGCCGCTCCTCGGCCTGCTGCACGGCCTGGTCGTCGACGTCACCGGAGTAGCCGGTGCCGGTGCAGTTGTCGCAGCGCCCGCACGGCGCGGCCTGCGCGTCGTCGAGCTGGCGGCGCAGGAACTCCATGCGGCACGTGGAGGTGCCGAGGTAGTCGAGCATCGCCTGCTGCTCGGCCTTGCGCTCGGCGGCGATGCGCCGGTAGCGCTCGGCGTCGTAGTGCCACGGCTCGCTGGTGGCCTCCCAGCCGCCCTTGACCCGCTGCACCGCGCCGTCGACGTCGAGGACCTTGAGCACCATCTCCAGCCGGCTGCGGCCCAGCTCCACGTGCGGTTCCAGCGCGGCCGTCGACATCTTCCCGTGCTGCGCCAGCGCGTCGAGCACCGCGCGCACGGTGGGTTCCGGCGGGAACGCCAGCGACGCGAAGTAGCTCCAGATGTCGCGGTCCTCCGGGCCGGGCAGCAGCAGGACCTCGGCGCGCTGCACACCGCGACCGGCACGACCGATCTGCTGGTAGTAGGCGATCGGCGAGGACGGCGCGCCGAGGTGCACGACGAAGCCGAGGTCGGGCTTGTCGAAACCCATGCCCAGCGCGGAGGTCGCCACCAGCGCCTTGACCTTGTTCGCCAGCAGGTCCGCCTCCGCCTGCTGCCGCTCGGCCGGATCGGTGCGGCCCGAGTAGGAGGCGACTTCGTAGCCCTGGTCGCGCAGGTAGGCGGAGATCTCCTCGGTGGCGGCCACGGTCAGCGTGTAGATGATGCCGGAGCCCGGCAGCTCCTTGAGGTGGCTGGCCAGCCAGCCGAGCCGGGCCTCCGCGGACGGCAGCCGCACCACGCCCAGCCGCAGGCTCTCGCGGTCCAGGGTGCCGCGCAGCACGAGCGTTTCCTGCGGGTCGGTGTACTCGCCGCCGACGCCGAGCTGGTCGGCGACGTCCTGCACGACGCGGTCGTTGGCGGTGGCCGTGGTGGCCAGCACCGGCACGCCCTCCGGCAGCTCGGTCAGCAGGGTGCGCAGCCGCCGGTAGTCCGGGCGGAAGTCGTGGCCCCAGTCGGAGATGCAGTGCGCTTCGTCGACCACCAGCAGCCCGGCGTTCTGGGTGAGCTCGGGCAGGATCGTGTCCCGGAAGTCGGGGTTGTTCAGCCGCTCCGGGCTGACCAGCAGCACGTCCACCTCGCCGGCGGCGACCCGCTCCTCGATGTCGGCCCACTCCTCGGGGTTGGCCGAGTTGATCGTCGCGGCGTGCACGTCGGCCGCGGCGGCGGCCTCGACCTGGTTGCGCATCAGCGCGAGCAGCGGGGAGACGATGACGGTCGGGCCCTCGCCGAGCTCGCGCAGCAGCGCGGTGGCGATGAAGTACACGGCCGACTTGCCCCAGCCGGTCCGCTGCACGACCAGCGCGCGGCGGCGCTCCAGCACCAGGGCGCGGATCGCGCTCCACTGGTCCTCGCGCAACGAGGCCTCGGGTCCGGCCAGCGCGCGGAGTCGTTCGTCGGCGAGTTCGCGAAGCGCCTGTTCGTCCACGCCCCGATTCCTACCGGACGCCTCCGACGTGCGTCGTCCGGGGGCCGCGGCGCGCCGAAAATCGGGTGCTGGACCGGTGGCCGAACGGACTAGTCTGGGCGCGTGACCACGACGACCACCACCACAGGCAAGGCGTCCGGCGAGCAGTTGCGGGACGAGGTCCGCGACGCGGCGCGGCGGGCGAAGCGGGCCGCCGCCGAGCTCGCGCAGGCCACCCGGGGCGACAAGGACGCGCTGCTGCACGCGATGGCCGATGCGCTGGTGCGCCGCGCGCCGGAGATCCTCGCCGCCAACGAGCTCGACGTCGCGGGAGGCCGCGAGTCCGGCATGGCGGAGGGCCTGATCGACCGGTTGAGCCTGAGCGCCGAGCGCATCGAGGCGATGGCCGACGGGCTGCGCACGGTCGCCGGGCTGCCGGACCCGGTGGGCGAGGTGCTGCGCGGCGGCGTGCTGGCCAACGGCTTGCAGTTGCAGCAGGTCAGGGTGCCGCTGGGTGTGGTCGGGATCGTCTACGAAGGTCGTCCGAACGTCACGGTGGACGCCGCCGGGCTCACCCTCAAGGCGGGCAACGCCGTGCTGCTGCGCGGGTCGTCGTCGGCGGAGAACTCCAACACCGCGCTGGTGGGCATCCTCTCGGACGTGGTGGTCGAGCACGGTCTGCCCGCCGATTCCGTGCAGCTGCTGCCGTGCCACGACCGGGCCTCGGTCCAGCACCTGATCACCGCGCGCGGCCTGGTGGACGTGGTGATCCCGCGCGGCGGTGCCGGGCTGATCTCCGCGGTGGTGGAGAACGCGACGGTTCCGGCGATCGAGACCGGGGTGGGCAACTGCCACGTCTACGTCGACGCCAGCGCGGACATCGACACCGCCCTGCGCATCCTGCTCAACTCCAAGGCGCGGCGCCCCAGCGTGTGCAACGCCGCTGAGACCTTCCTCGTGCACGAAGCCATCGCGGAGGAGTTCCTGCCCCGCGCGCTCGCCGAGCTCAGCAGCGCGGGAGTCACGGTGCACGGTGACGAGCGGGTGGTGGCCGTCGGCGGCTCCAACGTGGTGGCCGCGACCGACGAGGACTGGGACACCGAGTTCCTGTCCCTGGACATCGCCGCGGCCGTGGTCGATTCGCTGCCCGCCGCGGTCGAGCACATCCGCGAGCACGGCTCCGGGCACACCGAGGCCATCGTGACCAGCGACGTCCGCGCCGCGCGGCAGTTCACCGCGCAGGTCGACGCCGCCGCGGTGATGGTCAACGCCTCCACCGCGTTCACCGACGGCGGCGAGTTCGGGATGGGCGCCGAGATCGGCATCTCCACGCAGAAGCTGCACGCCAGGGGCCCGATGGGGCTGCCGGAGCTGACCTCGACCAAGTGGCTGGCCTTCGGCGACGGGCACGTGCGTCCGGGCAGCGCCCCGGCGAACGTGAGCTCCTGCCCGGGGAGCTGAGGTGACCCAGCCGCCGCGCCGCAAACGGGATTCGGCGGCCACCAAGCAAGCGCTGTTGCAGGCCGCCTCGGAGTTGTTCGCCGAGCGCGGCTTCAACGCGACGACGGTGCGCGACGTGGCTGCGCGGGCCGAGGTCAACCAAGCGCTGCTGTTCCGGTACTTCGGCTCCAAGCAGGAGCTGTTCGCCGCGGTGCTCAGCCACAACAGCACCCGGCTGCTCGACGCGCAGCCGCCCGAGGGGCTGCCGCGGCGGATGCTCGACGGCCTGCTGGCCGCCGACGGGCTCAGCGGTGACGAGCACCCGATCGCCGCGATGCTGCGCTCTTACAGCGATGAGCGCGCCGCGCACGTGCTGCGCGAGGAGCTGGGCGCCCGGTACACCGCCGGGCTGGCGGAGCTGACCGATGCCGAGGACGCCGAGCTGCGCGCGGACCTGGTGCTGGCGTGGCTGTTCGGGCTCGGCATGGTGCGCTCGGTGCTGGGCAAGAGCCCGCTGGCGCAAGCGGATCCGGACGTGGTGGCGCGCTACGTCACGCGCGGGATCTCGGTCCTGCTGGAGCGAACGGATCTTCCGGACGAAAGGTGACCGGCGGGTGCGGGTAACCAAGTGGCTGCGTACGGTGAAGATGTAAGCAATCGCTTACAAGCGCCGACCGGGAGCTGTGCATGACCACCACGGAACCGAGGGCCTACCCGTTCAGCCAAGCCGAAGACCTGGACCTGGATCCCCTCTACGCCGAACTGCGCAGGCAGGAACCGCTGAGCCGGATCCAGCTCCCCTACGGGGAGACCGCGTGGCTGGCGACCCGCTACGAAGACGCCAAGATCGTCCTGGGCGACCCGCGGTTCAGCAGAGCCGCGGTGCTGCACCACGACGAACCGAGGATGCGGCCCAACACCTCCAGCGGCGGGCTGCTGACCATGGACCCGCCCGAGCACACGCGCCTGCGCAAGCTCGCCGCCAAGGCCTTCACCGCGCGCCGGGTGGAACGGATGCGCCCGCACGTCGAGGAGATCGCCGACGGCCTGGTCGACGGGATGCTGGAGCGAGGCGCACCGGCCGATCTGGTCGAGGACTTCGCGCTGCCGCTTCCGATCACCGTCATCTGCGAGATGCTCGGCGTGCCTTACGCCGACCGCGCGGACTTCCGGGTCTGGTCGGACGCGTTCCTGTCCACCACCAAGCTCACCGCCGAGCAGGTCACCGACTACATCGACCGGATGCTCGACTACATGGCCGGGCTGGTCGCCGAGCGTCGCGCGGAACCGGCCGACGACCTGCTCAGCGCGCTGATCGCGGCCCGCGACGAGCAGGACAAGCTCTCCGAGGAGGAACTGGTCCGGCTGGCGGCCGGGATCCTGGTGGCCGGGCACGAGACGACCGCCAGCCAGATCCCGAACTTCGTCTACGTGCTGCTCACGCACCCCGATCAGCTGGCCGAGCTCCGCGCGAACCCCGACCGGGTGCCGGGAGCGGTCGAGGAGCTGATGCGGTTCGTGCCGCTCGGCAGCGGTGCGGGATTCCCCAGGTACGCCACCGAGGACGTCGAACTCGGCGGGGTGCTGGTGCGCGCGGGCGAACCGGTCATGGTCAGCACCTCCGCGGCCAACCGCGACGAAACGGTGTTCAGCGATCCGGAACTGCTCGACCTGACCCGCCAGGAGGCCTCGCACATCGGTTTCGGCCACGGCCCGCACCACTGCCTCGGCGCCCAGCTCGCGCGGATGGAGTTGCAGGTCGCCCTGAGCACGCTGCTGGCGCGGTTGCCGGGCCTGCGCTTCGCGACGTCCGCCGAGGACGTCGAGTGGAAACGCGGAATGCTGGTCCGCGGGCCCCAGAAGATGCTGCTGGCGTGGCAAGGTGGCGAGTGATCCAGCTCATGCTCGCGCAGCTGCTCTGCGGAGGCGCTGATGGCGTGAGCTGCACCGATCAACGGTCAGGACGAGTACTGGAAGAGGTGGCAGATGAGCTGGTCGATCGAGATCGACGCGAACACCTGCATCGGCAGCGGCATGTGCGCCGGAGTGGCGCCGGATCAGTTCGAGCTGGTGGAGGGGTACGCCAGCGCGAAGCAGTCGCAGGTGGAGCCGGCCGACGAGGTGGTCGACGCGGCCGAGTCGTGCCCGGTCGAGGCGATCCTGGTCAAGGAGGTCGGGTCGGGCCGGGTGATCGCCCCGGAGGAGTGACGCAGGACACGTTCGAGGTCGCGTCATAGCCCCTCAGCTGCGGGGTCACACCCGTGCGCGCCTGAGAAACGGCAGCGCCCGCGACCGTAGGTGGGCCCCCAGCCGCCGAAGGTCGCGCAGGGCCGCGGGGCCCGGCCCAGGGGGGAGCTTGGGCCGGGTTCCGCGGTCGGCGGGGGCCGTGCGGCCCGGGTTGGGAGGGGAGTCCCAACCTGGACCACACGGTTGATGAGGGGCGTGCGGCCCGGTTCGGCGGGGGGCTGAACCGGGCCGCGCGGTGCGATCCGCGACACTTCGCGACGCCCCACCGAGCGCTCGGCAGGGATCCTTTCCTAGGCTTGGCAGCTATGTCTCGTCGCCGGATCGGGGTCATGGGTGGCACCTTCGATCCCATTCATCACGGTCACCTGGTGGCCGCCAGCGAGGTGCAGGCCCAGTTCGGCCTGGAACAGGTGATCTTCGTGCCGACCGGGCAGCCGTGGCAGAAGAGCCACGAGGCGGTCAGCCCGGCCGAGGACCGCTACCTGATGACGGTCATCGCCACCGCGTCCAACCCGCGCTTCCTGGTCAGCCGGGTCGACGTCGACCGCGCCGGCCCGACCTACACCGCGGACACCCTCACCGATCTGCACGCCGAGTACCCGGACGCCGATCTGTACTTCATCACTGGCGCCGACGCGCTGGAGCAGATCCTGTCCTGGCACCGGGTCGAGGAGATGTTCGAGCTCGCGCACTTCATCGGTGTGACGCGGCCGGGCTACTCGCTCAACGGAGCGCACCTGCCCGCCGGAGCGGTGTCCCTGGTGGAGATCCCGGCGATGGCGATCTCCTCGACGGGCTGCCGCGACCGCGTCCGCGCCGGGCTGCCGGTCTGGTACCTGGTCCCGGACGGGATCGTGCAGTACATCTCCAAGCGGGGCCTCTACCGCGAGGTCACCCCGGAGTGGGGTCCGTAGCGCGTTTTCGGGAGGTCGTGGTGGAAGTGCCTTCGGAGCTCCGCGCGGACGTGGAGCTGTTGTGGGACTACCACTTCGTGCCGCACGAACTCCGCGCTTGCGACGTGGCCATCGGGCTGGGCGGGCACGACCTTGGTGTGGCCGATCACGTCGTCGACCTGCACCGGGCCGGTTACTTCCCGCTGGCGGTGTTCACCGGGGCGAACGCCGCGACGACCGTCGAGCGGTTCCCGCGCGGCGAGGCCGTGCACTACCGCGAGCACGCGCTCGAACGCGGGATGCCGGATTCGGCGATCCTGGTCGAGCCTCGCGCGACGAACACGGCGGAGAACATCGAGTTCACCCGCGCGCTGCTCGCCGAGTCCGGTGTCCGGGTCGGCTCCGCGCTGCTGGTGTCGCGCCCCTACCAGCAGCGCCGCGCCTTGGCCACGGCCAGGAAGATCTGGCCGGAGGTCGAGTTCGTCTGCAGCGCGCAGCGGCTGCCGCTGGACGACTACGTCCGGTCGATCGGCGACGTCCACCGCGTCATCACCATGCTCGTCGGCGACACCCAGCGGATCACCGCCTACGCCGAGCGCGGTTTCGCCGTCGCGCAGGAGGTGCCTGCCGAGGTCGACGAGGCCTTCCGCCGCCTCGTCGAAGCCGGCTACACGGGCAGGCTCGTCGCCGAATAGCGGTGACCTGGTCGGTCCCGCCGAGCACGTCGGCGGGGCGGGAAACGAATCCGGTTCGTCGGTGGGCGCTTTATCTTCGTCGTCGTGGAAAGACTGCGCTACCGCCTCATCACCGGTCCTGACAACGCCGAGTTCTGCCGTCGGATCAGCGCGCTGCTGGAGGAGGGCTACGTGCTCCACGGCTCACCGACGTTGACGTGCAAGGGCGACAGCGTGATCGCTGGGCAGGCCGTGATCCTGCCCTCCGAACAAGACTGATCTTCGGCCGCGGCCGCGCGTGGTACGAGCTGAGGGGTGAGCCCGTCCGAGACCGGGCGAACTTGCGTGGTGTTCGCCTCAGTGCGGACGGCTTCGCGGCCGGTGCTCGGGATCGCGCGTTAAAAACGATCGCGAGTCCTGGGCATAGCGGACGATGCGGCCGGTGGTCGGCCGAGGTGGTCCGTCCTGGCGCACTGCGGGCTGGCCTATCCTCTAACCGGTGTGGGTCGCACACCGGGCCCACCTCGAGAGGAGTGACGTGGCAGCCACCGAGAACGCTCGCCGACTGGCTCTGATCGCGGCGCAGGCCGCGGCGGACAAGAAGGCCACCGACGTGGTCCTGCTGGATGTCTCCGAGCAGCTGGTCATCACCGACTGCTTCCTGATCGCCTCGGCGCCCAACGAACGGCAGGTCGCGGCGATCGTCGACGAGATCGAGGAGAAGGTCCGCGAATCCGGCACGAAGCCGGTCCGCCGGGAGGGCGCGCGCGAGGGGCGCTGGGTCCTGCTGGACTTCGTCGACCTCGTGGTGCACGTCCAGCACGCCGACGAGCGCGCCTTCTACCAGCTGGAGAAGCTGTGGAAGGACTGCCCGCGGATCGAGTTCGAGGACGCGAACGTGCCCGACTCGCCGGAGGACGAGGCGTGAGCCTCGACCGGTTAGTGCTCTGGCGGCACGGGGAGACCGACTACAACGCGTCCGGACGCCTGCAGGGGCACCTGGACAGCGCGCTCACCGAGACCGGTCGTCAGCAGGCCCGCCGCGCGGCGCCGCTGATCGCCCGCTTCGCGCCGGACACCGCGGTCAGCTCGGACCTGAACCGGGCACGCACCACCGCTGAAGCGTTCGTCGAGGTCAGCGGGGCTTCGGTGCGGTTGGACAAGCGACTGCGCGAGACGCATCTGGGGGAGTGGCAGGGCCTCAGCGGAGCTGAGGTCGAGCACGGCTGGCCTGGGGCGTTGGAGACCTGGCGGTCGAGCCCGACGTGGGCGCCACCCGGCGGGGAGACCCGCGTCGAGGTGGCCGAGCGTGCCGCGGAGGTGGTCGAGGAACTCGACCACCAGCACCAGGGCACCGCGCTGCTGTGCGCCCACGGCGGCCTGATCACCGCGCTGACCGCGAAGCTGGTCGGGCTCCCGCTGGAGCTGTGGCCCGGTCTGGGCGGCATCGGCAACTGCCACTGGGTGCTCCTCAAGCGGCGCAGCGACACCCACTGGCGCTTGATGGCCTACAACGCCGGCGTCCCCGCCGAGAACTGACCGCTGAACGGCGCGAACGCGCTGAGCCGTCCGGAGTCATCCGCCGACCACCTTCGTCCCGTGGTCGTTTTGCCTGGTTTCATGGTCTCGGTTCGGCACGCTCGATGCGCTGGGGGTCGGTCGGTGGAGGCTGCGGGAAACTCGCTCGTCCTGGCGCTGGGCCTCGTTCTCATGTCCGGTGTCGTGCACGGCATCCAGCGGTCGGTCGCGAGCGGGAACCTCAAGCGCAACGGCATGCTCGGCATCAGGACGAAGGTCACGATGTCCTCCGACGAGGCGTGGGAGGCCGGGCATCTCGCGGCGTGGCCCTGGACGCGCGCCGGCGTGTGGGTCGGCTACTCCTCAGCGGCCGTGACGGCGATGATCGCGACGGGCCAGCTGATCGCGGGCACCGGCTCACCGCTCCTGCTGCTGCTCCCGGCTGCCGGGCTGGTCGTCGTGGTGGTGCTGATGTTGCTCGGCACCCGCGATGCCAACGCCGCCGGGCGGGCCGCGAACGTCGGCCGGAACGAGGACTGACCGCGCTGGGCGAGCGCTGATCGGACCCCGTGCACGACGTCGTAGGGTTGCGGGGTGCCCATTGCAGTCGTCACCGATTCGACGGCGTACTTGCCGGCGGGATACGCCGAGCGGTACGCGGTGCGGACCGTTCCCCTGCACGTCAGCGTGGACGGGGCGGTGGCGGTCGGCGAGCCGGAATTCGGCCCGGACGACCTGGCGCGGGCCTTCGCCCGCAAGCACCGCGTGACCACCGCCGGCGCGACGCCGCAGGAGCTGGCGCGCGCCTTCCGGGCGGCGCTCGACGAAGGTGCCGACGGGGTGGTCGCGGTGCACCTGTCCCGGCAGCTCTCGGGCACGTGGGACGCGGCCCGGCTCGCTGCCCGCGAGGTCGACCCGGACCGGGTGCGGGTGGTCGACTCGCGGTCCGCGGCGATGGGGCTGGGATTCTCGGTGCTGGCTGCCGCCGAGGCGGCGAAAGCGGGCGCTGACCTGGACGAGGTGGTGCGCACCGCGACGGCCACCGCCGAGCGCACCACGACCCTGTTCTCCGTGCAGACGCTGGAATACCTGCGGCGCGGTGGCCGGATCGGCACCGCCGCCGCGGTGCTGGGCACGGCGTTGGCGATCAAGCCGTTGCTGCACGTCCACGACGGGCGGATCGACGCGCTGGAGAAGGTGCGGACGACCACGCGGGCGATGTCCCGGTTGCTGGAGATCTCCTCGTCCGCAGCGGGTTCCGGGCCGGCGGCCATCGCGGTCCACCACTTGGCGGCCCCGGAGCGCGCCGAGCAGCTCGCGAGCCGGATCCGCGCCGATCTCGGTGCCGCCGCGGACTGCGTGGTCTCGGAGGTGGGCGCGGTGATCGGGGCGCACATCGGGCCCGGTGCGGTGGGCGTCGTGGTGCTCCCGAACGGGTGGCGTTCGGGCGCTTGAGAATCTTTCGGTGGGCGGATTCCACACCATCGGGCCGAATCCGCGTCCACTGTGGTCGGCTTGGCGAAAAATAAAGCTGCACAACGTCTTTCGTCTGCTCTACCTTCGTCGCCATGTTCGACGTGCAAGCATTCCGCGCAGCTGGTGAACCCGACGAAGTCCTCGACCCGCGAAGCAGGCTGCAGACCCTGCGCCGGCACGCCGCCCGCGACGACGCGGCGGAACGGGCCGGTCCCGACTATTCGGTGGCACCACCGGAACCGGTGCCGCGCAACCGCGTGCGCAGGCTCGCCGAGCGATGGCTGCCCGAATCCATGCTGAGGTCCAGAGTGGACCCCGGCCGGGCCGGTGTGCTCGCGATCGCCCTGGTGGCCGTCGTCGTGCTGCTCGGGGTGGCCGCGATGGCGTGGACGTCGCGATCGGTCGCCGAACCGGCGCCGCCACCGGTGCTGCCGCCGCCTCCTGTGACGACCGCGGCCGAGCCGGACCTCGTCATCAGCGTCGTCGGCCAGGTCGATCGCCCGGGACTGGTCACCGTCGAGCCCGGCAGCCGGGTCGCCGATGCGGTCGAGGCCGCCGGTGGCGCGCTGCCGGACACCGATCTGACCGGGCTCAACCTCGCCCGCCGCCTGACCGACGGCGAGCAGCTCTACGTCGCCGTGCCGGTCCCGCCGCAGGCCCAGGCCGGGCAGACCGGTGACGGGAAGGTCGATCTGAACGTCGCAACGGAGGAGCAGCTCGATGAACTACCAGGCGTCGGCGAGGTCACCGCCAAGCGGATCGTGCAGTGGCGGTCCGAGCACGGCCGGTTCGAGTCGGTGGAGCAGCTGCGGGAGGTGGGCGGGATCGGCAGTTCCCGCTTCGCCCGGCTGCGGGAGTTGGTGCGGGTGTGAGCACCGGGTTCGACCTCCGACTGGCGCCGACCGCGGTCGCGGTCTGGGCGGCGACGCTGATCGGCCTGCTGGCCGGGTGGCTCGTGGCAGCGGTGGCAGCGGTGTTCGCGCTGCTGGTGGTGCCGCTGGTGTGGCCGGCTTCGCGGAACCGCGCCTGGGCCAGGGCAACGCTGGTGGTCCTGCTGCTGGCTGGTGTCGCGGCAGCCGGCATGGCCGTCCGCGGCCACCACGCCGAGCACCACCCGGTGCGTCAAGCAGCCCACCACGGCGAGCGGTTGACGGCACGGGTGACCTTGACCAGTGCGCCGATCCCGTTGCGCGGCCCGTCGTTCGGAGCGCAGCGAGCACAGGACCGCGCTCTGGTCCGGACCGAGCTGGAGACCGCCGTCGTGGTGGGCAGGCACGTGCGGGCCGGTGGCTCGGTGGTGCTGCTGGTGCCGACCGACCGGTGGCGCGACCTCATCGCCGGGCAGAGCGTGACGGTCCGCGGCAAGGCCGCACCACCGCGGTCGGGTGAGCTCACGATCGCCGCGCTGCAGGTGTTCGGGGCTCCCACCGACGTCGCTGCGCCGCCGGGTTGGCAGCGGACCGCGGCGGACCTGCGCGAGGGGCTGCGCCGAACGGCAGCGGCGGAGCTGAGCCCGGCCGCGGCCGGACTGCTGCCCGGACTGGTGATCGGCGACACCAGAGCGCTGCCGCCGGAAGTGGCGCAGGACTTCGAAACCGCAGGCCTCACGCATCTCATGGCGGTGTCGGGGGCCAACTTGGCGATCGTGTGCGGCACCGTGCTCCTGGTGCTGCACCTGATCGGCGCCGGACCGGTGCTCTCGGTGCTGGGTGCGGGCGCGGCGCTGGTCGGATTCGTCGTCCTGGCCGGTCCGGAGCCCAGCGTGCTGCGGGCGGCGGCGATGGGTGCGGTCACCCTGCTGGCGCTGGTGCTGGGCAGACGGCGCTCGGCGTTGCCCGTCCTGTCGGCGAGCGTGATCGGTTTGCTGCTGCTGTTGCCGGAGCTGGCCACGAGCGCCGGGTTCGCCCTGTCCGTCGCGGCGACGGCCGGACTGGTCGTGCTGGCACCGGCGTGGGCGGCCGCGCTGCGGGATCGCGGCGTTCCGGTCGGCGTTGCGGAAGCCATCGCGGTCCCGCTGGCCGCGCACGTCGTCACGGCTCCGCTGGTCGCGGCGCTGTCCGGGACGGTCAGCCTGGTCGCGGTACCGGCGAACCTGCTGGCCGGTCCGGTCGTCGCACCGGCGACCGTGCTCGGAGTGCTCGCAACGGTGGTCGCGCCGCTCTCCGGGTGGCTGGCGGGTGCGTTCTGCTGGCTGGCCGCGCCAGAGCTGGAGTGGCTGGCGCTGGTGGCCGACCGCGCGGCTGCCGTCCCCGGCGGATCGTTCGAATGGTTACCCGGCACCGCCGGTGGACTGCTGCTGGCGGCCCTGGTCGTCGTCGGCCTGTTCGTCCTGCGGGGCAAGCGGTTCCGCGTCTTGGCGGCGGTGGCCCTGCTGGTGGTGGTGCTCGTGCTGGTGCCGGTGCGCAGCGCTGTGTCCGGCTGGCCGGTGCCCGGCTGGAGCATGGTCGCCTGCGACGTCGGTCAGGGCGATGGGCTGGTGCTCGCCACCGGGCGGCCGGAAGAAGCCGTCGTGGTCGACACCGGTCCGGATCTGGAACGGTCCGCGGCGTGCCTGGACCGGTTGGGAGTGCGCCGGATTCCGCTGGCGGTGCTGACGCACCTGCACGCCGATCACGTCAGCGGACTCACCGGCCTGCTGGGCAGGTTCTCGGTCGGAGCCGTGGCGGTGGGGCCGCTGCGGGAACCGGCGTGGGCGATGCGGGAGGTGGTGCGAGACGCCAGGGCGCACCGGGTTCCGGTCGTGCCGATGCAGGCCGGGCAGCGGGCGAGCTGGCCGGGCCTGGTGCTCGACGTGCTGGCGCCGGACCCGGCGCTGGCCAGGACGCAAACAGCGGAGGACGCCAACGACGCATCGATCGTGCTGCTGGCCACCACGCCGGCCGGGCGGGTGCTGCTCACCGGCGACATCGAGCTGCCCGCCCAGGGCGAGCTCGTCGCCTCCGGGCTGGACCTGCGGGCGGATGTGCTCAAGGTCCCGCACCACGGATCTCGTTACACCACACCGAGATTCCTGAACGCGGTCCGCCCGGGGACGGCGTTGATCAGCGTCGGCGACGGCAACAGCTACGGGCACCCCAGCCCGTTCGTGGTGGATGTGCTCACCCGCGCGGGCGCGAAAGTGCTGCGCACCGACCAGGAAGGAGACATCGCGATCATGCCGGGGCCGAACGGCCCCCGGCACGTCTCACGAGGGGATCCGCTGCGCGCGGTGGATCGCTGACTACGGTCTCTTGTGGACAGTGCGCGGCGCCTCGGTGGCACCGCGCACTGCCCGGAGGGAATTACAGGCCGAGAGCCTGGTTGACGGCCTCGGTCGTCGGCGCCACGGTGGCCTTCGGGCCGATCTGGTCCTGGACCGCGTCCAGCGTCTTCAGCCCGTCACCGGTGATCAGCAGGACGGTCTCGGCGTCCGGGTCGATCTGGCCGGTCTCGATGAGCTTCTTCGCGGTGGCCACGGTGACCCCACCGGCGGTCTCGGCGAAGATGCCCTCGGTGCGGGCCAGCAACCGGATGCCGTCGCGCACCTCGTCGTCGGTGACGTCCTCGATGGCGCCGTTGGTCTTGCGCACGATGTCCAGCACGTACGGGCCGTCGGCGGGCGCGCCGATGGCCAGCGAGCGCGCGATGGTGTCCGGCCGAACCGGCTGCACCACGTCGTGCCCGCCCTTGTACGCGGTGGACACCGGGGAGCAGCCGGTGGCCTGCGCGCCGAAGATCCGCACCGGGCTCGGCTCCACCAGGCCGACCTGGCCGAGCTCGTTGAATCCCTTGTAGACCTTGGTCAGCTGCGAACCGGAGGCGATCGGCACCACGATCTGCTCGGGGATCCGCCAGCCGAGCTGCTCGGCGACCTCGAAGGCCAGCGTCTTGGAGCCCTCGGAGTAGTAGGGGCGGACGTTGACGTTGACGAACGCCCAGTCCTCGTGCTCGCCGGCCAGTTCGGTGGCCAGGCGGTTGACGTCGTCGTAGTTGCCGTCGACGGCGAGCAGCGAGCCGTCGTAGACCGCGCTCATCAGGATCTTGGCGCGCTCCAGGGTCTTCGGCACCAGCACCACCGAGTCCCAGCCGGCGCGGGCGGCGGCCGCGGCCACCGCGTTGGCCAGGTTGCCGGTCGACGGGCAGGCCAGCACCTTGAAACCGAACTCGCGGGCGGCGGCCAGCGCGACCGCGACCACGCGGTCCTTGAACGAGTGGGTGGGGTTGCCGGTGTCGTCCTTGATCCAGATCCGCTTGACTCCCAACGCCTTCGCGAGGTTGTCGGCGCGGATCAGGCGCGTACAGCCGGGGTCGGTGTTCGGGTGATCCTCGACGTTGGTCGGCACCGGGAGCAGCTGCTTGTAGCGCCAGATCGACCGGGGGCCGGCTTCGATGTCCTCGCGGCGGATTCGCGGGAAGTCGTAGGCCACTTCCAGCGGGGAGAAGTCTTCGAGCGAGACAAACTCGGGGGCCAGCGGCTGCCGGTGCCCCTCTTCCTTGGACACCAGTTCGACGGCGTTGCCCAGGTCGTAGGTCTTCTGGGCAGGGGCAGCAGCGGTCATCGCGAGGTCCTCTCCTCATCTGTCCCGCGGACGGGTCGGAATTGGCACCGCTTTCGCCGGAGACCTCGCGGAAGAAGACACGATTCGCCGGACGAACGGTTGCCGGGGCTTCATCGGGCCGTTCCCTCTGCCCCTCTGGATGAGCTATTCGGTTGTGCCCGCAACGCTAATGGATCGCGCGCGGTTCTGGCCAGGCCGATCCAGATGCCGGGATCGTCGCGGGTGCGTGGGACGATGCCTGCATGAGCTCACCGTCCGTGGTCACCGATCCGCTGCACCTGGTGCTCGGCGACGAGGAACTGCTGGTGGAACGCGCGCTGTGGGCGGCGGTCGGAGCGGCCCGCGCGGCGGACCCGGACGCCGAGCTGCGCCGGGTGAAGGTGAGCGAACTCACTCCACCGGAGCTGGCCGAGCTGCTCAGCCCGTCGCTGTTCGCGGAGGGACGGGTGCTGGCGGTGGAATCCGCGCAGGACGCGGGCAAGGAGATCGCCGAAGCCCTGCTGGCCCAGGCCAAGCAGCCGGTGGACGGCGTGACGCTCGTGGTCGTGCACACCGGCGGCGGGCGGTCGAAGTACGCGAAGGAACTGCCCAACGCGCTGCGCAAGCTGGGCGCGCGCGTCACCGAGTGCAACAAGATCACCAAGTCCGCCGAGCGGGAGGCGTTCGTCCGCGACGAGGTCCGCCGGGCGGGCGGCAAGGCGGACGCGGCCGCGGTGGCCGCGCTGATCGAGACCGTCGGCTCGGACCTGCGCGAGCTCTCCGCGGCGGCGACCCAGCTGGTCGCCGACACCGGCGGGAAGGTCGACGAGACCGCGGTGCGCCGCTACCACCGGGGACGCGCGGAGGTCACCGGGTTCGCGGTCGCGGAGAAGGCCGTGACCGGCGACCGGGCCGCCGCGCTGGAGGCGTTGCGCTGGGCGGTGCAGCTCGGCGTCCCGCACGTGCTGATCGCCGATGCGCTCGCGGATTCGGTCCGGACCATCGGCCGGGTCGCCGCGGCCGGCGGTCGCAACGACCCGTTCCGCCTGGCCGGCGAGCTCGGCATGCCCGCGTGGAAGGTGAAGAAGGCGCTGGCGCAGTCCAGGGGCTGGACGCCCAAGACCCTCGCGGCCGCGCTCCAGGCGGTCGCCGAGGTCAACGCCGGTGTCAAGGGCATGGCCGCGGACGCCACCTACGCACTGGAACGCACCGTCCTGCGCCTCGTCGAACTCCGCAACCAGCGCTCCTGACAAGCAAAACGGCCCCTTCCCGCGCGGGGAGAGGGCCGTTGAGCAGACCGAACTCAGAGCTCGTTGACGCGCTGCGCCAGAGCCGACTTCTTGTTGGCGGCCTGGTTGCGGTGGATGACGCCCTTGCTGGCGGCCTTGTCCAGCTCGCGGCTGGCGGCGCGCTGCAGCTCGATGGCCTTGTCCTTCTCACCGGCGGCAGCGGCCTCGCGGAACTTGCGGATCGCGGTCTTCAGCGAGGACTTCACGGCCTTGTTGCGCTGCCGGTTCTTCTCGTTGGTCTTGATCCGCTTCATCTGGGACTTGATGTTGGCCACTGTTCGCCTCTTTCGCGTCTGTCGAATCGGTCGTGCCGCGCTTGACTCGGCCCTGCCCGGGGGCAGGTTTCCTCCACGGCGGAACGCCGCACGGCACGGTCGACCATGTTAACAGCCGCGACCTGGGCGGATGCCGGCCGGGCGAGCGGGCGCGACAGCGATCACATCGGCTCGGAACCGGTCCCCGCAGACCATAAGGTCGATCCTCGTGCTGGATGCCCTGAACTGGCCTGGTTTCGCCGATCTCACGCTCGCCGGACTGCTCTTCCTCTGCGCGGCGGCGTTCCTCGCGGGGGCGGTCGACGCCATCGTCGGTGGCGGCGGGCTGATCCAGCTGCCCGCGATGCTGCTGCTCCTGCCGGGCGGTGAGGTGATCTACTCGCTGGCCACCAACAAGGTCGCGGCGATCGCAGGCACCGCCGCGGCCGCCCGCACCTACGCCAAGCGCACTCCGATCGACTGGAGCGCCGCGCTGTCGATGGCGCTGGTCGCGCTGCTGGGATCGCTGGGCGGAGCGATGCTCGCCAACGCGCTGCCCTCGCACGTGCTCAACATCATCGTGCTCGTGGCGCTGGTGGCCGTGGGCCTCTACACCTGGCGCAAGCCCGACCTCGGGTCGGTGGACGCGCCGCGCTTCCAGCGCCGCGTCCAGCTGCTCGTGATGCTCGCGGGCGGTGCGGTGATCGGCTTCTGGGACGGCATCGCCGGTCCCGGCACCGGATCGTTCCTGGTGTTCCTGCTGGTGGGCCTGGTCGGCTTCGCGTTCCTCACGGCATCGGCCACGGCGAAGGTGGTCAACGTCGCGACCAACATCGGCGCGCTGATCTTCTTCATCCCGGCGGGCAAGGTGCTCTGGGGCCTGGGAATCCTGATGGCGCTGAGCAACATCGCGGGCAGCGTGCTCGGCGCGATGCTGGCCGCCCGGCGCGGATCGGGTTTCGTGCGCCGGGTCTTCCTGACCGTGGTCGTCGGCCTCGTCATCAGCCTCGGCTGGAAGATGGCCGCCGGCGCGTAGCGGCGAGGGTGCCGCAGCCCACAAGATCCTTCAGTCAGGGTGTCCGCGCGGCGTAGCATCACGGCTGGCTGTGCCTAGGGTTCCGCTCCCGCTCCGACGCAGATCGCCACAACCAGGAGCGCGGGGGACCGGTCCGAGCGGCACCGGCGACCGTCGAACGGACGCGGTCGTACATCTGACGGGACAAAAGCCTGGAGGAACCCGGCTGCCGCGCGCCCGCGCGGTGCGGAGAGGGTTCCATGGGTCTGGTCGCCGTTGTTCTCGTCGTGGCCGCTGCGTTCGCCCACGCGGGCTGGAACTTCTTCGCCAAGCGGGCCGGATCGGCAGGCGCCGGTTTCGTCTGGCTGACCGCCACCTGCTCAGCGGTGCTGTACCTGCCGGTGGCCGCCGGGGCGCTGGTGCTGTTCGGCGTTCCGCCGCTGGGTGACTGGGTGCTGGGCGTGCTCGTCAGCGCGGTCGTGCACCTGGCCTACTTCCTGCTGCTGCAGCGCGGTTACGCCGTCGGTGACATGTCGGTGGTCTACCCGCTGGCCAGGGGCACCGGCCCGATGCTGGCGATGCTGATCGCGGTGCTGGTGCTGGGCGAGCGGCCGGGCTGGCTCGGGGTCGCCGGCGGCCTGCTGGTGATCGCGGGAGTGCTGGTGATCGGGCTGTCCGATGGCCTGCCCCGCTCCGGCGCGAGCCTGGCCGGGGTCGGGTTCGGCGTCCTGACCGGTTCGCTGATCGCGACCTACACGGTGTGGGACGCCTACGCGGTGACCGGCCTGGCGCTGTCCCCGCTGCTGTACGACTGGGCGAACAACTTCGCCCGCTCCGGACTGCTCGCCCCCTACGCGGCCCGCCGCCGAGCCCAGATCGCCGCGGTCTGGTCCGAGCACCGCGCGGCGGTGCTGGCGGTGGCGCTGCTGTCGCCGCTGGCCTACATCCTCGTCCTGTTCGCGATGCAGCTCGCCCCGGTGAGCCTGGTGGCCCCGGCCCGCGAGCTGAGCATCGTCATCGCGGGCCTGCTGGCCTGGCGCTTCCTCGGCGAGTCCCAACCCGGCCGCCGGATGACGGGAGCACTCGTCGTCCTCACCGGAGTCGTCCTCCTCGGCATCGCCTGATCAGCGCTCGGGACGTTCGGTGGATGCGGCGAGCTGATCCGGCGATCCGGGGTTCGGCCGGGTAGGAATGGGACATGGATGTCTTGGCCAGCCGGTTGATCCTCCGACCGCGCGAGCGGGACCGTTCGCTGCGCTTCTACCGGGACGTGCTCGGGTTGGCGATCGCCCGGGAGTTCCCCGGTGGCACGGTGTTCTTCCTCGGACAGGGGCTGCTGGAGATCTCCGGCAGCGGCGGCCCCGGACCGAGCCCGGACCAGGTGCTCTGGGTGCAGGTGCGCGATGTGCGGTCGGAGTTCGAGCAGCTCCGCGAGCGCGGTGTCACCGTGCTGGCCGAGCCCGAGTGCAAGCCGTGGGGCCTGCACGAGGCCTGGATCGCCGACCCGGACGGCATGCGGATCGTGCTGGTGGAGATCCCGTCGGACCACCCGCTGCGCGTCGACGTCCGGAACCTCTGACGAGAGCGTGGCGGCCCCGGGTGGAACCGCGACACCCGGTTCAGCCGATCGCGGTCCAGAACTCGTAGTGGTGCTCGGCGGCGAAATCCCGGACCGCGATGCCGCCCGCCCGACCGGATTCCAGCGCTAAGACCACATGCCGGTCCCACCGCGCGGCGTCGTCCCCGTTGGGGTCTCCGGTGGCCGCGAACCGCGTCCAGTAGCCGATCATCTGGACGGCGAGTTCCCGCTGCGCCTGGTCCAGCGGCTCGGCCCAGTCCGCGTTGAACAGGTACGGCAGCTCGGCGGTGTGGTAGGCGCCCATCGGGTACGGCGGCCGGGGGACTCCTGCATGCCAGGGCGCTTCCCGCGGTGCGAATTCGTAGCTGTAGGTGGGTGTCCAGCGGGCCAGTGCGGTGGCGGTGTCCAGCGAGGACTTCGCCCAGCGGTGGTCGGTGATCGCGGCTGATCTCGCCAGGCTCGCGCAACTGTCGTCGTAGCAACCGTATTCGCGGATCACGGCGTCGGCGTGGGCCGGGAACAGCTGCGCCACTTCGGCGCGGTACTGCTCGAAGCTCAGCGGCCGGCCGTTCATCAGCTCCGCACCCATGGTCATGAAGCGCTCTTCGTCGCGGTTGATGCCGTGCAGCACGGGAACTCGTTCGAACCGGCCGCTTTCCAGCGCGGTCGCCGGGTCCAACGGCAGCGCGGTGCCGCCGAGCGCGGGGCTGAAGTTCTCCCCGGCGGCGACTTCCAGCAGTTCTGGTACCGGTTTGCGCCGCAGGCAGTCCGCCGCTGTCGCCTCATCGGCGCACCCCGCGCGAGCTGCCAGTCCGACCCCTTGCTGCGCGGCGATGGCCCTCGGGCGCGGCGCGGAGGTCGTCTCGGGAGACCACTGAACAGCGCACGGGGCGCTCTGGATGATCGCGCGGTGGAAGAGCCCGGCGGAGCCGGGGGAGACCAGGTTGTCGCACACCGAGAACCCGCCTCCCGACTCGCCGAACAGCGTCACGTTGCCCGGGTCACCGCCGAACGCCCGCGCGTTGCGCTGGACCCAGCGCAGCGCGGCCTGCTGGTCCTGGAGCCCGTAGTCGCCGGTGGCGTCGAGGGCCGGGTGGCTGAGGAAGCCGAAGACGCCGAGCCGGTAGTTGACGGTCACCACGATGACATCGCCCCTGGTCACCAGTGGTGTGGGGTCGTAGCGGTGCCCGACGCCGTCGACGAAGCTGCCGCCGTGGAGGTAGACCATCACCGGTAGCGGCCGGTCCGCGGCCCGCCGCGGTGCGGTGACGTTGAGGTACAAGCAGTCCTCCGTCGTGCTCGGCTCGCCGATCTCCATGCCGACCTGCGGGCACGAGTTGCCCTTGCGCGTCGCATCGCGGGGCGTTTCCCACGGCTGCGCGGGCTGCGGCGGTGCCCAGCGGAGGGCGCCGGTGGGCGGGGCCGCGTACGGGATGCCGATGAAGGACCGGGTCTGCTCGGTCACGGCACCGCGCACGGGACCGGAATCGGTCAGCACCACGGGGTCATCCGGCTGTTGCGCTCCGCAAGCGGCGAGCCCTGCGGTCAGTCCGGCCGCGAGCAGAACGGCGAACGTCTTCGAATGTCGCGTGCGGCCGGTCATTGGCCGCTCCTCTCCGTCGTGGACCGCCGGGTCGGCGTCCGGTGCGGAGGAACGCTATCCAGGATTTGGGCAAATGCGCAAGACGTTTGCGCAAGGCGTTTGCCTGAGGCGGATGCGCCATCAACTGCTAGGGTCCGGCCATGGGAAACCGCGAGGATCTGCTGGCCGGGGCGAAGCGCTGCTTGCTCGACAAGGGCTACGAGCGCTCGACGGTGCGCGACATCGCGACCGAGGCGGGCGTCAGCATGGCCGCGATCGGCTACCACTTCGGATCGCGCGAGAACCTGCTCAACGCCGCGCTGTTCGAGGCGATGGACGAGTGGGGCGCCGAAGTCGCGCGCACCCTCGGCGCCGAAGGTGAGAGCGACGCCGGGACGGCGGAGCGGTTCGAGGCGATGTGGGCGCGCATGATCGATTCGTTCACCAGCCACCGCCCGCTGTGGCTGGCCAGCGTCGAGGCCTTCATGCAGGCCGCGCGCTCGTCGGAGCTGCGCGACCGGCTGGCCGACGGCATGCGGCAGGGCAGGGCGGGACAGGCGGCGGCGCTGCTGGTCACCGGCGAGGATTCCCTCCCGGACGAGCAGGTGCGCAGCCTGGGATCGGTGCACATGGCACTGCTGTCCGGGGTGATGCTGCAGTGGATGGTCTCGCCCGAGGACGCCCCGAGCGCGGCTGAAGTGGCGCGGGGATTGCGGGCGCTCTCCGGTGTGGTCTGGCCGGACGGCGAGAGCTGAGCGATTGCTCGTTCTCGGCGCCCGGCGTGCCTATGCGGAGGCGCTCGGCGTCTCCGGGGTGATCCGAAGGTGCGGGCGAGCGATTCTGCGCGTCGAAGTCCTCGTGGTCGCCGCGCACGGCCCGGTCGTGCTGGTCGGCCGCAGTCTCGGCTCCAACGCGGTGCCGGGCGAGCTCGCCGATCACCTGGTCGAGCTCGCCCGGGCCTGACCGGAGCCGCGCTCCGGCGATCGCTACTCGATCTCGGCGATCAGGGCGTCGCGCTCCGCCTCGGGGAGGAACGAGGCCCGGAAGGAGTCGGCGGCGAACTGGCGCAGCACCGAGTCGTCGAGCTTCAGCGCTTCCTGCAGCGCGGTGAAGTTCTCGCCGACGTAGCCGCCGAAGTAGGACGGGTCGTCGGAGTTGATCGTCACCAGCACGCCGGCGTCCAGCAGTCGCGGCAGCGGGTGCCGGGAGAGCTCCGGCACGCAGCGCAGGCGGACGTTCGACAGCGGGCACACCGTGAGCGGAGTGCGGTCACCGGCGAGGCGCTTGAGCAGCGCGCCGTCCTCCACCGACCGGATGCCGTGGTCGACGCGCTCCACGCCGAGCACGTCGATGGCCTGCCAGACGTACTCCGGCGGCCCTTCCTCACCGGCGTGCGCGACCACGTGCAGGCCTGCGTCGCGGGCCCGGGTGAAGACCGGCTCGAACAGCTGCGGCGGGTGGCCCACCTCGGCGGAGTCCAGGCCGATGCCGTCGATGTGCTCCAGGTGCGGCTGCAGCGTCTCCCAGGTCGACAGCGCTTCCTGCGGCCCGAGGTCGCGCAGGAAGCACGCGATCAGCCGGGTGGAGATGCCGAAGCGCTCCCGGCTGGTCCGCAGCGACTCGGTCAGCCCGGTCATCACCTCCGCCAGCGGGACGCCGCGGGAGACGTGCGCCTGCGGGTCGAAGAAGATCTCCGCGTGGCGGACGCCCTGCTCGCGGGCCTTGGCCAGGTAGGCGTCGGTGAGGTCGGTGAAGTCCTGCGCGGTGCGCAGCACGGCCATCGACAGGTAGTAGAGGTCGAGGAAGGACTGCAGGTCGTCGAAGACGTACCGGCGGCGCAGGTCGTCCACGGTCGCGAAGGGCAGCTCCACGCCGTTGCGCCGGGCGAGGCTGAACACCAGCTCCGGTTCGATGGTCCCTTCGATGTGCAGGTGCAGCTCGGCCTTGGGCAGCGTCAAGCCCAACGACATCTGGCGGTCCTCCAAGAGCTCGTTCGGTCGGGTTACCGGCCGTCAACGGTAACGACCGGTCATGCCGGGCGAACGGCGCGGGCCTGCACCTGCGCGCCGGCCCGGCCCGGCGGCTGCCAGGCCCATACCTGCACGTCGGTGAACCCGGCCGCGCGCACGTCCGAGTCGAGCCCGGCGCGTCCACCGGGCAGCCACCGGGCGTGGGTGGACAGCAGCAGAGCGCCACCGGGCCGCAGCACTCGGCGCAGCTCGGCGAGCGCCGCGATCCGGTCCGGCCACAGCTGCACGTTGTTGACGCTCAGCGCCACGTCGAACGCCGCGTCCGGCTGGCCGGTCGACTCGGCGTCACCGTCCTGCAGCGCCACGTTGGCCAAACCGGTGCAGCGGTGCGCGGCGGCTTGGCGCATCTGCTCGGAAGGCTCGACGCCCACCACCCGAGCCGCCTGCCCGGCGGCCGCCCGCAGTCCCACACCCGGGCCCGGCCCGATGACCAGCACCCGCTCGGAGCCGGAGAGCCGGGCCAGCCGGACGACCTGCTGCTCGGTCGCCGCGTTGTGGTGGGCCATCAGCCAGCCGCCCACGGTGCCCAGCAAACCGCGCGGGTGACCGAACGCACGGTCCAGGGCGAACTCCGGAAAACCACTCATACGACCAGCTCAGCACCGTGCGAGCGGCGGTGGCATCGGGGATGACCCGGAGTTGGACATCGGGCACTTGGCGTGTCGTGGGACCATGGGGTGAACCCCCGCACCCAGCCGACATCCGCGAGGAACACTGAGTGAGCAGTTTCGCCGATACCACGTTCACGCCCCCGGAGCGGATCCGGAACTTCTGCATCATCGCGCACATCGACCACGGCAAGTCGACGCTGGCCGACCGCATGCTGCAGCTGACCGGTGTGCTGGAGGAACGCGCGTACCGGGCCCAGTACCTCGACCGGATGGACATCGAGCGGGAGCGCGGCATCACGATCAAGGCGCAGAACGTGCGCCTGCCGTGGACCTCCGAAGGTGTCGACCACGTGCTGCACATGATCGACACCCCCGGTCACGTCGACTTCACCTACGAGGTCAGCCGGTCGCTGGCCGCGTGCGAGGGCGCGATCCTGCTGGTCGACGCCGCGCAGGGCATCGAGGCGCAGACGCTCGCCAACCTGTACCTGGCGATGGAGCACGAGCTGCAGATCATCCCGGTGCTCAACAAGATCGACCTGCCCGCCGCGGAGCCGGACAAGTACGCCGCCGAGCTGGCGCACATCATCGGCTGCGAGCCGGAGGACGTGCTGCGCGTGTCGGCCAAGACCGGTGAGGGCGTCGACGCGGTGCTCGACGAGGTCGTGCGGCAGATCCCGGCGCCGCAGGGCGATTCCGACGCCCCGCCGCGCGCCATGATCTTCGACTCGGTCTACGACACCTACCGCGGTGTGGTCACCTACATCCGGGTGGTGGACGGCAAGATCACGCCGCGGCAGCGGATCCGGATGATGTCCACCGACGCCACCCACGAGCTGCTGGAAGTCGGCATCATCTCGCCCGAGCCCAAGCCCTCGGCGGGCCTCGGCGTCGGCGAGGTCGGCTACCTGATCACCGGTGTGAAGGACGTCCGCCAGTCCAAGGTCGGCGACACGATCACCTCCGAGCGCAAGGGCGCCGAGGAAGCCCTGAGCGGCTACCGCGAGCCCAAGCCGATGGTGTACTCCGGGCTCTACCCGGTGGACGGCACCGACTACCCGCTGCTGCGCGAGGCGCTGGACAAGCTGCAGCTCAACGACGCCGCGCTGACCTACGAGCCGGAGACCTCCGGTGCGCTGGGCTTCGGGTTCCGCTGCGGGTTCCTCGGGCTGCTGCACCTGGAGATCACCCGCGACCGGCTGGAGCGCGAGTTCAAGCTGAACCTGATCTCCACCGCGCCGAACGTGGTCTACGAGGTGGGCATGGAGGACGGCACCGAGCTGGTCGTCACCAACCCGTCGGACTGGCCCGAGGGCAAGATCAAGGACGTCTTCGAGCCGGTCGCGAAGTGCACCATCATCGCGCCGTCGGAGTTCGTCGGCACGATCATGGAGCTGTGCCAGAGCCGCCGCGGTCAGCTGTCCGGCATGGACTACCTGTCGGAGACCCGCGTCGAGCTGCGCTACACGCTGCCGCTGGCGGAGATCGTCTTCGACTTCTTCGACCAGCTCAAGTCCCGCACCCGCGGCTACGCCTCGATGGACTACGAGGAGTCGGGGATGCAGTCGTCGAACCTGGTCAAGGTCGACATCCTGCTGCAGGGCGAGCCGGTGGACGCCTTCAGCGCGATCGTGCACCGCGACGCGGCCTACGGCTACGGCACGAAGATGGCCACCAAGCTGCGCGAGCTGATCCCGCGCCAGCAGTTCGAGGTGCCGATCCAGGCGGCGATCGGTTCGCGGATCATCGCCCGCGAGACGATCCGCGCGATCCGCAAGGACGTGCTCGCCAAGTGCTACGGCGGTGACATCAGCCGGAAGCGCAAGCTGCTGGAGAAGCAGAAGGAGGGCAAGAAGCGGATGAAGACCATCGGTCGCGTCGAGGTCCCGCAGGAGGCCTTCGTCGCCGCGCTGTCCACCGACGAGTCCAAGGACGACAAGGCCAAGGGCAAGAAGTAGCTCGATCTCCCACAGGTGCCTTCCTTCCCACCCGGGGAGGAAGGCACTTGGCGTTCTGGCGGGATTTTCGCGCCTTCGAAAGACGTTCCGCCGCAACGGCTCGTGGTCGCCGATCGTGCGAGGAGACCACGCTGATCGAGTGAGGCCCCGGGGCAGAAGGGTGCGTGCACGGGCGCACGGTGACACTGCGAACCAGACTTCGAAGCGCACACCTCAACCCTGGAATGGAGACTGAGCAATGCGCTTGCGTTCGTTCGTGCTCGCGATGCTGACGGCAACGGGACTCGGCCTGCTGGGCGGTGGCCCGGCCTTCGCCGACGGCGTCCACGATGCCATCGATGGCACTGTCGCCACGGCTGACAAGGTCATCGACCCGGTTCGGAAGCTGGAAGTCACCGTGCTCGGTTGACGGCGCTGATCAGCAGCGAGGCCCCGCATCGCAGGTGCGGGGCCTCCGCTGTTCAGCTGCTGGACTCCAGGAGGGCGAGGCGGCTCGCGGTCCGGTCGGTGTCGCGGCCGCAGGCCAGGGTGCTCGCGATGTCCTGCTGGGCCACCACGTGCAGGGTCGCGTCCTTTTCGGACAGCACGTCCACGAGGTTGGCGAAGCGCTGCTGGGCCTGCGCATCGCGGTGGGTCAACCGCGGGACACCGGTGATCACCCAGGTGCGGAACCGCGCGGCGAGCACGAGGTAGTCCTTCGTCGAGGTGGCGGTTGCGCAGAGCTCGTCGAAGTCGAACCACACCAGGCCGTCGCGCACGGCCGAAGCGCGCAGGTGCCGTCCGTCGACGTCGAGCAGCGTTCGTTCGGCTGTGGTGGGGATGCGGAGTTCCTCGGGCGGCGACGTCGACCAGGTTCCGCTCGCGAAGCCCTGATTCCCGCGCCCGCCGGCTCGTCGGTAGTCCGGGCCGCCTCCGAGCTCGACCACGGTGAGATTCCCCTCCACGAGTTCGATCGCGGGGCGGAACAGGTGGTGGAACAGCGGGTTGGGCAGCAGATCGGCGGGGCGGTAGTTCGACGTGGTCACGAGCGTGACGCGGCGTGCGAGCAGGGCGCGCAGCAGCTTGGTGACCAGCGCGGCATCACCGGGATCGTGCACGTGGAACTCGTCGAAGCACAGCAGTCGCGCGCTGCCGACGAGTTCGGCGATCGCGCTGTCCACGGCGTTCGTCCGGTTCGAGGCTCGGATGCGCGCGATGGTCCGGTGGAGCTGGTCGAAGAAGTCGTGGAAGTGCACTCGCAGCTTGGCCTGGACGGGCGCTTCGGCGAAGAACGTGTTCACCAGGAAGCTCTTGCCGCGCCCGACCGGGCCGTGCAGGTACAGGCCGCGCGGTCGGCGGAAGCGCTTCTGCGGGGCGGCACCCAGTCCGGCGAGTTCGTCGGCCACCAGTTGCTGCGCGGTGTCGAGTTCGAAGCCTTCGCGAGCGGCGGCCACGTCGAAGCGTTCGCGCAGATCAGCTCGTTTGCGCATCGCCTCTCCTCTACGTTCATAGAGCCTCTATGGATGTAGAGTAGCGGTGCTGACGAGGAGGTCGAGGCATGTGTGAGCAGGACCGCCGGACGCGGATCGCCGATGCCGCGATCGAGCTGGTCGCCGAGCAGGGCGTCCGGGCGCTGACGCACTTGGCCGTGGACGCGAGGTTGGAGCTGCCGCGCGGTTCCACGTCGTACTACATGCGCACCCGCCGAGCACTGCTGGAAGCGGCGGTGGCGCGCTTGGCGGTCCGAGCACGAGCCGACTTCGACGCCTTCGGAGGTTCGGCACCGCCGCCGGATGTTCGTGCTGCGGCCGATCGGATCGCGGCCCACCTGGATCGCATGCTGGGGGAGCGGCGCAGCGACACCATCGCGAGATATGCGCTGGTAGCCGAGGTCACCGCGACCGCAGAGCTGCATGAACCGCTGGCGCGGGCGGCGTTTTCCCGTCAGCTGGCGGTCGCATTGATGACCGCCCTGCAAGCGCCGGCCCCGGAGGCGGCAGGTGCCGATCTGGTCAGCCTGTGCGAGGGATTGGTGTTCGACCGGATCATCGGCAGTCGCTCACTGGACGCGCCCGAGTCCGGGAGCGCGGCCAGCCTCGCGCAACTTTCCCGCGCGGTCGAGGCATTCCTGCGCGGCGTGCTCGCGTGAACGTCATGATCGGTGATGTGTCCGGACGCGGAGGTAGGTTGAGCCGGTGCGCGTCAAACCACCTGCTCCGCATTCGTCGTTCCGCGAAGCCTGCACGGCGTTGTTGGACAAGGGTGACTGGTACGGCCTCTACCGGACCGCGATGCAATGGCGGGTCGCCGGCGGTGGCATGTGGACTCCCGACGCGTGGTTGATGGACATCTGCTCGGCACTGCTGCACAAGCAGCCCAAGACCGCTGTCCACTGCTGCGACATGGCGCTCACGACGTGGATCGACCGACCGCTGGACCGCCGTGTCCTGCAGTACGTCCGCGGTGTGCTGGTATGCGATCACGTAGGCGATCCGATCCGCGCCCTCGACGACTTGGCCGCCGCGACGGACGGCCCCGAATGGCTGGCCGAGCTCGCGGCCGGAGACCTTAAGCACGGGCAGGAGCTCGCGGCGCGTTCGCGCGTTCGCGCACCGCGCGTTGGGCCGAGCCCGGACTTCACCGGTGAGCACCGGTCCGAGGCCGCGCCGCCCGAGCAACCGGTGCCCGCCGACGGTGCGATCCCACCGCTGTGGAACATCGCGCTGCCGCACATCCGGTCAACGGCCTGAGCCCTTCAGTCCCAGACGACGGAGATGACCCGGTTTCCGGCCGGGATTTCGGGTTCGTCGCCGGTGTCCTCGGTCGCGTAGCCGTCGATGACGCCGTCCGCTTGCAGGGACTCGGTGTCGAGGAGTTCCGCGACTTCGCCGGCTTCCTTGTCCGTGCAGATCGCGATGGCTTCGGCGACGATCCCGTCGAGGGCGTGGGTGTCGCCGTGCAGCTGTACCCGCACCCAGGACACGCCGGGCTCCTCCGCCAGCTCGCGGAGCCGCCGTTCGATCTCGCTCAGCGCCGGGCGTCCGTACCCCCACTGGTTCGGCGCCAGGGATTCCTCGTCGGTGTTGCCGGCGAAGAACTCGTCGATGGTGAGCAGCGGGAGGGTCTCGTCATCGGCTTCCGCGCGGGCGAGGACATCGGCGTGCGAGATCACAACCGGCATAGTAGGCAGAACGGGCGACGACCGCCGCTCGCGCAGATGCCCTCCCAGCGCGGGATTCCCGAGCCAGGAGGGCATCCGGTCGAAGCGCTACCCGCGGCCGCTGGTCAGGACGCGGACGATCCGGTCGAGAGCTTCGGCCAGCACGTCCGGCGCGGTCGCGAAGTTCAGCCGTGCGAAGCCCGCTCCGGACGCGCCGTAGTGCGCACCCTCACCGAGCACGACGCCCGCCGTCTTGCGCAGGAACTCCGCAGGCGCGTGCTCGTCCCACGTTCGCAGGTCCAGCCACGCCAGGCAGGTCGCGTTGGGTGGCTGCACGATCTCGCCGAGCCCGCCGTCCGCCAGGGTGTCGACCACCTGATTCCTGCGGCCGCCCAGATCGGCGAGCACCGCCTCCAGCCACGGCTGCCCATGCTCGAAGGCCGCGGTGGTCGCGATTCATCCCCAACGGGCTCACCCCGCTGGTCTCCAGGTGCACTAGCCCGTCCCACACCTCGGCGTCAGCGGGATTGGTCAGCGCCACCACCGCGTGTGCGCAGGCCCGGGAAGTTCCACGCCTTGGTCGCGCTCGTCACGTGCCCTGCGTGCGGGTGATGTGCTCACGGCGAGCTCCCGCTCGCTGATGTTCAGCCCGCAGATCAGCTGTGGATCCAGGTTGCCACGGACCGCGTGCGGTTACGGCTGGTTCCTGGGACCGCTGGCTGGCCGCGAGGCGCGCTACCACAGCGGAGACAACGCTGGTTTCAAGTGCTTGAACGCGTGGCTGCCGGACATCGATCTGCGTTTCGCGGCCCTGAGCAACCAAGAACACGTGGGCATGGGCGACCTGGAGGAACTGCTCGGAGCAGTTGCGACCGGCGACTTCTGACGCCCTCGGGCGGCCAGGAAGCCGAGCCCTACCGGTATCCGGATGCGTTCGCTGTGTGCTCACAGCGCAGGATCGGCGGAACGTGCGGTGGAACCGCAGAACGCCTGACACTGGCGGTGCTGGCTGCCCTCCAGCATCACCGTGAACACCACCTCTTCGGCGTGCAGCAGGCCCGGTCATCCCGCTGAAGTCGACGGCCGGGCCGCCCGGCCGGGCCTAGCGCGTCGGTCCACATTGGTCAGCTCTGGTGGGCCTCCACGAACGCGTAGACGTCGGCCTCGTCGACGCCGGGGAAGGTGTCCGCGGGGAGCGCGGCGAGCACGTGCGAGTGCGCCCGCGCCGACGGCCACACCATGCCCTCCCAGCGGCTGGCCAGCTCCGCGGGTGGACGCTGGCAGCACTCGCCGTTCGGGCACTTGGACTTGGAGTGGTTGTTGGTGTCGCGCCCGCGGAACCAGCGCGACTCGGCGTAGGGCACGCCGAGCGTGATCGCGAAGTCGCGGCCGCGGCTCGGGTCGACGTGCGCGACGCACCAGTGGGTCGCGCCCGGCTTGTCGGTGTACTGGTAGTAGGTCGAGTAGCGGTCCTGGGAGGCGAACACCTGGCGGCCGGACCAGTACCGGCACATCCGCTGCCCCTCGATCGCGCCGGTCGCGTCGCTCGGGAAGACCAGGCCGTCATTCTCGTAGGCCTTGTAGATGATGCCGGTCTCGTCGTTGCGCACGAAGTGGCAGACCAGGTCCAGGTACTGGGTGGCCAGGTTGGTGAAGCGGTGCGCGGCCATCTCGTAGGACACCGAGAAGACGTCCCGCATGTCCTCCACCGCGAGGTCGCGCTCGGCCTTGGCGTCCTGCAGGAAGGGCACCGCGGTCTGCTCGGGCACCAGCACGGCCGCGGCGAAGTAGTTCGCCTCGACGCGCTGCCGCAGGAAGTCCGCGAAGTCGCGGGGCTGGCTGTGGCCGAGGGTGAGGTGGCCGAGCGTCTGCAGCAGGATGGTCCGTGGGCTGTGCATGCCCAGCGATTCGCGGCGCAGGAAGATCCGGCGGTTCTTCAGGTCGGTGACCGAGCGGACCGAGCGCGGCAGGTCGGTGACGAACCGCAGCCCGAAGCCGAGGTGGGTGGCGATCGCCTGGATCTGCCCCTCCGACAGCGGTCCGCCGTGGTAGCCGACCTTGTCCAGGATGCCCGCGGCCGCCTTCTCGATCTCCGGGAAGTAGTTGCCGTGCTCGCGCATCATCCGGCGCAGCTCGGCGTTCGCCTTGCGGGCCTCCTCCGGGGTGGCGACCTGCTTGGTCTCCCGGCGCCTGAGCTCCTCGTAGAGCGCTAGCACGTGCTCCAGCGCCTCGGTGGGCACGCGCTTGCCGACCTTCAGCGGCGGCACGCCCAGCCGCTGGTAGATCGGGTCGAGCTGCGCCTTCTCCACGGCGATCTCCAGCTCGGCGCGCCGGTTCGGCGGCTTCTTGGACAGCAGTTCGTCGACGGAGGTGCCCAGCGCATCGGCCAGCCCGCGCAGCAGCGACAGCTTCGGCTCCCGGTGGCCGTTCTCCAGCAGCGACAGCTGCGACGGCGCGCGCCCGACCCGTTCACCCAGCTCGACGAGGGTGAGTCCGGCGGCGCGGCGCAAGTGCCGCAGGCGCTGACCGAACACCAGAAGGTCGTGTTCCGTCGAAAAATTGCGGTCTTCTTCGCTGGCGAACTCCGTCATGGCGTTGATGCTAACAGAAAAATCTCGAAAATTACCGCGAAAATCTGGTCGTGTTTGGCGGGGCCGGGCGCAAAACTGGGTTGCAACAGGCCGCAGGAGAGCCCGGAAGGGGAACAAGATGAGCATCCGCGAGCAGGCGAAGCAGGCCGCTGAGGAGCTGCAGCGCGACTGGGACACCAACCCGCGGTGGAAGGGCATCGAGCGCACCCACTCCGCCGAGACCGTGATCCGCCTCCGCGGCTCGCTGCGCGAGGAGCACACCCTCGCCCGGCAGGGTGCCGAGCGGCTGTGGAAGCTGTTGCACGAGACCGACTACGTCAACTCGCTGGGTGCGCTGACCGGCAACCAGGCGGTCCAGCAGGTCCGCGCCGGTCTGCAGGCCATCTACCTGTCCGGCTGGCAGGTCGCCGCGGACGCCAACCTGGCCGGTGAGACCTACCCGGACCAGAGCCTCTACCCGGCGAACTCGGTCCCCTCGGTGGTCCGCCGGATCAACAACGCGCTCAAGCGCGCCGACCAGATCAACTGGTCCGAGGCGCTGGACCCGGAGACGCCGGGCGGCGAGCGCGAGGACATCCACTGGCTGGCGCCGATCGTCGCCGACGCCGAGGCCGGCTTCGGTGGCGTCCTCAACGCCTACGAGCTGATGAAGGGCATGATCACCGCTGGTGCTGCGGGCGTGCACTGGGAGGACCAGCTGGCCTCCGAGAAGAAGTGCGGCCACCTGGGCGGCAAGGTGCTCATCCCCACCAGCCAGCACGTCAAGACGCTCAACGCGGCGCGGCTGGCCGCGGACGTCGCCGGCGTGCCCAGCCTGGTCATCGCCCGCACCGACGCGCAGGCCGCGACGCTGCTGACCAGCGACGTCGACGAGCGCGACCAGCAGTACACCACCGGTGAGCGCACTCCGGAGGGCTTCTACAAGGTGCGCAACGGCATCGAGCCGTGCATCACCCGCGCGCTGGCCTACGCGCCGCACTCGGACCTGATCTGGATGGAGACCTCCACCCCGGACCTGGAGGTGGCGCGCAAGTTCGCCGAGGCGGTCAAGGCGAAGTTCCCGGACCAGATGCTGGCCTACAACTGCTCGCCGTCGTTCAACTGGAAGAAGAACCTGGACGACGCGACGATCGCCAAGTTCCAGCGGGAGCTGGGCCACATGGGCTACAAGTTCCAGTTCATCACGCTGGCCGGCTTCCACTCGCTGAACTACGGCATGTACGACCTGGCCAAGGGCTACGCGGCGGACGGCATGACCTCCTACGTGGAGCTGCAGGAGCGCGAGTTCGCCGCCGAGGCCGACGGCTACACCGCGACCCGCCACCAGCGCGAGGCGGGCACCGGCTACTTCGACCTGATCAGCACCGCGGTCAGCCCGGACTCCTCGACCACGGCGCTGGCCGGTTCGACCGAGACCGCGCAGTTCCACTGACCGGTTGAGACCGTGGTCGGCCCGCGGCCGGCCACCCGAGACGCACCAGCGGCCCTGTGGCGGGGTGTCGGAAATATCGCGATGGTGCGAGTGGGCGGGAACCCAGGCGTCGGGTTCCCGCTCACTTCTCTTTTGCGGTAGGGGTTTTCAACCCGTTCAGGTGATCATCGGTGTCAGCTGTATCTGTGCGGCACCTTCGCTCCTCTTTATATGCGGGACCTCGAAAACCGGGGCCGCACGAGTGGAGGGAGCACGCGATGTCGATCGATCTTGGTGGCCGTCGGTTCACGGTCCAGGACCTGGAGGCGTTTCCGGAGGACGGGCGCCGGTACGAGCTGGTCGACGGTGAGCTGCTGGTGGGCGCGGCAGCCGGGTGGCCGCACCAGGAGGCGCTGGGTGCCCTGTTCGTCCGCCTGCATAGGGCGAGTCCGCCCGAATACCGGGTGCTCGCCGCGCCGTTCGCGGTGCGGCAGGACCTCTACACCGAGCTGCGTCCGGACCTCGTGGTCGCGCGCTACGCCGATCTGACGTTGAAGAACCTGCAGGCCGCGCCGGTGCTGGCGGTCGAGGTCGCATCGCCGAGCAGCAGGCTGAACGACATCAGCCTGCGGAAGGCCGCCCACGCCAGGTTGGGCAGCCAGCACTTCTGGCTCGTCGACCCGGACCTGGAGGTGCCGTCGGTGACGGCGTGGGAGCTGGTCGGCGGCAGCGACTACCAGCGGGTGGCGCGGGTGGTCGGCGAGGAGCTGTTCGAGCCGGAACGACCATTCCCGGTCCGGTTCGCCCCCGCCGACCTGGTGGCCGGGCTGCGGCCCTGACGCGACCGGGTCAGCGCCGGGCCGGGCGCCACATCCCGTACGCGGTCAGGCCGCCGGCGATCGGGAACTCGTGGATCACCCGGAAGCCGAACCGCTCGAAGTGGGCGACTCCGGCGTGCGCGGTGGTTTCCAGGTACACGGGCGTGCCGCGGGCGTCGGCGCGGGCGAGCCCGGACTCCAGCAGTGCGCGGGCGATTCCGCCGCCGCGCGCCTGCGGCGCGGTCGCGAGGGCGAACAGGTGCCAGTGCGGCTCGTCCGGGCGGTGGCTGTCGGTCGCGTTGAACGTCTGGATCGCCCGTGCGGTGTCCCGGAGGTGCCACCGGAAGACGGAGAGCAGTGCGGGGAGGTGGGCGAGGCGGCGGCCGAGCGCGGGTGCCTCGCCGCCGGGCCGCTCCCACACCGCTGCGCCCTGCGGCCGGCCGCAGGCCACCGCGATCTCGGTGCTGTGCTCGTGGTCGAGCAGGAGGGAAAACAGCTTGCGCAGCCGGGATTCCCGGTGCGTCCGATCGGGCAGCAGAGAAGCCATGCGGGGCTCGTCGCGGTAAGCGGTGCCGAGCAGCTCCACGAGGCTCGCGGTGTCTTCACCGCCGGCGGAGCGGAGCAGGAGGTCGTCGCGCGTGGTGGTCTGCATGGTTGTTGCCCTTCGGATCAGCGCCTCAATTCCGTTATGCCGAACAGGGAGGAGGAATGCCGTTGAAAGAGTGCCGGATCACCCGTTGGCGTCCGTTCCGGTTCGCCTGCGCCGCGGAACCGCGTCGGACCGGGCTCGATGAGCGGGTCTTCCGCTCGCCGCGCCCGGCGCATGTGGGCATCGGTTGCGGGCGCGGATGGGCCGCGACGTAGGTTCTGGGTATGGGGATCGTCCAGTCGGTGAATGTCGCGGTGGTGCGGACCGGGGAGTGGACCGGGCGCGTCGGGCGCAGCGGTATCGACAAGCAGCCGGTGGATCGTCCGGTCCTGTTCGAGCCGACCGGGGTGTGCGGGGACACGGTGTGCGACCGCAAGCACCACGGTGCGTGGTACCAGGCCGCCTACGCCTTCGACCGGGAGGAACTCGCGCACTGGTCCCGGGTGCTGGGGCGGGAGCTGGTGCCGGGCAACGCGGGGGAGAACCTCACGCTGACCGGCGTCGACAGCAGCTCGGCGGTGATCGGTGAGCGGTGGCGGATCGGCGGGGCGGTGCTCCGGGTGACCGGACCGCGCACCCCGTGCCGGGTCTTCGCCGGGTTCTGGGACGCCCAGTCGCTGGTCAAGGAGTTCACCGAGCACGGCAGGACCGGGGCCTACCTCGCGGTGGAGGAGGCGGGTGAGATCACCGCCGGGGACACCGTCGAGGTGCTCTCGCGCCCGCAGCACGGCGTGCGGGTGGCCGAGGTGTTCGCGGTGTCGATGAACCGCGGCGCGGAGCTGGTCGACCACGTCGCGCGTGGCCTGGACGATCTCCCGGAGGGCTGGCGCGAGTCGCTCGCCGCCAAGGTGGCTAGGGCGCGGAGCGGCACTCGATGATCGCGTAGCCGTTGTCCAGCGGGGTGAAGTCCTCGACGGACAGCCCGGCCGCGGCCGCGACCTGCTGGGTGCGGTCGAGGTCGCGCATCCGGCCGCCGACGTAGACCATCATGCGCAGGTCCATCTCGGTGAACGTGGCCATCCGGTCGGTGTCGGGCAGCAGTTCGACGATCAGCACCCGGCCGCCGGGTTCCATCGCCTGGCCGCAGTGCCGCAGGATCTGGGCGGCGTCCTCGTCGTCCCAGTCGCCCAGGACATCGCAGATGATCACCGCGTCGGCGCGGGTGGGCAGTGGTTCGAAGAAGCTCGCCGCCACCACCTCGGCTCGTTCCAGGACGTCCTGCTCCCGCAGGTAGGCGGTGGCGTGGTGGGCGGGCCCGGGCAGATCGACCAGGACACCGCGCAGCTGCGGGTACCGGCGGAGGAGCTCGGCGAGCAGCACGCCCTTGCCGCCGCCGACGTCGGCGACCCGCGCGTAACGGGTCCAGTCGTGCGCGTCGGCGACCAGCGGAGCGATCCCGTGGGTCTTGTTCTCCATCAAGGTGTCGAAGGAGTCCGACAGCTGCGGGTTGTGCGCCAGGTCCTCCCAGAAGGACCGTCCGAACGCTGCCGCGTACGCGGGGTGGTGCCCGCGCACCTGCTCGATGAGTTCGACGAACGCGAGATCGGCGCGGCCGACCGCACCGTCGAGGTCGAGCCAGGAGCGCGGCCCGTCGACCAGATCGCTGCGCAGCGCGTTGGAGGCGTCGTTGGGGCCGAAGACGTCGGGCTCCGGTTCGGTGAACATGCCGTGGTGCACCAGGAAACGCAGCACCCGGCCCAGCGGATCGGCCACGGCGTGGCACCGGCGCGCGATCTCGGCGAGCGGTAGCGGACCGTCCTTGACCACGTCGGGCACGCGCAGGGTGGCCGCGGTCCGAACCGCGAACGGCGTGGCCAGGTCGGCCATCGCCCAGATGTCCGGTGATTCGGAGGACATGCGTTGCAGGGTAAGCCCGCGACCGCCGATCAGCGCGCTGCGCCGTGGTTGTGCTTTGTGGACTCCGGCGCTCGGCGGCTCGTGCCAGGAGCCCAGCAGTCCCGGCGGGGAATCGGGCCGCGCAGCCGGCCCGCGCGTCGAGTCCGTTGTGGACGAGCCTGCGCGGACCAGCTGGTCGGCCTCGGATCAGAGCCCGGGAACGGCTTCGCTGATCGCGCGCGGAGCGCCGGGGCTGCCCGCGGTCACGTCCCAGGTCCAGAACTCGACGACGTTGTGGTCCGGATCGGCCACGTACGCCGAGCGCGCGTTGCCCGGGCCGAACTCGACCTCGTCCACCTGCACACCGAGGCCGCGAATCCGCTCGACCACCGCGTCGTACTCCTGGTCGTCCACGGACAGCGCGTAGTGCACGTGCACGCCGCCGCGGGCGCGCGCGATGCCGAGGGCCGGCTTCCACAGGCCTATCCGGGTTCCTCCGGCCAGCACCCAGACCGCCTCCCGGTGCCGCCAGTGCTCGCCTTCCCAGCGCTCGATGACGGGAAAGCCGAGCACCTCGGTGTAGAAGCGCTCGGCGGCGGCCAGGTCCGCCACCTCCAGGACCAGCTCGTTCACACCTGACGTCATCGTTGTTCTCCTATATAGGAATTTACCTATGCGCAATGTATAGGAAGATGGCGATACAATGCGAGCGTGGGCACCGACGATCTGACGCACGCCGCGGCGCTGTTCCGGGCGATGGGGCACCCCATCCGCCTCGGCATGCTCGAGCGCCTGCGCCGGGAGGGCGAGATCTGCGCCTGCGACTTCACCGATCACTTCGGCGTCAGCCAGCCGACGATCTCCGGGCACCTGCGCACGCTCCGGGACGCGGGTCTCGTGCGCACCCGCCGCGATGGCACCCAGATCTGCTACTCGTTGGCCCCGGACGGGTTGGAAGTCGTCCGCCGGATGTCTGACGCGCTCTGCACGGCCGAATAGCCTGATCCGCCCTGCGGTACCGTGGCCGAAAGCCCGGGAGGACGGCCCGCATGCACTTGGCCGACATGGCCGACCTGACTCGCCACGACGCCGCTGACGGTGTCGAGCAGCAGATCGTCGCGGCCCTCATCGACGTCGACGGACAGGTCCTGCTGGTGCGCCGGTGCGCGGAGGACTCCCGCGGCGGGGAGTGGGAGTTCCCCGGCGGCAAGGTCGATCCCGGTGAAGACCTGACCACCGCGCTGCACCGCGAGGTCCGCGAGGAGACCGGCCTCCGGGTCAAGGAGATCACCGGGTACCTGGGTGCCTTCGACTACACGACCAAGAAGGGTCGCTTCAACCGCCAGCACACCTGGTCGGTCCTGGTCGAACCGGTGGTCGAAGTGAGCCTGACCGAGCACGACGCCTACGCCTGGGTGGCGAAGCCCGACGAGTTCCCGCTCGGCCCCGAACTCGCCGAAATCCTCGAGAAGTACCTCGGCTCCGAGCTCTGACCCCTTCGCCGCGCCGGTTCTGCGCGGCGGTCGGTTCGGCGGCGATTTCGCGCGAGAACGTCTCCTCGTCCGCGTGCGGAACGCCGATTCCGCGCGAAATCGCCACCAGCCCGGCCGGGGCGGCATGCCGACGAGTCGTGTTGGCCGCGCGGCAGCGAGCGCGGGTCAGGTGGGCGTCCTCGGCCTGTCAGAGCGGGTGCGGGACCGAGTTGAGGCGAAAGTGTGACGCGGCACACCCTGTTGCGGGTGGCCGACTTCTGGGAATGATTGGGGTACCAAAGGTTTGACTTCCGAGTAATTACCGGCCGGTACGGCGGAAGGTGCGTTGCGAGATGACCAACGAGCTGGAGCACTTCATCGGCGGCAAGCGCGTCGCGGGGACCTCGGGTTCCTTCGGCGACGTGTTCGATCCCAACACCGGGCAGGTGCAGGCCCGGGTGCCGCTGGCGTCGGAGGCGGAGGTCGTGGCGGCGGTCGACAACGCCGCCGAGGCGCAGCCGGCCTGGGCCGCGCTCAACCCGCAGAAGCGGGCGCGGGTGCTGATGCGCTTCCTGCAGCTGGTCAACGAGGAGATGGACTCGCTGGCCCGGCTGCTGGCCGCCGAGCACGGCAAGACCGTCGCCGACGCCAAGGGCGACATCCAGCGCGGGCTGGAGGTCGTCGAGTTCGCCGTCGGCATCCCGCACCTGCTCAAGGGCGAGTACAGCGAGAGCGCGGGCACCGGCATCGACGTGTACTCGATGCGGCAGCCGCTGGGCGTGGTCGCGGGCATCACGCCGTTCAACTTCCCGGCGATGATCCCGCTGTGGAAGGCCGCACCGGCCATCGCCTGCGGCAACGCCTTCGTGCTCAAGCCCTCCGAGCGGGACCCCTCGGTGCCGCTGCGGCTGGCCGAGCTGTTCGTCGAGGCCGGGCTGCCGCCGGGCATCTTCAACGTGGTCAACGGCGACAAGACCGCGGTCGACGCGATCCTGACCGAGCCGCGCGTGCAGGCCGTCGGGTTCGTCGGCTCGTCGGCGATCGCCGAGTACATCTACACCACCGCCGCGGCCCACGGGAAGCGCGCGCAGTGCTTCGGCGGCGCCAAGAACCACCTGATCGTGATGCCCGATGCCGATCTCGACCAGGCCGTCGACGCGCTGATCGGCGCCGGCTACGGCTCGGCGGGGGAGCGCTGCATGGCCATCTCGGTGGCCGTGCCGGTCGGCGAGGCCACCGCGAACGCGCTGGTGGAGAAGCTGGTCGAGCGGGTCGGCGAGCTCAAGATCGGCACCAGCTTCGACGCCGACGCCGACTTCGGCCCGCTGGTCACCGGGCAGGCCCGGCAGCGGGTGCTGGACCTGATCGGGGCGGGCGTCGAGGAGGGCGCTCAGCTGCTGGTCGACGGTCGCGACTTCGCACTCGCCGGGCACGAGGACGGGTTCTTCCTCGGCGCTTCGCTGTTCGACCACGTCACCCCGGAGATGCGGATCTACCGCGAGGAGATCTTCGGCCCGGTGCTGTCGGTGGTGCGCGCCGCCGACTACGACGAGGCGCTGCGGCTGCCCAGCGAGCACGAGTACGGCAACGGCGTGGCGATCTTCACCCGCGACGGGGACGCGGCCCGCGAGTTCGTCTCCCGGGTCAACACCGGCATGGTCGGCGTGAACGTGCCGATCCCGGTGCCGATCGCCTACCACACCTTCGGCGGCTGGAAGCGCTCCGGATTCGGCGACCTGAACCAGCACGGCCCGGACTCGATCCGCTTCTACACCAAGACCAAGACGGTCACCTCGCGCTGGCCCTCCGGACTGAAGGAAGGCGCCAGCTTCACCATCCCGACCATGCACTGAACCCGGGCGGCGGCGCCGGAGGGCCGGTGCCGCCGCGCAGGAACCGGTGGTTTCGCGCCGAGACCGCCGAATGCGAAGGAGTGGACGTGTCCGTTGCAGCGGTTGCCGGCCCGGCGTCGGCGTTCGAGCTCACCGACGACCAGCGCGCGATCCGCGATGCCGCGCGGGAGTTCGCCGCCGAACAGCTCGCGCCGCACGCGGTGGAGTGGGATCAGGCCAAGCACTTCCCGGTCGAGACGCTGCGGCTGGCCGGGCAGCTCGGCATGGGCGGGATCTACGTCGACGAATCGGTCGGCGGCAGCGGCCTCAGCCGGTTCGACTCGGCGCTGATCTTCGAGGCGCTGGCCGGCGGTGATCCGTCGATCGCCGCCTACATCTCCATCCACAACATGTGCGCGGGCATGATCGACCGCTTCGGCACCGACGCGCAGCGCGCCCGCTGGTTGCCGCAGCTGTGCTCGATGGAGCGCCTGGCGAGCTACTGCCTCACCGAGCCGGGAGCCGGTTCGGACGCCGCCGCGCTGCAGACGCGTGCGGTCCGCGACGGCGACGACTACCTGCTCACCGGCGTCAAGCAGTTCATCTCCGGTGGCGGCAGCTCGGACGTCTACGTGGTGATGGCCCGCACCGGCGAGCAGGGCGCGAAGGGCATCTCGACCTTCGTCGTCGAAGCCGGTGCGCCGGGGCTGTCGTTCGGGGCGAACGAGAAGAAGATGGGCTGGAACGCCCAGCCCACCAGGCAGGTGATCTTCGACGGTGTCCGGGTGCCCGCCGACCAGCGGCTCGGCGAGGAGGGCATCGGCTTCCGGATCGCGATGACCGGGCTGGACGGCGGACGGCTCAGCATCGGCGCGTGCTCGCTGGGCGGAGCGCAGGCCGCGCTGGACAAGAGCCTCGGCTACGTGCGGGAGCGCACCGCCTTCGGCGTCAAGCTCAGCGAGTTCGAGGCGCTGCAGTTCAAGCTGGCCGACATGGCCACCGAGCTGGAGGCCGCCCGGTTGCTGCTGTGGCGGGCGGCGTCGGCGCTGGACGCCAAGGAACCCGCGGCGACCCGGCTGTGCGCGATGGCCAAGCGGCTGGCCACCGACACGGGTTTCGCGGTGGCCAACGAAGCACTTCAGATCCACGGTGGTTACGGCTACCTTGCCGAGTACGGCCTGGAGAAGATCGTCCGCGACCTGCGGGTGCATCAGATCCTGGAAGGCACCAACGAGATCATGCGCCTGATCGTCTCCCGGGGCCTGCTGGCGGAGTGACGCCGCAGCACGGGAACGACCGGCGCACCGGCGCGGACTGGGAGGTCCCGCAGTGCTTTTCGCAACTTCAATTGAAATCGGACGTCTGATTTCAATTGAAATTGCGATGGGGCGCGTCGGGCAGGTTCGCGCGCACGAGGAGACACAGGAGTCGCAACATGACGGAGCCCGAGGTCCTGGTTCGCGAACAGGGTTCGCTCGGACGGATCACGCTCAACCGGCCCAAGGCGCTCAACTCGCTGACCTTGGACATGGTGCGGGCGATGACCGAGGCCATCGAGCAGTGGCGCAACGCCGAGCACATCGCGGCGGTCCTGATCGACGGGGCGGGCGAGCGCGGGTTGTGCGCAGGCGGTGACGTGCGGGCGCTGCACGACGCGGCGAAGGCCGGTGACGAGTCGCTGCCCACCGCGTTCTGGACCGAGGAATACCGGCTCAACTCGGCGCTGGCGGGCTATCCGAAGCCGGTCGTCGGGATCATGGACGGCATCTGCATGGGCGGCGGCGTCGGCATCTCCGCGCACGGCTCGCACCGGGTGGTCACCGAGCGCTCCAAGGTCGGCATGCCGGAGGTCGGCATCGGTTTCATCCCGGACGTCGGCGGCACCTACCTGCTCTCCCGCACGCCCGGCGAGCTCGGCACGCACCTGGCGCTGACCGGTACCCCGATCGGCGGCGCGGACGCGGTGCACTGCGGCATCGCCGACTACTTCGTGGACAGCGCCACCCTGCCTGAGCTCATCGACGCGCTGGCCGGCGGCCAGGTCGACGAGGTGCTGCGCAAGTTCGCCGCGCCCACCCCGGACGCGCCGCTGGCCGAGCACCGGGAGTGGATCGACGCGGCCTACTCGGCCGACAGTGTCGAGGAGGTCCTGGAGCGGCTGCGGGAGCGGCCGGAAGCCGCGGCCCGCGAGGCCGCCGAGGCGATCGGGCAGAAGTCGCCGACCTCGCTCAAGGTCACGCTCAAGGCGCTGCGCAGCGGTTACACCTCGCTGGAGGAGGCGCTCACGCAGGAGTACCGGCTGGCCATGGCCTGCGTGCGGATCGGCGACTTCGTCGAGGGCGTGCGGGCGACCCTGGTCGACAAGGACCGCAATCCGCGGTGGACGCCCGCCACCCTGTCCGAAGTGGACGATGCGCGGGTGGCGGAGTTCTTCGCCCCGGCCGCCGACGAGCCGAAGCTGTTCGGCTGACCCCGAATTTCCAGCGCAGAAAGGTTGTGACAATGGCTGTCATCGGTTTCATCGGGCTGGGCCACATGGGCGGTCCGATGTCGGCGAACCTGGTCAAGGCCGGGCACACCGTGCAGGGCTACGACCTGATCCCGGCTGCGCTGGAGGTCGCCACCCGCCACGGCGTGACCACCGTGGCGTCGGTGGCCGACGCGGTGGCGGGTGCCGATGCGGTGATCACCATGCTGCCCAGCGGCAAGCACGTGCTGGAGTGCTACGACGAGGTGCTGGCCGCGGCCGAGCCCGGTGCGCTGCTGATCGATTCGTCCACCGTGGACGTGGCGGACGCGCGGGCGGCGCACGAGCGGGCGGTGGCGGCCGGGTTCGGTTCGGTCGACGCCCCGGTCTCCGGCGGCACCGCCGGTGCCGAGGCGGGCACGCTGACGTTCATGGTCGGCGGTTCCGAGGACGACTTCCACCGCGCCGAACCGCTGCTGGAACCGATGGCGCGCAAGGTGATCCACTGCGGCGGGCCGGGCAACGGCCAGGTCACCAAGATGTGCAACAACCTCATCCTCGGGGCCTCGATGGTCGCGGTGAGCGAAGCGTTCGTGCTCGGCGAGCGGCTCGGGCTCTCGCACCAGGCGCTCTACGACGTGGCCTCGATCTCCACCGGCCAGTGCTGGGCGCTGACCACGAACTGCCCGGTGCCGGACTTGGTGGAGACCAGCCGCGCCAACCACGACTACGAGCCCGGCTTCGCCGCCGCGCTGATGCTCAAGGACCTCCGGCTGGCCACCTCCGCGGCCGAGCAGAGCGGCACCGACATCGCGATCGGCCGGCTGGCCACCGAGCTCTACCGGCGGTTCAACGAGGAGGGCGGCGGCGACCAGGACTTCGCCGCGATCATCAAGTCGGTCCGGGAGCACTCCGGTAGTTGAGTTGGGGTCCGTGAGTGGTTCGGGGTGCCATAGCGCCCGAACCACTCACGGACCCACCTGCCCAACGGGACTCGCCCGCCTCACCCGCTCACGACGTCAGCAGCGTCAGCTCGCTGACGCCCATCGCGTCCGGGGACGGCATGAACTTCAGCGGTGCCGTCGGGTCCGTGCGCAGCGCCGGGAAGCGGTCCAGCAGCAGGTTCAGCGCGACGCGGCCCTCCAGCCTGGCCAGCGGTGCGCCGAGGCAGAAGTGGATGCCCCGGCCGAATCCCAGGTGCGGGTTCGGGTCGCGGGTGATGTCGAAGGTCATCGGGTCGGCCCACTGGCGCTCGTCCCGGTTCGCCGCCGCGAGCTGCACCGTGACGATCTGCTTCTCCGGGATCCGCCGGCCGCCGATCTCCACCTCGGTGGTGGTCGCCCGGTAGAGCGCGGTGAACGGGGTCATGAAGCGCACCGACTCCTCGATCGCGCCGGGCAGCAGCGCGCGGTCGGCTCGCACCCGCGCCAGCTGGTCCGGGTGCGCGTCCAGGCAGAGCACGGTGTTGCCCAGCAGCATCGTGGTGGTGACGTGCCCGGCGAGCAGCAGCAGGCTCGCGAAGTTGGCCAGCTGGGCGTCCGTGAGGCCCTTGCCGTCGACCTCCGCCTCGACCAGCTTGGTCAGCAGGTCCGCCCTGGGCTTGCGCCGCCGCTCGGCGGCGTGCGCCAGCAGGTACTCGCCCATCTCCGCCGCGGGCTGCTCCTTCCCCGCCACGTCGGCTTCCTGCGCAGCCAGGTCGTCCTCGTTCAGCGAGAACTCGGACTGGTTGGCGAACAGCCCGTCCGCCCACTTCTTGAACAGCTCCTGGTCGCTCGCGGGAACGCCCAGAAGCTCGGCTATGACGATCACGGGCAGCGGATAGGCGAGGCCGGTGACCAGGTCGAACCGGTCCTGCTCGGCGAGCGCGTCGAGCAGTTCGCCGGTGACCTCCGCGATCCGCGGTTCGAGATCGGCCACCACCTTCCGCGTGAACGCGTGGCTGACCAGGGTGCGCAGCTCGCGGTGGTCCGGCGGGTCCATCTGGATCAGGTTGCCGTCGGTGATCGCCGGGTCGACCTCCATCGGCATCAGCGGCAGGAGGTTCGAGGAGAACCGCTCCGGGTCGCCGATGACCTGGACCGCCTCCTGGTAGCCGGAGACGGCCCACAGCTGCCTCGCCTCGTCGAAGCGCACCGGTTGCGCGGGCTGCTCCCCGTGCATCCAGAAGTGCTTCTGGTCGATGCCCCACCGTTCGGCGAGCGTCGTCGTCATGGGATTTCCCCTCTGCTGGGCGGAAGTTCGGAGCGGGGCCGGACCCCTCTCCGGCCCCGCATGGCATAAGAATGGCACCACTTTGGTGCCAGATCAAGCCATGATGGCGCGAGTTGGCTCGGGTCGGACATTTCGTGCGGAGTGCCGCTCGTCCCGATCGGGCGGGGTGCCGCAGCGGCCCGCCGGGCCGGGCGTACCCTGGCGCCTTGTGTTGGAGTGGCTTGTCGAGTGGTACGACGGCGTCGAGCTGTGGCTCGTGCAGCTGCCCTACCCGCTGCAGGTGGCACTGGTCTTCGCCGTGCTGCTGCCGCTGTGCTGGGGCCTGGCTCGCGTGATCGACCGTGGCATCGACGGTTTGGGCGCGAAGCTCACCCGCGTTCGCGACGCCGAGCCCCCGGTCGGCCGCCGCGACGGCAAATCCGCCCGGGGCCGGAAGGAGACGGCGTGACCTCGCGCAGGCGCATCTCGACCGCGCTGATCGGGCTCATCGCCCTGGTCGTCATCGGGTGGTTCGTCCGCGACTACGCCGTCACCGACGCCCCGCCGGCTGGCAGCCAGCCCGCCGCGGCGGTTCCCGGCGCCGAATCCGGCCTGCCGATCCAGGAGCTGTCCGCGCTACCGCCGGAAGCCGGCCAGACCTGGAAGCTGATCCAGAGCGGCGGGCCGTTCCCGTACCCGCACAAGGACGGCACGGTCTTCGGCAACCGGGAGGGCGTCCTGCCCGACGAGAAGGCGGGCTACTACCACGAGTACACCGTGCCGACGCCGGGTTCCCGAGATCGAGGAGCCCGACGGCTGGTCACCGGCGACCGTTCTGAGCTTTACTACACCAGCGATCACTACGAGTCTTTCGTGGTTGTCGACATCACGGGTTGAGTGCGATGTTTGCGACTAAATGGGCCAGCAGGGTGCGGAAGGAGCAGCCGGTGAGCGAGGTGGAAATGCCCTCCGCCGACATCACGGCGCGCGAGGCCGCGCGAGAAGCCGAGGAGCGCGGGGCGACCGCGCACGTCCTCGACGGTTCGGACCTGACCAGCAAGCGCACCACGCTGGAAGGCATCGCGGCGGTGCTGAACTTCCCGGAGTGGACCGGCCGCAACCTCGACGCCCTCTACGACTGCCTGACCGACCTGTCCTGGCTGTCCGAGGGCGAGCACGTGCTGATCTGGTCGGGCGCCCAGACCCTGGCCGCGCACGACCCGAAGGCCTTCGGCCGGATCAAGGCGGTTCTGCGCGACGCGGCGGAGCACCCGATCTGCGGCCGGACCTTCACCTCGGTGCTCACCGAGCGCTGATCGCTCGATCGGGAAAACCCGCCCGTCGCAATACTGGCTGCTGTGCAGAACAGGAGGCAGTATGAGTGTCGTGAGCAGTTGGACGGACGAGCACGAGCCGATGACCGTCGACGACCTGAAGCAGCTACCCGACGACGGGCGCCGCTACGAGCTGGTCGACGGGAGGCTTGACGTGTCTCCTTCGCCAGTATTCAGGCATTCGGACACCGAGAGCCGATTGCACCTGCACCTCGGCAACAATGCGCCGAAGGGGTACAAGGTCCTGCAAGGTGCGGGTTACAACTTCAACGGGAATCGGCGACACCACCGCATTCCCGACCTCTCCGTGATCCACTCTGACGCAGCGGAATTTCCGTACTTGACACGACCTCCGCTGCTCGCCATCGAAGTCGTGTCACCGGAGAGCGTTCTTCGTGACCACCACACGAAGCATCGCGAGTACGCCGAGTTCGGCATCCAGGCTTACTGGATCGTGACGCCTGCGCCAGATGAGCCGGGAATCATCGAGTTTCGACTCAGTGACGGTGCCTTCCGCAACGTGCAGCAGGTGATCGGAGAAGACACCTTCACCACCGACTTCCCGTTCCCGATCAGGATCGTTCCGCATTGGTTGCTCTGCGATGACGATGATTGGCGGGATCGGATCGGTGGCGAAGGCGACTGAGTCTTCAGGTCACCTCAGGGCGTCTGGGACCCAGGAGGGCTTGCGCTTCTCGGCGAAGGCCCGCATGCCTTCCTGTCCTTCTTCGCCCGCGAAGTACTCGGCCGAGAGCTCCAGCATCTGGTCGAACGCCTCGGTCATCGCCGCCGGGCGCTGGGCGGTCAGCATCTCCTTGGTCGCGGCGAGGGCCTTCGGGGCGCCGAGGGCGAGCATGTCCGCGTAGCGCTTGACCTCCGCGTCGAGGCCGTCGGCGGGCACCGCGGAGTTGATCAGGCCGATGTCGGCGGCGCGGCGGGCGTCGAAGGTCTCGCCGGTGAGGAACAGCTCGTGCGCCTGGCGGGTGGTCAGCCGGGGCAGCACGGTCACCGAGATCACCGCGGGCACCACGCCGATGCGCACCTCGGAGAACGCGAAGGTGGCGGTGTCCACCGAGACGGCGATGTCGCAGGCCGCGATGATGCCCACCCCACCGGCGCGGGCCGGTCCGGCGAGCTTGGCCACGATCGGCTTCGGGCTGGTCCAGATCTGCTGCAGGATCGCCGGGAACTCCTGCACGCCCTGGTTCTCGGCGTCGGCCGAGCGCGATTCCTTGAGGTCCATCCCGGCGCAGAACACCGGCCCGGTGTGGTCCAGGACGATCACGCGCACCGCGTCGTCGGCGATCGCGGTCGTCAGGTGCTCCCGCAGCTCCCGGCGCAGCTGGGTGGAAAGGGCGTTGCGGTTGTGCGGCGAGTCCAGGGTGATCGTGGCGACGCCGTCGGCCACCGCGAGGTGCACGAGTTCATCCATGACAGGCACGTTAACCGCGCTAACCACACACCGGCCAGTGATCCACGTCGCACCGGTTTCCCTGTCTTCCAGGCTCGTCTTGCGTGACGGTGCGGGTAGCGGAACCTCAGGGGTTCCCTGGACTGCGGGTGCCCAGCCTTATGTATGACCAATACACGGCGGCTGGGCCGTCCTCGCCAGGAAACCCCTGAGAACCCGCGGCGGTGCGAGTTGCGGAGGTGGGTTATGCGCCTACGGCGCATGCGGCCGCTCCTCGGCCTGGGGGCGTTGATCGTCGCGCTGCGGACATCGACCAAGACGACGAGGATCCACGTCGCACTGGTCAGGTCGGCGGGTAGCGGTCGGCCCAGGCGGGCGGGCGGGGGCCGAACTCCAGGACCGCGTCGTGGGCGAGGCGTTCGATCACCTCGTGCAGCTCCAGCTCCGCCGTCCAGCGCTCCGGGATGCGCCGGGCCCCGGCCACCGCGCCCACCAGGCTTCCGCAGACCGCTCCGGTGGTCGCGCTGTTGCCCGAGTGGTTCACCGCCACCGGCAGCGCGGCGTCGAAGTCCCCGTCGCTGATCAGCGCCGCGTACAGACCGATGGCCAGGGATTCCGCCGCCGTCGAGCCGGTTCCGAGGCTGCGCTCCAGGTCCTCCGGCGGCACCCGGCCCTCGCGCGCCAGGCGGACCGCGGTGCCGATCCGGCGCGTGACCTCGTCGTGCCCGGAGTGCGGGGCGAGCTGGCCCAGCACGTCGTCCACCGCGGCCGCCAGCGGTTCGCCGGCGAGCAGCCGCGACACCAGGAAGGCCAGCGCGCCCGCGCTGAGGCGGGCCGTCGGGTGGCCGTGGGTCAGCGCCGCGGTGCGCATGCCGACGTCGAACACCTCGGCCGGATCGCTGCTCCACAGCGCCGCAGGCACCGCGCGCATGATCGCGCTGCTGCCCGCCGAGTCGCTGGCCGGCTGTTCCGGGGTGCCCATCGGCTGCTGGCCCTTGGCGAAGGCGATCAGCGTGCGCATCATCGTCCGGCCCGGGTTGCGGGTCTGGAACAGCGCGCGCTGCTTGACCAGCCAGCCGTCCGGTTCGGGCGTGCCGCGCAGGAATTCGCCCGCCGCGCGCGGCCAGCTCAGGTGCTGGGTGTGCAGCCAGCGCTGGTAGGCGTGCTGGATGTGCCGGGTCGGGTCGGTGGTGCCGGTGGCCCGGCGGCTGATGTTGGCCCGGATCGTGCCTTCCAGCGAGAACAGCAGCAGCTGGGTGTCGCTGCCGAGGCGGCCGGAGGGGTGCCCGGCGGGGACGTAGCCGGTCAGGCCCTCCGCGCCGTGCCGGGACCGGATCTCGTCCCAGTTGTCCGCGGCCACCGGGATGCCGAGGGCTTCGCCGACCGCGCAGCCCAGCACCGCGCCCAGGAACCGGTCGCGGGACGCGGCCAGCCGGGGCACCGCGGTCAGCCCGGTGCGGTAGTCCGTTGTGGACGGTGCGGGCTCGGCGGTGTCGGTGGTCGGGTAGCGGAACTCCCAGCCGTCGGACTCGTCCGGGTAGGGCCCGAACTCCGTCGCCGCATCACCGGCGATCCGCTCGACCAGCGAGGTGATAGGCAGCTCGTCGAGCAGTTCCGCGGGGATCGCGGTCGGGCCGTGCAGCGCACCGAGCAGCTGCCCGCACAGCATCGCGGAGCTGGCGGTGTCGCCGCTGTGATCGCTCGCCGAGCGGACGGCCGCGGCGAAGTCGTCCTCGCAGGCCAGGGCCACGCGCATCGCGATGGCCAGGGCGGCCAGTCCGCTGCGGCCGGACTGCATGGCGTCCAGGTTCGCCGGGCCCGGGTGGGAGCCTGCCGGGCTGACGAGCCCGAGGCGCAACGCGTGCGAGAGGGTGGTGCGGGCCGACTGCCACCCTGAAATCCCTTGCCGCAGCGAGGTTTCCAACGAGTTGCCGCGCAGCAGCCACAGCATCGCGGTGGCGAGGACGCTGGCCGGGCTGTGCCCCTTGACGTGTCCGTGGGTGAGCGCGGCGAGGTCGCCGCCCAGCGCGAAGACGGTGCCCGGATCGCCCGACCACAGCGCTGCGAGCGCGCCCAGCGGCACGGCGGTGGCCGAGTCCGAGCTGTTGATGGGCTGCTTCCGCGATCCGGGAGCGTGCCCGGCGGCGACGCGCGCCAGCGCGGTGAGCATCGTCGGTTCGTCGGTGCGCGGGGAGTGGAGCAGCCGTTCCCGGACCAGCCAGCCGTTCGGGTGCGCGATGTCGGTCCCGCAGTCCTGCCACGGGACACCTCGGGTGTGCATCCAGCGGCGCAGACCGCTGAGCGCGAAGCCGAGCGGTTCGCCGTCGCCGGACGCGCGCGCCTGCGTGTGCGCGCGGATCAGTCCTTCCAGCGCGAAGAGCAGCGCACCTGTGCGGTGCCCGACCTCGCCGAGGGCGACGAACTCGCCCACCGCGCCGCCCAGCAGCATGCCGAGCACGCGGCCGGGGGCTTCGGGCAGCGGGCCGTCGCGGTCGGCCAGCCCGGTGGCTGGAACCGGTGGTGACTCGTCGCCGAGCCGGTGCTGCAGGGCCGCCGCCCACAGCGGCCGGGTGGCGGGCCGTTCCCGCCACTGCCGCCAGGTCTCCAGCAGCCGCTGCTCCACCGGGTCGCGGTGCCGCTCACCGGCGCGCGCCGCGCGCCAGGCGGCCAGCAGTGCTCGTTCCGAGTCGTCCAACCGGGATTCGTCCACGCGGGCTATCCGAGGTAGCGCTGCGCCCAGTCGGGCACCGGCTGGTCGGTGAAGATCTCGGTGCGGGCCCGCTGCTCGTCGGTGATCAGCTGGGTGAGGACCTCCCGCAGTTCGAGCTCCTCGAACCAGTCGGCGGGGATCTGCTCGGTGCCGCGGGCGGCGCCGAGCAGGCTGCCGCAGATGGCCGCGCTGGCCGCGGTGTTGCCGGAGTGGGTGGCTGCCAGCGAGACCGCGTCGGCGAAGGAGTTCGGGTGCGCCAGCGCCGAGGCGACGGCGATCGCCAGCGCCTCCGGTGCGTGCCAGCCCAGGCCCAGCTCCTCGAAGCGGGTCGGCGAGACCGGCCCGCTGCCGACGATCTCGATCGCCGAGCGCAGTCCCTGCGTGATGCTCTCCGCGACCTCCATCTGGTCGAGCTCGGCGAGCACCGAGTGCACCGCGTCGATCAGGGTCTGCCCGTTGTTCAGCGAGCACACCAGCCCGGCCAGCGCACCGGCGGACAGGTAGCCGTCCGGGTGGCCGTGGGTGACCGCGGCGATCTCCGCGCCGTGGATGATCGCGTCCTGCGGCGAGGTGAACTCGAAGCCGACCGCGGCGCCGCGCACCGCGGCTGCGGCGGTGCGCGCCGAGTTCGGCGGGTTGCTCGGCGTCGGGACCTCGCGGCGGTCGGAGGAGCGGGCCAGCGCGGTCAGCGTCGCCTCGTCCGGGAACCGCTGCGCGTGCAGGACCTCGGTCTCGGCGAGCACGCCGAGCTGGAAGACGCCGCTGCGCAGCTTCACGCCCTGCGTGTGCATCCAGTGCAGCAGGGTTCCGCGCACCATCGACGGCCAGTGCGCGCTGACCCCGCGCAGCACCGAGCGGATGCGGCTGCGGATGAGGCCTTCCAGGACGAACGCGGTCTGCTGGCCGTGCGCGGTCGCCGCCGCCCGGGTGCCGAACGCCTCGGCCATGGTCCGGACGCCTTCCGGGTTCTCGCGCAGGATCGTGCTCAGGTCGGCGAACATCCACGGCGCGCCGAGCGCGTCGCCGACCGCGGTGCCCAGCACGCAGCCCGCCACCCGCTCGTCGCGGCCGAGCTGGACCTGGGTCTCGGCGACCAGCTCGGGCTCTTCGCCGATCTCGGTGGCCTCGCCGATCAGCTGCGCCGCGCGTTCCGGGCCGAAGGCCTCGACGAGCAGCTTGTGCAGGTCCTGGGTGAGATCCGCGGAGGTGCCGTCCTCGTTGTCGCGGAACTTCCGCCAGGCCATGAGCAGCCGCAGCTCCTCGTCGGAGAGCCCGTCGTCGGCGTCGTCGACCGGTTCGGCCGCGGGCGGTTCCGGGACCGGGTCAGGCGCAGGTTCGGGCGCGGGCTCGGGCTCGGCGGGGGTGGGCTGCTCGGCGACGGCCTCGGGCTGGGGTTCGGCGACCACGTGCTCCTCGACGGCTGCGGGAGCCGGAACTCCGGCGGGTGCCGGTGCCGCGACGGCCGGTGCCGCGACGGCCGGTTCGGCGGGTGCCGGTTCGGCGACAACGCGTTCGGCGACGACTGGTTGGACGGGCGCCGGTTCCGCGACGACCGGTTCGGCAGGTGCCGGTTCGGTGACGACCGGTTCGGCGCTCCCGATCGGGTAGCGGTCCAGCCAGTCGGCATCGCGCGGCGGGTTCGGGCCGAACTCGCGGATCGCGTCGGTGGCCAGCTGCTCGATGACCTCGCGCAGCTCCAGCTTGTCCCGCCAGGTCTGCGGGATCGCCTCCGCGGTGAGCGCGGCGCCCATGATGTTGCCGCAGATCGCTGCGGTGGAGTCGCTGTCGCCGGAGTGGTTGGCGGCCAGCACGACCGCATCGGCGAACGACTGCGGGTGGGCCAGCGCCGCGCACACCGCGATCGCCAACGCCTGCTCGCCGAACCAGCCGTCGCCGAGGGCCTCCTGGAGCTGCTCCGGGCTCGGGTCGCCCTCGGCGAGCTCGACGGCCGCGCGCAGCGCCGCCGACGTCTCCTCGTGACCGTCCCAAGTGGACAGCTGGGTGAGCGCGCCGTCCACCGCTTCGGGCAGCGAGCGGCCGTCCAGCAGCTGCTGGACGATCACCGCCAGCGCACCGGCGGGCAGGTAGCCGCTCGGGTTGCCGTGCGTGAGCACCGCGGTCATCGCCCCGACCTGGAACACCTCGGTGGGATCGGACGACCACAGCGCGGCCGGGGCCGCCCGCATCACGCCGCCGCAGCCCTTGGAGTCGTTGAGCCGGTTGCTGAACGAGCCCTGCGGTTTGCCGTTGGCGTAGCCGTGCAGCGCCTGTATGCACGTGGTGCCCGGCGCGCGGCGGACGAACAGGCCCTTCTGCCGGATCAGCCAGCCGTCCGGCGGCGTGGTGGCCAGCGGGCCGCCGGCCTCCTTCCAGTCGAAGCCCTGGGTGTGCAGCCAGCGCTGGTAGGCGTGCTGGACCTGGGTGGCCGGTTCGTTCTCGCCGAACAGCCGTCGCCGGATGCTCGCCCGGATCAGGCCTTCCAGGGTGAACAGCGTCATCTGGGTCTCGTCGCTGACCGAACCGCCGGGGCGGTGCGCGTCGACGAAGTCGGTCAGCCCGCCCGAGCCGTACTTGCGGCGGATGTCCTGCAGCGAGTCGTCCTCGATCGGGTAGCCGAGGGCGTCGCCTGCGGCGCCGCCGAGCAGGAAGCCGAAGATCCGCTGCGCGTGCAACTCCGCTGGGTCGACGGCCGGAGCGTCCTGCTCGGGGCTCGGCTCGTCGGCGATCTCCGGCTCCGGGGCCTCCTCGGCGACCGGATCAGCAGCGGGTTCTTCTTCGGCGACCGGCTCGGGTTCCTCTTCGGCGACCGGGTCCGCCGGAGGTTCTTCGGCGACTGCGGGTTCTTCGGTGGCCGGGGCTTCTTCGGCGGCCGGAGCAGCCGCGATGCCCTCGGCGGCCGCCGCCAGCTGTTCCTCGCTGATCGACGTGGTCACCTCGTCGACCGGGGACTCCTCGGCAGCGGCGACCGGTTCTTCCGGCTCGGCGACCGGAGCGGCGGGCTTCTCCGAGGCCAGCGGCAGCGCCGAGGCGAACTCAAGGTCGGAGACGTCCTTGGCCGCCGGGTAGCGCGCCGTCCAGGCGTCGCCGCTCGGCGGCGTCGGGCCGAACTCCAGCAGCGCGTCCTTGGCGAGGGTCTCGGCGATCTCGCGCTGCTTGAGGTCGCGCAGCCACACGCCGGGCAGCGCGGGCGCGCCGTAGCGGGCGCCGACGATGTTGCCGCAGATCGCGCCTGTGGAGTCGCTGTCGCCGGAGTGGTTGACCGCCACCATCAGCGCGGCGGCGATGCTGTCGGTGCTCAGCGCCGCGCAGACCGCGATCGCCAGCGCCTCGTGCCCGGCCCAGCCGCCGCCGAGCGTGTCCTTGAGCTGCTCGGGGCTCGGTTTTCCCTGCTTGGCGAGGTCTTCGGCGGCCTGCAGCGCGCGGTCGGTGTCCTCGTGGTCGGCGTACTGGACCAGCAGCTCGCGGGCGTGCCGCACCGCGTCCTCCAGCGTCGCCTCGCGCAGCAGCTGGTGGACGATCACCGCGAGCACGCCGGCGGGCAGGTAGCCGTTGGGCTGCGAGTAGGTCAGCGCCGCGGTCGCGGCGGCGAGCTCGAAGACCTGCTTCGGGTCCTCGGCCCACAGCGCCACCGGGGCGGCGCGCACCACGCCGCCGCAGTCGGGCGAGTCGTTGATCGGCCGCTCGAAGGTGCCGGGCGCGCCGACCGAGGCGAACTCGCGCAGCGCGGTGATGCAGCTGCTGTTCGGCGAGCGCACCGCGAACAGCTCGTGCTGCTCGACCAGCCAGCCGTTCGGTTTGGGGTGGCTGATGGCGAACGGCCCGGCCGCCCGCATCCACGCGTAGCCCTGGGTGTGCAACCAGCGCTGGTAGGCCAGCTGGATCGCCGACAGCGGGCTGCTGGCCCCGGCCCGGACCGCGATGTGGCCGCGGATCAGGCCTTCCAGGGTGAACAGCGCCATCTGGGTGTCGTCGGTGAACTCGCCGGGCTGGTCACCGGTGCGGTCGTACTCGGTGACGCCCATCGCGCCGAAGCGGCTGCGGATCTGGTCCACCGGGTAGAACTCCACCGGTGCGCCCAGCGCGTCCCCGATCGCCCCGGCCAGCACCGATCCGATGAAGCGGCGGCCGAACTCCGTCTCGGTCGGGTCGATCGCCGTCGGCGCGGGCGGCTCCACCGGCGCGGCGGCTGCCCCGGGCGGCACCGGCGTGCCGGTGGGCGGGGACGGCGGCGCGATCACCGGGGTGCCGGTCGCGGGCGAGGGCACCGGGGCGCTGCCGGGCTTCGGCGGCACCGCGGCGGCGGCCTTGACCAGGTCCTCGGCGGGCAGCCGGGCCTTGACCGGGCTGGTCGGGTTCACCTGGATGTCGATGCCCGCCGGGTTGTGCCCGGCCAGCTGGCGGCCGGTCATCCGCTGCCAGCTCGTCCAGTTGGGCGGCAGGAAGTTCTCGGAGGTGAACACCTGCAGCTGCCTGCGCCCGGACTCGTGCTCCATCGTGAACAGGCCGGTGCCCTGCGGCTGGGCGAACAGGATCAGCTCGGCGTCGAGCATCGCGGTCAGCAGCGCGTGGCCCTGCGCGTAGCCGGTGGTGGTCAGCTGGAGGGCGCGTTCGACGTCGTTGGTCGGCGCGGGCAGCCGCAGCGCGACCGGCGACGGTCGGTAGTTCGGGTTGGGGGAGAAGTCGTCGGTGATCTCGCCCTGCTCGTCGACCCGGTAGCCGCCGATGAAGCCCCACGGCGGCACCTCGGCGTTCGGATCGGTGAAGATCGGGTCGACCACGTACAACCAGGTGTTGGGCTGCTTGGTGGCCTGTTCCCGCATCGCGGGCGTGATGACCGGTCGATTCGGCTGCTGCGTCGTGTTCATCTCGCGCTGTTGTCCCCGACTCCTCATCCAGCCTTGCATTGATCGCCCCCACACCACGGCGGTCACTCGATAGCGCGGGTCTGGCGGATCCGACGGACACAGGGAGCGGCCGGTTCCCCGTCCAGACACTGATATCAAACTCTCTCATGACCACATGGGGTGAAGTTTAGTGTTCGGAAGAACAACTCACCGTTAACGGGTGATCAGCCCTTTTTGCCCGACTCGCGGGTTCAGGAGGGCAGCACGGCGGCCATCAGGCAACCGAGGCAGGGCATGCCGGCGGGCTCCTCCAGGGATTCGGCCTCGCCGGGGTGGATGTCGAACCCGCAGTAGGCGCGCAGCACCTCGGGCACGACGCCTTCCGCGGGCAGCGGGAAGAAGTGGCAGCACATGTCCCGCTCGCCGCGGGCGAACTCGGGGCGCACTCGCGCGATCAGGTGCGGTTGCGGGATCACGCGGCGCTCGCGGGAGGCTGCGAAGACGGGTCCGGCAGCGACCTGGGATGTCGGGGTGTTCCGGGTCGCTGCCGGTCATCGTGTACCCAGCTGGTGGACACGAGCGCCATCATGCCCCGGACGTTGCCCACCCGACCCGAGTTGTCGTCTTTTGCTCAGCTGCACGTCTTTTCGGCCGAACCCGCTCACCCGGAGGAGTGGTCGAGCACCTTCATGCTGGAGCCGACCGGGTTACAGGGCGACGGACAGGTGCGGAGCTCCGAGGGCTTCGGCGTGGCGGGTGATGATCAGGTCCGCCAGGTCTTCGTCGTCGGCCATCGGGGTGGCGATCAGGGGGTTCCGGGCTTGGGCGCGGGCTTGGGCGGTGATGCGGTCGGGGAGGAGGCCGGGGGCCAGGAACCAGGAGGCGACCGCGATCCGGCGGGCGCCGCGGGCTCGGAGTTGCTCGATGGCCGCCGGGACCGCTGGTTCGGCCGCCGCCGCGAAGGTCGCCACCGCTCCTGCCCAGGACGTCTTCTCCTGCCAGCGCTCGGCGACGTCGGCGACCAGCTGGTTGGCCGGGGCGTGCGAGGAGCCCGCGGCGGCCAGCAGGACGCCGAGTTCCGGGTCCTCGGGATCCGCTCCGGCTTCGAGCAGGCGTCGCCAGGCCGCGGCGTCCAGGCGCGGGTCCGGGCCCAGGACGTCGGACACGCGGACCTGGAGGCGCGGGTAGCGGCGCTGGGCCTCGGCCACGGCCGCCGGGACGTCCACGCGGGCGTGGAACGCGCGGCCGAGCAGGAGCGGGACGACCACTGCCGTGTCGTGGCCGTCGCCGTGCACCGCGCTGAGCACGTCGCCCAGGCGCGGTGCCGACAGGTCCAGGAACGCCACGCGCACGTCGAGGTCCGGGCGCTTCGCGCGCACCACGTCCAGCAGGGCGTGGATGGTCGCGGCCGAGCGCGGGTCGCGGCTGCCGTGGGCGACGGCCACCAGCGGTGCGGTCATCGCGCCGCGAACGGTGCCAGCGGCACCCCGATCAGGCCGGCGGCCAGCGTGGTGCCGTCGGCGGGGTCGATCACCAGGAAGGAGCCGGTGCGGCGGCTGGCCGCGTAGGTGTCCACCGGCAGCGGTTCCGAGGTGCGCAGCTGCACCCGGCCGATCTCGTTGAGCTGCAGCGAATCCGGAGCGTCCACGCTGGACAGACGCTGCTCGTCGAAGCGGGCCGACAGCTCGGTGACGATCGCCTGCGCGGTGCGCGTGCCGTGCTTGACCAGCACCTTCGCGCCCGGCTTCAGCGGTTTCTCCGCCAGCCAGCACACCGTGGCGTCGAGCTCGTCGGTGAGCTCCGGAGCGGTGTCGGCGGCGGCGATCAGGTCGCCGCGCGAGATGTCGACGTCGTCGGCCAGCAGCAGGGTGATCGAGTGGCCGGCGGCGGCGCGCGGCTTCGGGCCGTTCGGGGTGTCCACCTTGGACACCCGCGTGCGCACCCCGGCGGGCAGCACGACGACCTCGTCGCCCTCGGCGACGACGCCCGCCGCCACCTGGCCCGCGTAGCCCCGGTAGTCCGGGTGCTCGGCGGTGCGCGGGCGGATCACGTACTGCACCGGAAGCCGGAACGGCGCGTCGTGCGGGTCCGGCGCGACCGGCACGCGCTCCAGGTGCTCCAGCAGCGACGGGCCCTCGTACCACGGCGTGTTCGCCGAGTGCTCCACCACGTTGTCGCCGAGCAGCGCCGACACCGGGATGGTCACCACGGCGTCGTCCTGGTAGCCCAGCGCGCGGGCGTGCTCGGCGAACTCGGTGGCGATGCGGGTGAACACCGCCTCGTCGAAGTCGACCATGTCGATCTTGTTCACCGCCAGCACCAGCTGCGGCACGCCCAGCAGCGCCAGCACCGCCGCGTGCCGCCGGGTCTGCTCGACGACGCCGTTGCGCGCGTCCACCAGCAGCACCGCCAGCTGCGCGGTCGAAGCGCCGGTGACGGTGTTCCGGGTGTACTGGACGTGGCCGGGCGTGTCGGCCAGCACGAAGGAGCGCTTCGGGGTGGCGAAGTAGCGGTAGGCCACGTCGATGGTGATGCCCTGCTCGCGCTCCGCGCGCAGCCCGTCGACCAGCAGCGACAGGTCCGGCGTGGCCAGGCCGCGGTCGGCGCTGGCGCGGTGCACGGCGTCGAGCTGGTCGGCCAGCACCGACTTGGTGTCGTGCAGCAGCCGCCCGACCAGGGTGCTCTTGCCGTCGTCTACGGAGCCGGCGGTGGCCAGCCGGAGCAGGTCGGTCTGCACCGGCAGGGTCACCTCGGTGCCGCTGTCCGGCGCGGTGCGGGTCGTGGTCTCGGTCATTCGGGAACCCATTCCTGTTTCCGGGGCGTGATCGGTGGTCGTCGGCGGAGCGACATGACCGCTCACGACATCAGAGCCCGTCCTTGAGCGTGGTTTGGTCTTTGTCTTTGAAACGCCGGAGGTGTTTAGCCCACCTACGGCGCTTGCACCGCCGCGGGTTCTCAGCGTTCGCCTGGCGAGGACGGCCCGACTGCCGTGTATTGGCATACATAAGGTCGGGCACCCGCAGTCCAGGCGGGCGCTGAGGTTCCGCTACCGGCACCGCTACGCAAAATGAGTCCACACCCTTCTTGTCAGAAGTAGCCCTCGCGCTTGCGGTCTTCCATCGCCGCTTCCGAGATCCGGTCGTCCGCGCGGGTCGCGCCGCGCTCGGTGAGGCGGCTGGCCGCGACCTCGGCGATCACGTCGTCCACTGTGTACGCCTCGGACTCCACCGCGCCGGTGCAGGAACCGTCGCCGACCGTGCGGTACCGGACCGTCTTGAGCGCGGGCACCTCGCCCTCGCGCGGCCCGCCCCACGGGCCGGAGGTCAGCCACATGCCGTCGCGCTGGTACACCTCGCGGCGGTGCGCGTAGTAGATGTCCGGGAGCTCGATCTTCTCCCGCTGGATGTAGCGCCAGATGTCCAGCTCGGTCCAGTTCGACAGCGGGAACACCCGCACGTGCTCGCCCGGGCGGTGCCTGCCGTTGTAGAGGTTCCACAGCTCGGGGCGCTGGCGTCGCGGGTCCCACTGGCCGAACGCGTTGCGCAGGCTGAAGATCCGCTCCTTCGCACGCGCCCGCTCCTCGTCGCGGCGACCGCCGCCGAAGACCGCGTCGAACCTGTTGTCGCCGATCGCGTCCAGCAGCGGCGTGGTCTGCAGCGGGTTGCGGGTGCCGTCCGGGCGCTCCTGCAGCCGGCCGTCGTCGAGGTAGTCCTGCACCGAGGCGACCACCAGGCGCAGGTCGTGCCGCTCGGCGATCTCGTCGCGGAACGCCAGCACCTCCGGGAAGTTGTGCCCGGTGTCGACGTGCAGCAGCGGGAACGGCACCGGCGCCGGCCGGAAGGCCTTGAGCGCCAGGTGCACCAGCACCGTCGAGTCCTTGCCCCCGGAGAACAGGATCACCGGCCGGTCGAACTCCCCGGCGACCTCGCGGAAGATGTGGATCGCCTCGGACTCCAGCGCGTCCAGGTTGTCCACCTGCGGCGGCGCGTCACCCGGCAATTCGACCTCGGCATCGATCGCGGTCATGTCCCCTCCCAGGGTTCTGGGGCTGCGTTGTCCTTGTCTTTGAAGCGGCGAAGCCGCTTAGCCCACCCTCGGCGCTCGCACCGCCGCGGGTTCTCAGCGTCCGCCTGGCGAGGACGGCCCGGCTGCCGTGTATTGGCATACATAAAGCCGGGCACCCGCAGTCCAGGCGGGCGCTGAGGTTCCGCTACCGGCACCGCTGCGCAAAACGAGTCGGGATACATGTTTTTCAGCCGTGCAGTCCGCACTCGGTCTTGGCGCTGCCCGCCCAGCGACCGCTGCGGGGGTCGGCGCCCGGCGCGGGCTTGGCCGTGCACGGCTGGCAGCCGATCGACGGATAACCGGCGCCCACCAGCGGGTTCACCAGCACGCCGTGCTCGTCGATGTAGCGCTGCATGTCCTCGTCGGACCAGGCCGCCAGCGGGTTGATCTTGACCAGCCCGTTGCGCTCGTCCCAGGTGACGACCGGGGTGTTCGCGCGCGTCGGCGCCTCCACCCGCCGCACGCCGGTCACCCACGCCTCGTAGCGGGCCAGGGTGTTGCGCAGCGGCACCACCTTGCGCAGGAAGCAGCAGCGGTTCGGGTCCCGCTCGTGCAGCCGCGGGCCCTCGGCAGCGTCCTGCTCGGCGACGGTCCGCTCCGGGAGCGCGTCGACGATCGTGACGTCGTAGACCTGCGCCACGGCGTCGCGGGTGCCGATGGTCTCGGCGAAGTGGTAGCCGGTCTCCAGGAACAGGACGTCCACGCCGGGCTTGGCCTTGGCGGCCAGGTCGACCAGCACCGCGTCCTGCATGTTCGAGGCGACGATCAGGCTGTCGCCGAAGTTCTCCGCGGCCCAGCGCAGCGCCTCTTCCGCGCTGGCCTCGGCCAGGTCGGAAGCCTCGACCAGAGCGCGCAGCTCGTCGTCGCCGCGCCGGGTGCCGATGTTCGTGGTGGTGTCGGCAGTCATCGTCGTTCGTTCCCTCCCAGGGCAAGCCCGATGAGCCGCACCGCGAAGACCCGCTGGCACGACTGGCACTTCCACGCCCCGGCCGGTTCGGCCTCGGGCGTCAGGTCCTCGTCTCCGCAGTACGGGCAGTAGAACGGCGTCGCCCGGCTCACTTGAGGTCGTCCTCGTCGGCCCTGGCGACCCACTGCGCGAAGCGCTCGCCGTCGCCGCGCTGCGCCAGGTAGTTCCTGACCAGGCGTTCCACGTAGTCGCCGAGCGCGGCCGAGGTGACCTTGTGGCCGCGGATCTTGCGGCCGAACCCGGCGTCGACGCCGAGCCCGCCGCCCAGGTGCACCTGGAATCCCTCCACCTGGTTGCCGTCGCCGTCGGGCACCAGCTGGCCCTTCAGACCGATGTCGGCGACCTGGGTGCGGGCGCAGGCGTTCGGGCAGCCGTTGAGGTTGATCGTCACCGGGTCGGCGATGTCGCCCTGGATGTCGGCCAGCCGCTTCTCCAGGTCGTGGACCAGGGCGATCGCCCGCTCCTTGGTCTCCACGATGGCCAGCTTGCAGAACTCGATGCCGGTGCAGGCGATCACGTTGCGCCGCCACGGCGACGGATCGGCCTGCAGCCCCAGCTCGCCGAGATCCGCGACCAGTCCGTCCACTTCGGACTGAGCGACGTCCAGCACGAGCAGGTTCTGCTCCACGGTGGTGCGCACCCGCCGCGACCCGACGCGCTCGGCGGCCTTGGCCACCTCCACCAGCGTCGAACCGCTGACCCGCCCGGCCTGCGACTTCGCGCCGACGTAGAAGTTGCCGTCGGCCTGCGGGTGCACCCCGATGTGGTCGCGGTACCCGGTCGGCGTCTCCGGCGCCGGGCCGTCGATCAGCTTGCGGCCCAGGTACTCGTCCTCCAGCACCTGCCGGAACTTCTCCGGACCCCAGTCGCTGACCAGGAACTTCAGCCGCGCCCGGTGCCGCAGCCGCCGGTAGCCGTAGTCGCGGAAGATCTCCACCACCGCGCGCCACACCTCGGCGGCCTCGCTCAGCGGAACCCAGGCGCCCAGCCGCACGGCCAGCTTCGGGTTGGTGGACAGGCCGCCGCCGACCCACAGGTCGAAACCGGGGCCGTGCTCCGGGTGCACCACGCCGACCAGCGAGATGTCGTTGATCTCCGGCACGGTGTCCCAGCGCGGCGAACCGCTGATGGCGGTCTTGAACTTGCGCGGCAGGTTCGACAGCGACCGGTCGCCGATGTACTTCTCGGCGATCTCGGCGATCGCCGGGGTGGCGTCGACGATCTCGTCGGCGGCGATCCCGGCCACCGGCGAGCCGAGCACCACGCGCGGGCAGTCGCCGCAGGCCTCGGTGGTGGACAGCCCGACGCTCTCCAGCTTCTGCCAGATCGTCGGCACGTCCTCCACCCGCACCCAGTGCAGCTGGATGTTCTGCCGGTCGGTGATGTCGGCGGTGTCGCGCGCGTAGGTCTGCGAGATCTCACCGATGGTGCGCAGCTGCTCGGTGGTCAGCGCCCCGCCGTCGACGCGCACCCGCAGCATGAAGTAGCGGTCGTCGAGCTCCTCGGGCTCGATCGTGCCGGTGCGCGCGCCCGGGATGCCCGGTGCGCGCTGGGTGTACAGGCCCCACCACCGGAACCTGCCGCGCAGGTCCGCCGGGTCGATCGAGTCGAAACCGCCGTGGGCGTAGATCGTCTCGATGCGCTGCCGGACGTTGAGCGGGTTGTCGTCCTTCTTGGAGCGCTCGTTGGGATTCAGCGGTTCGCGGTAGCCGAGCGCCCACTGGCCCTCACCGCGGGTCTTGCGCTTGCGGGCGGGCCGGGTGGCAGCTTCCGTCGGGGGGACCATGTCCGACCTCCGGGATTCGGGCGCGGCGGCGCCGCGTGTCATCCCCGTCGGTGACGGATCGCACTGCCCGGCGCCCCGGCGCCGACTGGACAGTGCAGCAGCGCGGGATCAATCCATGGCGCGGCAGAGCGCGCTGGAGACCCGCCGCAGGTCCACGTAGCGGCGGGCGACCAGCAGAAGCCTCGGCAATGTTGCGCCCATGTGAAGGAGCGTGCCACGCGCCCACCGGCCGGTCCAGGGCCATCCGAATGGTGAGACAGTGGTGCTGTGCCTGCTCAACTGCCCACCGGCGAACCCGCTCCGGCCGACGGAACCCTGCCGCCCGAGGCCCTGACCGGACTCGGTTCGCGGCCCTTCGGGGTGTACGTCCACGTGCCGTTCTGCGCGACCCGCTGCGGGTATTGCGACTTCAACACCTACACCGCCGATGAGCTGGGTTCATCGGCGAGTTTCGGCAGCTGGCTGGACGGTTTGCGGGCCGAGCTGGAGCTGGGCGCGCGGGTCCTGTCGGCGGAGGGCGCGCTGGTGCCCGCGGCGCAGACGGTGTTCGTCGGCGGAGGCACCCCGTCGCTGCTCGGCGCGCAGCGCCTCGGCGAGGTCCTGGATGCGATCCGCGACACCTTCGGGCTGGCGGATGCGGCGGAAGTCACCACCGAGTCCAACCCGGAGTCGACCTCGCCGGAGTTCTTCGCCACCATCCGCTCCGCCGGTTACACGCGTGTTTCGCTCGGCATGCAGTCGGCCGCCGAGCACGTGCTGCGGATCCTGGAGCGCCGGCACACGCCGGGACGCGCGGTGGCGGCGGCCCGCGAGGCGCGCGCGGCCGGCTTCGAGCACGTCAACCTCGACCTGATCTACGGCACTCCGGGGGAGACCGACGACGACCTGCGCCGCTCGCTGGAGGCGGTGCTGAGCACCGGCGTGGACCACGTCTCGGCGTACGCGCTGATCGTGGAGGACGGCACCGCGATGGCCCGCAAGGTTCGCCGCGGCGAACTGCCGATGCCCGACGACGACGTGCTCGCCGACCGCTACGAGCTCATCGACCGGACGCTCGCCGAGATCGGCTTGAGCTGGTACGAGGTCTCCAACTGGGCGAGCGACGACGCGGCGGCCTGCAGGCACAACCTCGGCTACTGGCAGGGCGGCGACTGGTGGGGCGCCGGACCGGGCGCGCACAGCCACGTCGGCGGAGTCCGCTGGTGGAACGTCAAGCACCCGGCCCGCTACGCGGCCCTGCTGGCGCAAGGCGACTCCCCGGCGGCGGGCCGCGAGCGGCTGAGCGCCGAGGACCAGCGCATCGAGCGGATCATGCTGGAACTCCGCGTGGCAGAAGGACTTCCGGTGACGGCCCTCGACGAATCCGGAACCCTCGCGGCCAAGCAAGCGGTGGCCGACGGCCTCCTGGACCGGGAAGCGCTGGCGCGAGGCCGCTGCGTGCTCACCGACCGGGGCCGCCTGCTCGCCGACGGAGTGGTCCAGCGCCTCATCGCGTGACGGACCGCACGCCCAGGTCGAGGACCCGGGCGTGCAGGACCGTTCGCTGGTGGAGGGCCGCCCGGAGGGCCCGGTGCAGGCCGTCCTCCAGGAACAGCTCGCCGCGCCAGGCGACCACGTGCGGGAACAGGTCGCCGAAGAAGGTCGAGTCCGGGCTCAGCAGGCGATCCAGGTGCAGGACCTTGGTCGTGGTGACCAGTTCCTCCATCCGCACCGGCCGCGGCGGCACCGCGGCCCAGTCCCGCAGGGACATCCGGAGCTCCGGATACGGCCGGCCCTCGCGGACGTCCTTGAAGATCACGTGCTGGTACCTCCTGGCGAACGGCAGGCTCATCGCCCGGGACCGCCAGGCGCTCGGCCATCCGGCAGGCTACCCGTGCCGACCTGCGGCGCTCGGTCCTGGGCGGACAACACCGTAAACTCGTCGGTGTGACCCGGGCCGGGCCTGGGCGCATCGGGCTGGGCAGGTGCTGCTGCTGGTGCAGGAGGAGGTGGCGCGGGGTGAACGCGGATGAACGCCGGTTCGAGGTCCTGCGGGCGATCGTCGCGGACTACGTCTCGACCAAGGAGCCGGTCGGGTCGAAGGCGCTCGTCGACCGCCACAACCTCGGCGTGTCCAGCGCAACGGTCCGCAACGACATGGCGGCGCTGGAGGAGGACGGGTTCATCGTCCAGCCGCACACCAGCGCCGGACGGGTGCCCACCGACAAGGGCTACCGCTTGTTCGTCGACCGGCTGCACGACATCAAGCCGCTGACCAGCGCCGAACGCCGCGCCATCCACACCTTCCTGGAAGGCGCGCTGGACCTCGACGACGTGATGCGGCGCAGCGTGCGGCTGCTGGCCCAGCTCACCCACCAGGTCGCCGTCGTCCAGTACCCGACGCTGACCCGCTCCACCGTGCGGCACGTCGAAGTCGTCACCATCACCCCGGCCCGCCTGATGCTGGTGCTGATCACCAACACCGGGCGCGTCGACCAGCGGATGGTCGACCTGGGCGACGTCATCACCGACGACGACGTGGCGCGGCTGCGCAACGTGCTCAACTCCACGATGGCGGAGAAGCGGCTCGCCGACGCCTCCGCGGCGGTGGCCGAGCTGCCCGAGCAGGCACCCGCGGAGCTGCGCGACGCGCTGGTGCGGGTGTGCAGCGTGCTCATCGACTCGCTGGTGGAGCACCCGGAGGAGCGGATGGTGCTCGGCGGCACCCCGAACCTCACCGCCAACGTCGCCGACTTCCCCAACTCGCTGCGCCAGGTGATGGAGGCGCTGGAGGAACAGGTGGTGGTGCTCAAGCTGCTCGCCGCCTCCCGTGACTCCGGCACCGTCCGGGTCAGCATCGGGATGGAGAACGAGGCCAAGGAGATGCAGACGACCTCGGTGATTTCGACCGGTTACGGTTCAGATGGCATGGTGCTGGGGGGCCTCGGTGTCGTCGGGCCGACCCGGATGGACTATCCGGGCACGATGGCGGCGGTGCGGGCGGTCGCCCGGTACGTGGGTGAGATCCTGGTCGGTCGGTGACGCTTCACCAGCCGGACCGGCGTGTACTCGTTGATCGAGCAGAGGAAGTACGGAGAAGGTGGCCAGGGACTACTACGCGACTCTCGGCGTGTCCAGGGACGCGACGCCCGAGCAGATCAAGCGGGCGTACCGCAAGCTCGCGAGGGAATTGCACCCGGACGTCAACCCCGACGAGGCCGCGCAGGAGCGGTTCAGCGAGGTGACCACCGCCTACGAGGTGCTGTCCGACCCGAAGAAGCGGCAGGTCGTCGACCTCGGCGGTGACCCGCTGGGCAACGGCGGCGGCGCCGGCGGCGGGATGGGCGATCCGTTCGCCGGTTTCGGCGGGCTCGGCGACATCATGGACGCCTTCTTCGGCGGCGGTGCCGGTGGCGGCGGGCGCGGCCCGCGCAGCAGGGTCCAGCCGGGCTCGGACGCCCTGCTGCGCCTGGAGATGACGCTGGAGGAGTGCGCCAGCGGCGTCAACCGGGACATCACCGTCGACACGGCGGTGCTCTGCGACTCCTGCGACGGCGGCGGCTCGAAGGCCGGCAGCGCGCCCTCGACCTGCGACACCTGCGGTGGCCGCGGCGAGGTGCAGTCGGTGCAGCGGTCGTTCCTCGGCCAGGTCATGACCTCCCGCCCGTGCCCGGTCTGCCGCGGCTTCGGCGAGGTCATCACCGACCCGTGCCAGCAGTGCAGCGGCGACGGCCGGGTCCGCGCGCGCCGCACCATCACCGTCAAGATCCCGGCAGGCGTCGGCGACGGGATGCGGGTCCGGCTGGCGGGCGAGGGCGAGGTCGGGCCCGGTGGCGGCCCGGCGGGCGACCTGTTCGTCGAGGTGGAGGAGCTGCCGCACGAGCGGTTCACCCGCGACGGCGCTGACCTGCACTGCACCGTCGAGCTGCCGATGACCGCGGCCGCGCTGGGCACCGTGCTGACGCTGGAGACCCTCGACGGCGGGCAGGAGGAGCTCACCGTCGAGCCCGGCACGCAGCCCGGCACCGAGCACGTGCTCAGCGGTCGAGGCCTGCCGAAGCTGCGCTCCAACGGCAAGGTCAGCGGGCACGGCGACCTGCACGTGCACCTGGACGTCGTGGTGCCGACCCGGCTCGACGACGCGCAGGCGGACCTGCTGCGCCAGCTCGCCGCGCTGCGCGGTGAGGAGCAGCCGGAGCCGACCGTGACCGCGAACGGCAACGGCAGCAGGCACGGGCTGTTCTCCCGGTTCCGGTCCTTCGGGAACCGCTGACCCCGGATCCGACCCGGCCACCTGGCGGCGCTGCGCCAGGTGGCCCACGAACAAGGACTGACGACGTGTCGGAATCCTCGCTGCCGGTGTTCACCGTCGAGCAGCTGCCCGGCGTCGGCCCGGCCACGCTGGACGGGCCGGAGGGCAAGCACGCGGCCACCGTGCGCCGGCTCCGGGCGGGGGAGCAGCTGCTGCTCTCCGACCGCAGCGGCGGCATGGCCCGCTGCGAGGTGGTGGCCGCGGCCAAGGACTCCCTGCAGCTCGCGGTCGCCGAGACCTGGCGGGAGCCGCAGCCGGCCCTCCGCGTGCGGCTCGCGCAGGCCCTGGTGAAGGGCGATCGCGGCGAGCTGGCGGTGGAGCTGGCGACCGAAGCCGGTGTCGACGCGGTCGTGCCGTGGCGGGCGTCGCGCTGCGTGGCGAAGTGGGACGACGGCCCGCGCGGCGCGAAGGCGCTGGCGCGGTGGCGCAGCACGGCGGAGCAGGCGGCGAAGCAGGCGCGGCGGGCGTGGACGCCGGAGGTGGCCGAGCCGGTGAGCACCAAGCAGCTCGCCGCGCTGGTCGGCGGCGCGGACGCGGCGCTGGTGCTGCACGAGTCGGCGACCGAGCCGCTGGCGTCGGTCGAGCTGCCGGAGTCCGGCGAGCTGGTGCTGGTGGTCGGCCCGGAGGGCGGCATCACCGGTGCGGAGCTCGCGGCGCTGACCGAGGCCGGCGCGCACGTGGTGCGGCTGGGGCCGACGGTCCTGCGCGCGTCCACCGCAGCCGCCGTCGCCCTCGGCGCTCTCGGAGTCCGCACCGACCGCTGGGCGTGAAAAAGGGCGACTGGATCGCCTGGATTGCCCGTTTCGTGTTCGATCGGTGACGATGCACGAAGAAGATCAAGAACTTTTCTCGTTCTCGTAGCGCGAACGGTTGACGGGACGCTACGCTCGGTGGTGAAAGTTGGTTATAGCGGCTCTGCCGCGACCGGTGCCGCACGGGGCATCGGACCCCAGCACTCGTCGGACACCTCCCCCCTCGGTCCGGCGAGAGCTGCGCCGCAAACGGGAATACCCCCAGACCCGGTTGCGGCGCAGCGTGCCGGGTACGACCGCCACCCGGGGCGGGGCCTGCACCCCCAAGAACCTGTCAGCGAAGCTGTCCGCGCCTTATAAGTGGTGGCAGCCGCTTGGCCCACCTCGGCAACGCAACCACCAACAGGCATTTAGTCTTCCGGCATGAGCGACATGGATTCCCTGTTCCTGCGGATCATCGAGCGCGAGGTGCCCGCTGACATCGTGCGGGAGGACGAGCGGGTCATCGCCATCCGCGACATCAACCCGCAGGCCCCCACGCACGTGCTCGTGGTGCCGAAGAAGCGCTACCGCAACGCCGCCGAACTGGCCGTCGCCGACCCGGAGCTGCTCGCCGAGCTGATCACCGTGGCCCGCGAGATCGCCGCGCAGGAGGGCATCGAGGAGTCCGGCTACCGGCTGCTGTTCAACACCAACGAAGACGCCGGGCAGACGATCTTCCACGTGCACCTGCACCTGCTCGGCGGTGAGCCCCTCGGCGGCCTCACCGGCGGCCCGCTCAAAGCCCATTAGTGGTTGCTTTGCTGGGGTGGTCGCCTGGCGGAACCTGACTGCTTCCCTGGACTGCGGGTGCCTCTCCTGATGTATGCCCAATACACGGCGGAGAGGCCGTCCTCGCCAGGAAACCACTCAGAACCCGCCGGTGGTCACCTTGCTGAGGTGGTCCAAGCGGCTGCCGCCGCTTACAAGGCGCGGACGGCTTTCGCCGACAGGCCCTTGGGGCTGAGCATCCCCGCGCAACGCCCCGGTTCGCGCCGGGGTGTTGCGCGATCCACGTCGTCCGCGTGCCGGTGACAGCGGCAATCCGATTGCCGCGTGGACTACCATCGGTGCCAGGCAGAACTGACCGAACGACCGGCGCGGAACGCGCAGAAAGCAGGCCCGAACACACGTGGCCGGTATTGCAGCGGGTGGCGCTGCCGCCCAGTCCGGAGAACCCCCCCAGACGGCAACAGCCCAGACCGCACGGGCGCAGTCCAAGGTGACCGTTCCGGACGACGTCGTGCTGACGTTGGTCGGATCCCGAGACGAGAACCTGCGGGTCGTGGAAGACCTGCTCACCGCCGATGTCCACGTTCGGGGCAACGAGGTGACGCTGTCCGGCGAACCCGCCGAGGTGGCCTTCGCGGAGCGGTTGTTCGCCGAGCTCATCGCGTTGATCGGCAAGGGCAGCCCGCTGACGCCGGACATCGTCCGCCGCAGCGTCGGGATGCTCACCGCGGACCACGAGGAATCGCCGGCCGACGTGCTGAGCCTGGACATCGTGTCGCGGCGGGGCCGGACCATCCGCCCCAAGACGCTGAACCAGAAGCGCTACGTCGACGCCATCGACCACCACACCGTGGTGTTCGGCATCGGCCCGGCGGGCACCGGCAAGACCTACCTGGCGATGGCCAAGGCGGTGCAGGCGCTGCAGGCCAAGCAGGTCAACCGGATCATCCTCACCCGCCCCGCGGTCGAGGCCGGTGAGCGGCTCGGCTTCCTGCCGGGCACGCTCTACGAGAAGATCGACCCGTACCTGCGGCCGCTGTACGACGCGCTGCACGACATGGTCGACCCGGAGTCCGTGCCGCGGCTGACCCAGGCGGGCACCATCGAGATCGCTCCGCTGGCCTACATGCGCGGTCGCACCCTCAACGACGCGTTCATCATCCTCGACGAGGCGCAGAACACCACGCCCGAGCAGATGAAGATGTTCCTGACCCGGCTGGGCTTCGGCTCCAAGATCGTGGTCACCGGTGACGTCACCCAGATCGACCTGCCCGGTGGCCAGCGCAGCGGGCTGAAGGTGGTGCAGGACATCCTGGGCGGTGTCGACGACGTGCACTTCGCGCAGCTGGACAGCCACGACGTGGTGCGGCACCGGCTGGTCACCGACATCGTCAACGCGTACGACCGCTGGCACGCACTGGAAGAAGCCGAGCCGCACGACCGCTCCGGTCGGCGCAACGGGCAGCGACGAGGACGAGCATGAGCATCGAGATCGCCAACGAATCCGGCGTCGCAGTGCCCGAGGCGACGATCGTCTCGGTCGCCCGGTTCGCCCTGGACAAGATGAGCGTCAGCCAGCTCGCCGAGCTGTCCATCGTGCTCGTCGAGCTCGACGTGATGGCCGACCTGCACGAGCGGTGGATGGACCTGCCCGGTCCCACCGACGTGATGTCGTTCCCGATGGACGAGTACGACTCGGCCCGCAGGCCCGACTCGGCCGGTGCCGGCCCGGCGCTGCTGGGCGACATCGTGCTCTGCCCGGCGTTCGCCCGCGACCAGGCCCGCAAGGCCGGGCACAGCCTGCTCGACGAGCTGCACCTGCTCACCGTCCACGGCGTCCTGCACCTCCTCGGCTACGACCACGCCGAGCCGGAGGAGGAGCGGGAGATGTTCGGCCTGCAGAACCGCATCCTGGCCGAGTTCCGCGAGGCCCGGGCCGAGGCGGAGCGCGCGGAGGCGCAGCGCAGCGCCGATGACAAGGTGCTCGGCGCGGTGGGTCTGGACGAGTCGGAGCCGCCGCAGAGCGGCCCGACGCCGGCCGGCTGAGGGAGTCGGCGTTGGGATTGACCGATTCCACGGCGTTCCTGGTCACGGCAGTGCTGCTGGTGCTCGCCGCCGGGGTGTTCGCCGCGTCGGAGGCTGCCATCGCGGTGGCCTCCCGAGCGCGCGTCGACGAGCTGGTGCGGGAGGGCCGGGGCGGGGCCAAGCAGTTCGCGCTGCTGCTCGCCGACCGGCCCCGCCACGTCAACCTGCTCCTGCTGCTGCGGCTGGCCTGCGAGCTCGGCGCCACGGTGCTGGTCACGGTCGTCGCGCTGCGGCTGGCCGACTCCGAGGCCTGGGCGGTGGTGATCGCCGGGCTGATCATGCTGGTGGCCTCGTACGTGCTGGTCGGCGTCGGGCCGCGCACGCTCGGCAGGCAGCACCCCTACGGCATCGGGCTGAAGGTGGCCGCGCCGGTGCGGGTGCTGGCCCGGCTGCTCAACCCGCTGACCAGGCTGCTGATCCTGATCGGCAACATGATCACCCCGGGCAAGGGGTTCCGCGAGGGCCCGTTCTCCACCGAGGTCGAGCTGCGCGAGCTGGTCGACCTGGCCGGGGAGCGCGGCGTGGTGGCGGCCGGCGAGCGGGAGATGATCCACTCGGTCTTCGAGCTCGGTGACACGCTGGCCCGCGAGGTCATGGTGCCGCGCACCGAGATCATCTGGATCGAGCAGACCAAGTCCGCCCGGCAGGCGCTGGCGCTGTGCCTGCGCTCCGGGTTCTCCCGGGTGCCGGTGATCGGCGAGAGCGTCGACGACATCGTCGGCGTGGTCACCGTCAAGGACCTCACCCGCACGGTGCTGACCGCCCGCGACGAGGCCGGCCCGCCGGTGTCGGAGCTGATGCGCCCGGCGAGCTTCGTGCCGGACACCAAGCGGGTGGACGAGCTGCTCCGCGAGATGCAGCTGTCCCGCAGCCACCTGGCCATCGCCGTCGACGAGTACGGCGGCACCGCCGGGCTGCTGACCATCGAGGACATCATCGAGGAGATCGTCGGCGAGATCACCGACGAATCCGACCTGGAGGAGCACCGCCCGGTCGAGAAGCTCGACGACGGCACGGTCCGGGTCAGCTCGCGGCTGCCGGTGGAGGACCTCGGCGAGCTGTTCGGCGTCGAGCTGGACGACTCCGACGTGGAGACCGTCGGCGGCCTGCTGGCGCAGCGCCTCGGCCGGGTTCCGCTGCCGGGGGCCGAGACGGAGATCGCCGGGCTGAAGCTGCGCGCCGAGGGCGGCAAGGACCACCGCGGCCGGATCCGCATCAACGCACTGCTGGTCCGCCCCGCCAACACCGACCAAGCACCGCTTCGCGGTGCTGACCAGGAGGGAAGCAACACCCGTGGCTGAGCACGTGGAGGCGGCGGCGCCGCAGCAGATCGACCCCGAGGACGCCAAGATCGTCACGCTGGCGAGGGCCTCGCGCGCCCGCAACGGCGCCGCCGAGGGCGCGGCGGTCCGCGACACCGATGGCAGGACCTACGCGGCCACCACGATCGCCCTCCCGTCGCTGCGCCTTACGGCGCTGCAGGCGGCGGTGGCCGCAGCGGTCTCCAGCGGCGCCGAGGGCCTGGAAGCGGCGGCGGTCGTCACCGACGCGGATTCGGTCGACGCGGACTCCGCGGCGGCGGTCCGCGACCTCACGTCCACGGCGCCGATCCTGCGCGCCGACGCCCGAGGCGACGTCGTCGGAGTCCTCTCCAACTGACCCGACACACCCGGGTGCGTGGGGACTCGCGCAATTTCAATGGAAATCGGACATGCGATTTCCATTGAAGTTGCACGTCCCGTCGGCGCGCCGGGCACCCGACACGCCGACGGTGCGTCGGATTCCGCGCGATTTCAATGGAAATCAGACGTCTGATTTCCATTGAAATCGCGGATTCCGGACGGCCGGGGCTCCGGGGTCCTGAGCAGGACCGGCTGCGCGGTGGTGCGAACGGTGCCCGGTGCGCCGGGGCGCGGGCGGAGAGGTCACAATGGGTCGGTGACCAGCTCTGATGTGCACCGCTCCGGATTCGCCTGCTTCGTCGGCCGCCCCAACGCCGGGAAGTCGACGCTGACGAACCGCCTGGTCGGCTCCAAGGTGGCGATCACCTCCAGCAAGCCGCAGACCACCAGGCACGCCATCCGCGGCATCGTGCACCGCCCGGACGCGCAGCTGATCATCGTCGACACCCCCGGCCTGCACCGCCCGCGCACCCTGCTCGGCAAGCGGCTCAACGACCTGGTCTACGAGACCTGGTCCGAGGTCGACGTGGTCGGGTTCTGCGTGCCCGCCGACCAGAAGGTCGGCCCGGGCGACCGGTTCATCGCCGAGCAGCTGAAGAAGGTCTCCCGCCGCACCCCGGTGCTGGGCGTGGTCACCAAGACCGACCTGGTGCCCAAGGAACAGGTGGCCCAGCAGCTGCTCGACCTGCAGCAGGTGATGGACTTCGCGGACCTGGTGCCGGTGTCGGCGAAGGACTCCTACCAGGTCGACGTGCTCTCCGACCTGCTCGTGCAGCAGCTCCCGGAGGGCCCGCAGCTGTACCCGGACGGCGAGCTGACCGACGAGCCGGAGACCACCCTCATCGCCGAGCTGATCCGCGAGGCCGCGCTGGAGGGCGTGCGCGACGAGCTGCCGCACTCGCTGGCGGTGACCATCGAGGAGATGATCCCGCGCGAGGACCGCGACGACCTGATCGACGTGCACGCGATCGTCTACGTCGAGCGCTCCAGCCAGAAGTCGATCGTCATCGGCAAGGGCGGCGAGCGGCTGCGCCAGGTCGGCACCCAGGCGCGCAAGCACATCCAGGCGCTGCTCGGCAGCAAGATCTACCTCGACCTGCACGTCAAGGTGGCCAAGGACTGGCAGCGCGATCCGCGGCAGCTGCGCAAACTGGGGTTCTGATCACACATCGGCGACGGTTTGGCGGGAACTGACTCGCGATCGCTCGCGTCTCAGGTACGTTGCTGCCGGTCTTTGCGCTCAGCCGCAAGGCGGCTCTCGTGGAACTCTTTAAGGAATTGACGTGACGAATCCCTATGGCGGCCCGCCTTCGGGTCCCAACCCGCAGCAGCCGTACGGCCAGCAGCCCGGCGGATACGGCCCGCCCTCGGGACCGATCCCCCAGCAGCCCTACGGTCAGCCCGCGCCCTACGGCCAGCCCGGTTACGGTGCCGCGCCGCCGAACAACAACATCGGCTGGGGCATCGGCTCGATCTTCCTCTGCTGGCCGTTCGCGATCCCGTCGCTGATCAAGGCCACCTCGGTGCAGAACCTGTGGGCCCAGGGCCAGTACCCGCAGGCCCAGGAGGCCGCGGACGAGGCCAAGAAGTGGGGCAAGATCGGCATCATCGTCGGTGCCTGCGGTTGGGCCCTGCTCATCCTGTTCTACGTGGTGGTGTTCGTCATCCTCGCCGCCACGGCGAGCAGCTACAGCAGCTACTGATCCACACCCATGCCGTTGCGCGCGGTCGCCCCGCTCGCAACGGCATGGTCGTACGAGGGGGAGAGAACGTGAGCGAGCCGTCCGGGCCGGAACCGGTACCGCCGCAGGAGCCGGCCAACCTGCCCGCGCCGATGCCGCCGCCGTCCTCGTACGGGGCGCAGTTCGGCGTGGCGCCGATGCCGCTGAACAACAACCTGGGCTGGGCCATCGCGAGCCTGCTCATCTGCTGGCCGTTCGGCATCCCGTCGCTGATCAAGGCGTTGCAGGTCAGCTCGCTGTGGTACCAGGGCCAGCACCCGCAGGCCCAGGCGGCCGCGGACGAGGCAAAGAAGTGGGGCAAGATCGGCGTCATCGTCGGGGCCTGCGGCTACGGCGCGATGGTCCTGCTGATGGTGCTCTACTTCGTCTTCATCTTCTTGATCATCGGTGCCAGCATGACCGCCGTGACGCAGCAATGACGGCTCCACCGCACGCGGTTCGCCTGCGCGCCATGCTGTTCCCGGCGGCCACGGTGCTGGTGGCCGGCGTCGGCGCGGCGGTGGTGCTGGCCGCGGATCCGACCTCCGACGCCGGCTTCCCGCTGCCGCCCTGCCCGGTCAAGCTGCTGACCGGGCTGGACTGCCCGGGCTGCGGCGTGACGCGCATGATCTACAGCCTGCTCCACGGCGACGTGCTCACCGCGCTGCACTACAACGCGGCGGCGATGCTGTTCATCCCGTTCTTCCTGTGGACCTGGGGTGCCTGGGTGCTGGGCCGCTGGCGCGGCCGCCGGGTGGTCACCTGGGAGCAGTGGCGCTGGGCGCCGCACGTGGGACTGGTCCTGATCGCCATCTGGTCGGTGATCAGGAACCTCCCCTTCCCGCCGTTCGACGCGCTCTACGTCTAGCTCTCGAACCCCTCCTGCAGCGCCGGGCCGAGCACACCGGTGGCGGCGAGGATCACGAAGGTGATCAGCAGAGCCCACGCCGCGAACAGCGACCAGCCGACGATGATGCCGGTCAGCGCCATGCTGCGGTTGGTGTAGGCCTGCTGGTCCCGGTTGATCTCGCGCAGCGACACGTGCCCGAGGATCGCGCCGACCGGTCCGATGAGCAACGCGCCGTAGCAGGTGAAGATCGCTGCCAGCGAGACGCACATGGAGGCGATCGCCATGCCGTTGTTCCGCGGCATCGGCGGATAACCCGCGCCGTACGGCTGCGGGGTCTGGTAGTAGGAGTTGTTCGGGTCGTACGGGTAGGTCATCCGTTCCTCTTCAGCTCGTCCGGTTCGCGAATGGGACGTTCGGGAACACGAACCGGATCCCCGCGTCCTTCGCCTTGCCCGCGAGGCGCCCGCACGGAGGTGCGACGATGGGGGTGTGAGCCTCTACCGGGATACCGCGGTCGTGCTGCGGGTGCAGAAGCTGGGTGAGGCGGATCGGATCATAACCCTGCTGACCCGCCGCTACGGCAAGGTGCGGGCGGTGGCCAAGGGCGTGCGCCGGACAACCTCGCGGTTCGGCGCCCGCGTCGAGCCGTTCTGCCACGTCGACGTGCAGCTCTACACCGGCCGCACGCTCGACGTGATCACCCAGGTGCAGACCGTGGACGCCTTCGGCCTGCACATCGTCGACGACTACCAGCGCTACACCTCGGCCTGCGCCGTCCTGGAGACGGTGGACCGGTTGGCCGCCGAGGAGGGCGAACCGGTGCTGAGGCTCTACCTGCTGGCCATCGGCGCGCTGCGGGCGCTGGCCGGCCGCGAGCGCGACTCCTCGCAGGTGCTCGACGCGTTCCTGCTGCGCGCGATGTCGTTCGCCGGGTGGGCCCCGGCGCTGTCGGAGTGCGCGCGGTGCGGTGAGTCCGGGCCGCACGCGGCGTTCAACGTGCAGGCCGGTGGCGCGGTGTGCGTGCGCTGCCGCCCGGCCGGTTCGGTGCGGCCGTCCGCGCACACGCTGCCGCTGATGGAGGCGCTGCTGCAAGGTGACTGGGCGAGCGCGGAGCGGGCGGAGCAGTCGGCCCGCCGCGAGGGCAGCGGGTTGATCGCCGCGCACCTGCAGTGGCACATGGAGCGCCAGCTGCGCTCGTTGCCGCTGGTCGAGCGGACCGTCCCCGAGCTGATCCGGGAGCGTGCGGCGGAAGCCGCGCTGGTCGGCACCGCCGAGGACGGGCGCTGAACTGTTGATCGACGCGTGCGGGGACAATGAGGTCCGCACGCTCAGCAGTCCGAAGAGGAGAAGCCAGTTATGTTGCGACGCCGTGGGCGGGGCAAGGACGACCCGAGCGTTCGGGCACCCGACCCGCACGCCTCGGGGGAGAAGCCGCCGGCGCTGCCCGCCGAGTTCGTGCCCAACCACGTCGCGGTCGTGATGGACGGCAACGGCCGGTGGGCCAACGAGCGCGGCCTGCCCCGCATCGAGGGGCACAAGCGCGGCGAGGCCGTCGTGCTGGAGCTGGCCCGCGGGGCGATCGAGCTCGGCGTCAAGTGGCTGTCGCTGTACGCCTTCTCCACCGAGAACTGGAAGCGCAGCCCGGACGAGGTGCGGTTCCTGATGGGCTTCAACCGCGACGTGATCGCCCGGCGCGTTGACGAGCTCGACGAGATGGGCGTGCGGGTGCGCTGGGCCGGGCGCAAGCCGAAGCTGTGGCGCAGCGTGGTCAACCAGCTGCAGGACGCCGAAGAGCGCACGAAGAACAACGAGGTCATGAATCTGACCATGTGCGTCAACTACGGTGGGCGGGCCGAGGTCGGCGACGCGGCGCGGGAGATCGCGCGGCTGGCCGCGGCGGGGAAGATCAATCCGGAACGGGTCGACGAGCGCACCATCGCGAAGTACCTGTACCAGCCGGACATGCCGGACGTGGACCTGTTCATCCGGCCCTCCGGGGAGCGGCGGACGTCGAACTTCATGCTCTGGCAGTCCGCCTACGCGGAGTTCGTCTTCCAGGACACGCTGTTCCCCGACGTGGACCGACGGCACCTGTGGCAGGCGTGCGAGGAGTACGCGCGCCGCGACCGGCGGTTCGGCGGGGCCATCGACCGGGCGGCGAACGCCGAATCCGCCCAGGAGGGCAATTGATGACCCAGGAGGCTGCTACCACGGCGCGGTTGATGACCGCGGCGAAGGAAGCACTGGAGACCTACCACGACGTGCACGTCGACGACGACGGCGCGCTGACCTTCCGGCACTCCGAGGTGCCGTGCGCGGTGCAGGCGATGCAGCTCGCCGAGGGGCTGACCGTGCTGAGCCTGACCTGCGTGGTCGCCTGGGACCTCCCGGCGACCGACGAGCTCGCCCAGTCGGTCGCGGAGCGGGCCGGGCAGGGGCTGTTCGGCACGCTGGGCGTGGTCCGCACCGAGCGGGGCATGGACGTGACGCTGCGCTACGCCTTCCCGGCGGAGGGCATGGCACCGGCGCCGCTGGGCACGCTGCTGATGCTCGTGGTCGCCACGGCGTCCCAGCTGCGCACGGAGCTCTTGGCCGAGCCCGAGGGCACCGCGTCCCCGTAGTCGCGACGCGATTTCAATGGAAATCAGACGTCTGATTTCCATTGAAATCGCGGCCCACCGCCCCTTCGGGGGATGCGTCGGCGTGTTGGGTTGCCGTGCTCGACCAGCGGTGACCGGTCTTCGCGGCCGCTTTAGCGCACTAGTGCGAACGATTATCAGTTCGAACTGGCACGATGGACGGGTGACCGAGATCGCCGATCCGCCGCGCGTGCGGCGGCCCCTGATCACCTCCCTGGAGGTGCTCTGCGTCCTGATGGTGCTCGCCGCGGTGTTCCAGTCGCAGGTGACCGCGCTGCTGGACGTACCCGCGCTGCGCACCGGATCGACGGTGTTCGTCGCGGTCTGCGTGCAGGCCATGCCGTTCCTGGTGCTCGGCGTGCTGGTCAGCGGGCTGATCGCGGCGTTCGTCCCACCGGACGCGCTGCGCCGCGTGCTGCCCGCCAAGCCCGGTGCGGCGGTGCCGGTCGCCGGTATCGCGGGCGTCGCGCTGCCGGGGTGCGAGTGCGCTTCGGTGCCGGTCGCGCGCCGCTTGATGCAGCAGGGCGTCGCGCCCGCAGCGGCGCTGGCGTTCCTGCTGGCCGCGCCGGCGATCAACCCGATCGTCCTGGTCTCCACCGCGGTCGCGTTCCCCGGTGAACCCCTGATGGTGCTGGCCAGGTTCCTCGGCTCGCTGCTGACGGCCTGCGCGATGGGCTGGCTCTGGGCGCGGCTGGGCAAGGCGGAGTGGCTGGCCGAGCGCGCGCTGCGTCGGGTCGAAGCGCGGCCCGGCGGCAGCCGCTGGGTGGTGTTCGCCGAGTCCGCGCGGCACGACCTGGTCGAGGCCGGGGGCTTCCTGGTGCTGGGCGGCCTGACGTCGGCGGTGTTCAACGTCCTGGTGCCGTCCGAGTGGCTGGATTCGCTGGCCGGTCAACTCCTGCTCGGCGTGCTGGTCATGGCCGTGCTCGCGGTGGTGCTGGCGCTGTGCAGCGAGGCCGATGCGTTCGTGGTGGCGTCGATGCCCGGCCTGCCGCTGATCCCGAAGCTGGTGTTCCTGGTGGTGGGGCCCGCGGTGGACCTGAAGCTGATCGCGCTGCAGTCGGGAGCCTTCGGCCGCGGCTTCGCCGCGCGCTTCGCCCCGGTGACGTTCGTGGTCGCGATCGCCTGCGCCGTCGGCGTCGGCGCCGTGCTGCTGGGAGGTTCGTGATGCGCCGGGAGACCCAGAACCTGCTGTTGCTGCTGCTCGGCGGCGCGCTGCTGAAGATCGCGCTGGGCGGCAGCTACCTGCGCTACGTCAAGCCCTCGCTGTTCCCGTGGCTGCTGGTGTCGGGCGTGGTCATGATCGGGCTCGCGGCCTTCGCCATCGTCCGCGACATCCGGGCCGGAGGCCCCGGGCACCACGAGCACGACTCGCGCAGCCCGTGGCTGTTGCTGCTGCCGGTGTTCGCGATCTTCCTGGTGGCCCCGCCCGCGCTGGGCTCGGACTCGGTCACCCGGGACCGCGCGGCGGCGCCGCAGGCCCCGGCGGAACCGCTGTTCCCGGAGCTGCCGCCGGAGCAGGCCCCGCTGCTGAGCGCCTCGGAGTTCATCACCCGGGTGATCTGGGACGACAGCGGCTCGCTCAACGGCCGGACGATCCGCCTGCAGGGCTTCGTGGTGCACCCGACGCCGGAGACCACGCAGCTCGCGCGCATGCGCATCAACTGCTGCGCCGCCGACGCGGCACCGGTGAAGATCGACCTGGCCGGGGCGCCGCAGGCGGCGGAGCTCCCGGCGGACACCTGGATCGAAGTGGCGGTCCGCCTGCGCCCGGGCACGGCCACCGAGGCCAACGACTACGTCCCCGCGGTGGACGTGCTCACGCTCCGCACCATCCCGGCCCCGCTGGACACCTACGAGTACTGACCGAGGTCAGCCCGCGCAGTCGGGGCAGGTGCCGATGATCTCCACGGTGTGGCTGACATCGGTGAAGCCGTGCTCCTGGCCGATGCGCTCCGCCCAGTTCTCCACCGGCGGGTCGGACACCTCCACGGTCCGGCCGCAGTGCCTGCACACCAGGTGATGGTGGTGGTGGCTGGAGCACCGCCGGTACACCGATTCGCCCGACGGGTTGCGCAGCACGTCGACCTCGCCCGCGTCGGCCAGGGTCTGCAGGGTCCGGTAGACCGTGGTCAGCCCGATCCCCTCGCCCTGCCGCCGCAGCTCCTCGTGCAGCTCTTGCGCCGAGCGGAAGTCGTCGACCTGGTCGAGCAGGTTCGACACCGCCGCTCGCTGCTTGGTGGCCCGCAGTCCCGGTACCCCGACCGCAGGGCCCTCACCGGTGGTCACGCTGTCTCCGTCTCCTGTCCGCCGTCGGATTCGGTGGAGCGCACCGCCGCCGGTCCGCGCGACCGGGCTCCGGAGGTCTCCTCCGCGTGCGTGGCGGCGTCCACCACGATGTGCGCCAAGTGCTCGTCGACGAGCCGGTAGACGACCTCCCGGCCGTGCCGCTCGCCGTGCACGACCCCGGCCGACTTCAGCACCCGCAGGTGCTGGCTGATCAGCGGCTGGGCGACGCCGAGGGCGTCGACCAGCTCGTGCACGCAGCGCTCGGAGGTCCGCAGCTGCAGGACGATGGCGATCCGCACCGGGGCGGCCAGCGCCCGCAGCAGCTCACCGGCCTCCACCAGGACCTGCTGGTCCCACAGCGGCGCCGGGTGCGCGTCCCGGTCCGGGGAGTGCACGTGGTCCTCGGGGCGCTCCAGACCGGGCCCCGCAGTCGGCTGGGCCGGCTCGGCATCCGGGCTGATCGCGGGCATCGGTTCCTCTCCGAGATGTCTGGGTGCGGGGCCGTCGAGCCGCGCCGTCGCGCGGTGACGCTCCACGCACCCATCCTACGGGTAACACACTTACGGTCGATCGCATCGACACCACGGCCCGGGCGCACGCTCACCGCGCCGCGATCGGTACGCTGGGAAACTCCAGCCCGACCAGCTGGTTCGACTCATCCAGCGAATGATTTCCGGAGTTAACGTGCCCGCCGACCAGATCGACACGATCGTCAATCTCTGCAAGCGCCGTGGTTTCGTCTTCCCGTCCGGCGAGATCTACGGCGGTACCCGGTCGGCCTGGGACTACGGTCCGCTGGGTGTCGAGCTCAAGGACAACATCAAGCACCAGTGGTGGAAGTTCATGGTGCAGGGCCGCGACGACGTCGTGGGCCTGGACTCCTCGGTGATCCTGCCGCGCCCGGTCTGGGAGGCCTCGGGGCACGTCACCGCGTTCCACGACCCGCTGGTGGAGTGCACGTCCTGCCACCACCGCTTCCGCGCCGACCAGCTCGCCGAGGAGTACTCCGAGCGCACCGGCAAGGAGACCGCCGAGGACGACCTGTCCGACGTGCCGTGCCCGAACTGCGGCACCCGCGGCCAGTTCACCGCGCCGCGCGAGTTCAACATGATGCTCAAGACCTTCCTGGGGCCGGTCGAGAGCGAGGAGGGGATGCACTACCTGCGCCCCGAGACCGCGCAGGGCATCTTCGTCAACTTCGCCAACGTGATGACCACGGCGCGCAAGAAGCCGCCGTTCGGCATCGGCCAGATCGGCAAGTCGTTCCGCAACGAGATCACGCCGGGCAACTTCATCTTCCGGACCCGCGAGTTCGAGCAGATGGAGATGGAGTTCTTCGTCGAGCCGGGCGAGGACGAGCAGTGGCACCAGTACTGGATCGACCAGCGCATGTCCTGGTACACCGACCTGGGCATCAGCAGCGACAACCTGCGGGAGTACGAGCACCCGAAGGACAAGCTGTCGCACTACTCCAAGCGCACCGTCGACATCGAGTACCGGTTCCGCTTCGGCGGCCAGGAGTGGGGTGAGCTCGAAGGCATCGCCAACCGCACCGACTTCGACCTGACCACCCACTCCAACCACTCCGGGGTGGACCTGTCCTACTTCGACCAGGCCAGCAACTCCCGCTACCGGCCGTACGTGATCGAGCCCGCGGCGGGCGTGGGCCGTCCGATGATGGCGTTCCTGATCGACGCCTACCACGAGGACGAGGCGCCCAACGCCAAGGGCGGCGTGGACAAGCGCGTGGTGCTGAAGCTGGACCGCAGGCTGGCGCCGGTGAAGGTCGCGGTGCTGCCGCTGTCCCGCAACGCCGAGCTGTCGCCGAAGGCCCGCGACATCGCCGCGCAGCTGCGCCGCAACTGGAACGTCGACTTCGACGACGCCGGTGCGATCGGCCGCCGCTACCGCCGCCAGGACGAGATCGGTACCCCGTTCTGCGTGACGGTCGACTTCGACACGCTGTCCGACCACGCGGTCACGGTTCGCGAGCGCGACACCATGAGCCAGGAGCGGGTGGCGATGGACAAGCTCGAGGAGTACCTGGCAGTCCGCCTGCTCGGCTGCTGAGACCGTTCCAGTTCATCCGGCGGGATCCCCGCCGGACGGAGATGGCGAGCGGTGCCCGGGTCGGCCGCCGACCCGGGCACCGGCCCCGAAGTTCTGCGAGGTTTGCCCGCGTGAGTCACCACCGCGCCGCCCACCGGTCCAGCTCGGGGCGCACCCTGAGCCGGGTCCTGGTCGGCACGCTGCTGGTGGCGCTGCTGGTGGGCGGCGGCACCGCGTTCCGGGTGTGGCAGGTGGCGCGGTTCGACGACCGGCGGCCGGTGGACATCGTCGTCGTGCTCGGCGCCGCCCAGTACCACGGCAAGCCCTCCGACGTGCTGGAGGCGCGGCTCAACCAGGCGCTGAAGCTGTACCGGGCCGGGCTGACGGAGTACGTCGTGACCGTCGGCGGCAGGCAGACCGGCGATGCCTACACCGAGGCCCAGGCGGGCAAGAAGTGGCTGAGCGAGAACGGGGTGCCCGCCGATCACATCGTCGAGGTCGACGTCGGCGAGGACACCCTGGGCAGCGTGCAGGCCGTGGCCGACCTGGCCGCGGACCGCGGCTGGGACAGCGCGCTGATCGTGAGCGACCCGTGGCACTCGCTGCGGGCGCGGACGATGGCCAACGACCTCGGGCTGGAGGCGTGGGCCTCGCCCGCCCGCTCCGGCCCGGCCGTGCAGACCCGCGAGTTCCAGTTCCGCTACATCGTCCGGGAGACCGGCGCGCTGCTGTACTACCGGCTGACGCACGCCCCGGCCGAGCTCAACGGCGACGGCCTGGGCTGAGGGCCTGTCCGACGAACTCGTTCTACGTGGCGGCGCGAGCTGCGAGGGCGGCCTAAGCGGCTGCGCCGCTTCAAGGACAAGAGGCCGAGGCAAGTTCTGACGCCACCCGGTGGGGCGGCCGCGAAACGCCTCCGGCCTGCGGCGATTCGTCGGGTTCCGGCCGTAGTCTGAACCGCGATGGACACCACGCCCGGCTACCGCGCACACGATCTGCAACGGCTGCTGCCCGAATCCCCGAAGCTCGCCCTGCCCGAGGGAGCGCGCTCGGACGACCGCACACCGTTCGCCCGCGACCGCGCGCGCGTGCTGCACTCGGCGGCGCTGCGCAGGCTGGCGGGCAAGACGCAGGTGGTCGGCCCGGAAGAGGGCGACGTGCCGCGCACCCGGTTGACGCACTCGCTGGAGGTCGCGCAGATCGGGCGGGGCATCGCCGCGGCGCTGGGCGCCGATCCGGACCTGGTCGACACGGCGGGGCTCGCGCACGACATCGGCCACCCGCCCTTCGGCCACAACGGCGAGCGCGCCCTCAACGACCTGGCCGGGGCCTGCGGCGGTTTCGAGGGCAACGCGCAGACGCTGCGGATCCTCACCCGGCTGGAACCGAAGCTGGCCGAATCCGGTGACGTCGGCCGCGGGCTGAACCTGACCCGGGCGTGCCTGGACGCGGCGACCAAGTACCCGTGGCCGAAGCGGCCCGGCGAGGCCAAGTTCGGCGTGTACCCGGACGACGCGGCGGTCTTCGACTGGCTCCGGCAGGACGCCCCGGCGCAGCGCCGCTGCCTGGAGGCCCAGGTGATGGACTGGGCCGACGACGTGGCGTACTCGGTGCACGACGTCGAGGACGGGGTGCTGTCCGGCCGGATCTCGCTGCGCTCACTGACCAGCGGTGACGAGCGCGCGGAGATCGTCCGGATGGCCGCGAAGTACTTCAGCGGTCCCGGCGACGCCTCGGGGCTGCTGGACCACGCCGCGGCGGAGCTGGTGCGCTGGCCGGTGGTGGCGGCGGTGCTGGACTACGACGGCACCTTCACCGCACAGGTGGCGCTCAAGCGGCTCACCAGCGAGCTGGTGGGCCGGTTCGTGGCCGCCGCGGTGACCGGCACGGTGCAGCGGTTCGGGCCAGGACCGCTCACCCGGTACCGCGCCGACCTGGTAGTTCCCGAGCCGGTGGTGGCCGAGGTCGCGGTGCTCAAGGCGGTGGCGCTGCGGTACGTGATGAGCGATCCGCAGCGGTTGCGGATGCAGGAGCGGCAGCGATCGATGCTGGCGGAGCTGGTGGAGGCCCTGGCCGAGGGCGCCCCGGAGTCGCTGGACCCGGCGATGGCGGCGGCGTGGCGGCGCGCCGGGGACGATGCCGCGCGGTTGCGTGTGGTGCTGGACCAGGTGGCCTCGCTGACCGACGCGCAGGCGTTGCGATGGCATCGAAAGCATGTACGGAATGTGCCCGAATCCGTGTGACGTTCATCCGAAAGGGGTGAGTTGATCTGGGTTTCTCCTTGACGCTTACGCAGAGTGTCCGCTGGCGGGTCCCGACCGCCGGTGGTGCCCGACCCCCGAACACGCCAGCGGCCCGACCCCGAAATCACCGGGTCGCGAGGAGACCCCGATGCGCAACCGGCACTACATCCAGAAGCTCGTCGTCGGCGGCGAGCCCTACGTCAACACGGACAACCTGGCCGACTGGGTCAACGACCTGCACTGGCAGGACCCGGCGGCCCAGCGCGCGGCCAGCTACATCGCCCAGGAACTCCGCCTGATGGGCCTGTCCGACATCGAAGAATCACTCCGCTGACCTCTGCGTTTCCCGGGTCGTTTTGCGTGGCGGTGCGGGTAGCGGAACCTCAGAGGCCGCCTGGACTGCGGGATCCCGTTCTTATGTATGTCCGATACACGGCGAACGGGCTGTCCTCGCCAGGCGACCTCTGAGAACCCGCGGCGGTGCAAGTGGCGTGGGTGGGTTATCCGCCTGCGGCGCATGCGACACCTTTCCGAGCTGTAACCGGGCGCGTGTCGCGGCTGCGGTCGCGAACCACGGTTCGCGTGGAAGCCGACGATTCGTCTGCGAGGGCGGCCGGGAGGGCCGGTCGGCTGGCAGACTCGGGATCAGCCCGGAGCCAGCCGACGCGGAACGGAGTCCAGCGGCCGTGAGCGAACACCTCGACTTCAGCCTGTCCCTGCACCGGAAGCTCGCCCCGCAGCCGGACGAGCAGTTCTGCTGGTCGCCGTACTCGGTGTCCAGCGCGCTCGGCCTGGCCGCCGCCGCGACCGGCGGCCGGACCAGGGAAGAGCTGGTCACCGCCCTGCGCGCGGACCCGACCGCACTCCTCGACGTGCTCGGCGGCGCGGCCGAGCTGACCGCGGGCGGTGCTGCCGAACCACCGGTGCTGGCGGTGGCGAACACGCTGTGGGCGCACGAGGACCTGCACATCGAGGACTCCTACGTGCGCGCGCTCAAGGACTGGCCCGGCAGCGACGTGCGCAACGCGCCGTTCCGCACCGACCCGGAGAAGTCCCGCCAGCTGATCAACACCGACGTCGCGGAAACCACCCGGGAGCTGATCCCGGAGCTGCTGCCCGCCGGCTCGGTGCGCTCGGACACGGTTGCCGCGCTGGTCAACGCGCTCTACCTGAAGGTCTCGTGGCGCGAGGCGTTCGACGAGCACGCCACCACCGCACGTCCCTTCCACGCCCCGGCGGGCACCCGCGAGGTGCCGACGATGCACGTCACGAGGCGTTTCGGCTACGCAGCGGCGGATGGCTGGCAAGCGGTCAGCCTGCCCGCCGCCGGGGGAGTGGAGGCCGTGGTCCTGCTCCCGGACGAAGGCCTCGACCGGGCCGAGCCGGACCTCGACGCGGCCCGCCTGAGCGGACTCCTGGACGCGGTCAAGCAGCAGCGCGTGGAGCTGTTCCTGCCGAAGTTCGACGTCACCGGTGATGCCGAGCTGACCCAGCCGCTCGGCGCCCTCGGCGTCCACGACCTGTTCACCAAGGCTGCGGACTTCTCACCGCTGACCGACCGGGCGCTGCGGGTCTCCGCGGTGCTGCACCAGTCGGTGCTGGAGGTGGACGAGAAGGGCCTGGAGGGCGCGGCGGCGACGGCGGTGATGATGCGTCTGACGGCGATCGTCCAGGAGCCCGAACCGATCCGGGTCGAGGTGGACCGGCCCTTCCTGTTCCTGGTCCGCCACCAGGCCACCGGAGCCCTCTACTTCCTCGCCCGGATCACCGACCCGAGCTGACAGCCCGTGAGCACTTCGGGGTGCCAGAACGCCCCGAAGCGCTCACGGTCACCACGGGATCCGGGTGAGCTTGTCCGGGTTGACCACGTCGAAGATCTCCGCGGGCCGACCGTCGCGGATCGCCAGGGTGAACACGCGCGGCGCGACTTCGGGGGAACCGGGCAGCAGGACGCCGAGGTCGCCGTTGACCATCACCAGGCGGGTGTTCTCCAGCAGCTTGTCGTCGTACTTCTGCATGAGCCCCACGGCGAACCGGGCCACCTTGTCGATGCCCACGACCGGGCGCCGGGCGGTGCGCGCCTTGCCGCCGCTGTCGCCGAGGACCACGACCGCCGGGTGCAGCGTGCGGGCGACCGCGTCGACGTCCTTCGACGCCAGCGCGGCGAGGAACTCCTCCACCACGCGCTGCTGCTCGGGCAGCGGCACCCGCTGCGGCGGGTCGGCGTCGGCCATCGCGCGCCGCGCCCGCGAGGCGTACTGCCGGGCCGCGACGACGCTGCAACCGAGCACCTCGGCGATCTCGGCGAACGGCACCTCGAAGCCGTCGTGCAGCACGAAGGCCAGCCGCTGGTCCGGCGGCAGCTCGTGCAGCACGCGCAACGCGGCCATCCGCAGGTCGTCCTGACCGGCCACGATGTCGCCCGGGTCGTCGTCGAGCGAGGTCACCAGCGGCTCCGGCAGCCACGGGCCGACGTACTGCTCGCGCTGCACCGCCGCCGAGCGCATCCGGTCCAGGCACAGCCTGCTGACCACCGTGGTCAGCCACGCGCCCAGGTCGCGGATGTCGTCGCGGTCGACCGTCGCCAGCCGCAGCCAGGCGTCCTGCACCGCGTCCTCGGCGTCGGCGATCCGGCCGGTGAGCCGGTAGCCGAGACCGATCAGCCGGTTCCGGTGCTGGTCGAATTCCGCGGCGAGCTCGGTGCTGGTGACGGTCACGTCGATGATTCTGCCGCAGCGGCAGCGCGAACAGAGCGAAGTGTGGCGCGCCAGCCTCCAGGAGCGGACACCTGGACGGTGCCGATCGCAATGCCCCTAGACTGGGCCGCGTGGCAGGCAGGATCCGGGAGAGCGACATCGCCGAAGTGCGCGATCGCATCCGGATCGACGACGTCGTAGGCGAATACGTCGCCCTGCGCAGCGCCGGGGGCGGCGCGCAGAAGGGCCTGTGCCCGTTCCACGACGAGAAGACGCCGTCGTTCAACGTGCGCCCCAGCCACGGCACCTTCCACTGCTTCGGCTGCGGCGAGGGCGGCGACGTCATCGCCTTCCTGATGAAGATCGAGCACCTCGGCTTCGTGGAGTCGGTCGAGCGGCTGGCCGATCAGGCGGGCATCCAGCTGCAGTACGAGGGCGGCGCACCGGGGCCGAAGCGCGACCGCGGCACGCGGGCGCGGATGGTCGAGGCGCACCGCATCGCCGCCGAGTTCTACGCCGAGCAGTTGCGATCGCCGGAAGCCCTGAAGGCCCGCGAATACCTGGCGGAGCGCGGTTTCGACGAGGCGGCGGCCCAGCGCTTCGGCTGCGGGTTCGCGCCCGCGGGCTGGGACAAGCTGACGAAGATCCTGCTGCAGAAGGGCTTCGAGCTCGACGAGCTGATCAAGTGCGGGCTGTCCAAGGAGGGCCGCCGCGGCCCGATCGACCGGTTCCACCGGCGGCTGCTGTGGCCGTTGAAGGATCTCGGCGGTGACGTGGTCGGTTTCGGCGCGCGCAGGCTCTTCGACGACGACCCGATCCAGGCCAAGTACGTCAACACCTCGGCGACGCCGATCTTCAACAAGTCGCAGGTGCTGTTCGGCATCGACCTGGCCAAGCGGGAGATCGCCAAGCGCCGCCAGGCGGTGGTGGTCGAGGGCTACACCGACGTGATGGCGATGCACCTCGCCGGGGTGCCGACGGCGGTGGCCTCCTGCGGCACGGCCTTCGGCGACGAGCACATCGCGGTGCTGCGCAGGCTGATGCTCGACGACGACGTGTTCCGCGGCGAGGTGATCTTCACCTTCGACGGCGACGAGGCGGGGAAGAAGGCCGCGCTCAAGGCGTTCGAGGGCGAGCAGCAGTTCACCTCCCAGACGTTCGTGGCGATCACGCCGGACGGGATGGATCCGTGCGAGCTGCGCGAGGCCAAGGGCGACGCGGCGGTGCGCGATCTGGTGGCCCGGCGCCGGCCGCTGTTCGAGTTCGCCATCCGCAGCCTGCTCAACGAGCACGACCTGACCACCGTCGAGGGCCGGGTCGCCGCGCTGAAGCGGACGATTCCGCTGGTCCAGCAGATCAAGGACCAGAGCAGCAAGGAGAACTACGCGGTCCAGCTGGCCGGCTGGTCGGGCTGGCACAGCGAGAACGACGTCGTGCGCCGGGTCAAGGGCGGCAGTGGACGACAGGCTCGGCCGGTGCGCAAGCAGGCCCCGAAGAACCAGGTCGCGCTGGGCATCGACGTCGACCTGCCGCGCAGGCCGCCGCGCAACGATCCCCGTCTGCTGGTGGAGCGCGAGGCGCTGAAGGCGGCGCTGCAGCTGCCCGCGCTGGCCGGGCCGACGTACGACGCGCTGCCGGAAGATGCTTTCACCGAGCGCGCTTACGCCGAGCTGCACCGCGCGATCCTGCTGGCCGGAGGCACGGCGTCCGGGCTGGACGGCGCTTCCCTGGTGGGCGCGGTGGCGCAGCAGTGCGGCAACGAGGTCGTCGCCCGGCTGCTCACCGAGCTCGTCGCGGAGCCGCTGGACGTGCAGAGCGATGACGGCCCGCGCTACGTCGCGGACTTGATCACGCGCATGCAGGAGCGCCTGGTCAGCAGGCAGATCGCGGACATCAAGTCGAACGTCCAGCGGATCTCGCCGGTGGAGGACGCCGAGGAGTACAACGCGCTGTTCGGCGACCTGATCGCGCTGGAGGGCTACCGCAAGGCCCTGCTGGACAAGATCATGGGGACGATGTGATCACCTGGCTGCGCCGGCTGGGCGCCCGGTTGAGCGGCACGGCCGAGCTGCCGGCCGACTTCGCCGGAGAGCTCGCGCCGGAGGAGCACGTCCTGGCGGTGGCCCGGACGTCGGACGGTGCGCTGGTCGCCACGCACCTCGGCCTCTGGCTGCCGGAGGGACGCCGCATCGGCTGGCACCTGCTGAGCAAGGCGACCTGGAAGAACGGCGCGCTCACGCTGGTCGAGGCCGAGGAAACCGGCGACGCGGGTGGAGCGGTGCTGCTGCGCGACCAGCCGGACCGCCGCCTGCAGCTGACCGAACCCAGGCGCCTGCCGGACGTCGTGCACGAACGCGTGAACAAGTCGATCCGCTCCCGCCACCACCGCGACCTGCCCGGCGGGGGAGCGTGGTTCGTGCAGCGCAAAGTCCCCGGCCAGGACGGGATCGTGCTCCAGGTGCGGCCGGACCGGGGCGCGGACGAAGCAGCGGTCGCGGAGTTCGCCGCCACCGTCGCCGAGCAGCTGAACCGCGCGAAAGAGCGCTGATCCCTCGACAGCCGAGCACCTCCAGGAATACAGTACGAGCGTACTGCTAGGGAGGTTCGGCATGTGGGACCCGCAGAAGTACCTGACGTTCAGCGAACAGCGAGACCGCCCGGCCCACGACCTGCTGGCCCGGGTCGGAACCGAGCGAGCGCGCCGAGTGGTCGACCTCGGCTGCGGCGCGGGCAACCTGACATCGCTGCTCACCGACCGCTGGCCGGATGCCGAGGTCGAGGCCACCGACTCGTCCCCGGAGATGGTCGAAGCCGCGCGAGCCCGCGGAGTCCCCGCCCGCCTGGAGGACGTCCGGAACTGGAAACCGCTGCCGGACACCGATGTCGTGCTGTGCAACGCGGTCCTGCAATGGGTCCCCGAGCACGTGGACCTGCTGCGCCGCTGGCTGCCCGAACTGCCGTCGGGCGCCTGGTTCGCCTTCCAGGTCCCGGGCAACTTCGAATCGCCGTCCTACGTGGCGATCCGCGAACTGCTCGCCGAACCGCGCTGGCGAGACCGAGCGGGCGTCCTGCGAACCGACTCGGTGCTCACACCGGTGGGCTACGCCGACGCCCTAGCGGACCTCGGCGTCACCGTGGACGCTTGGGAGACGACCTACGTCCACGCCCTGCAAGGCCCCGACCCGGTCCTGGAATGGGTGACGGGAACGGCGCTCCGCCCGGTCCGCGACGCTCTGGGCGACGAGGAGTGGGAGCAATTCCGCGCCGAGCTGGCGCTCCGCCTCGCAGCGGCCTACCCGCAGCGCCCCGATGGGGTGACATGGTTCCCGTTCCGCCGCGTCTTCGCGGTGGCCCACCGCCTCTGACCTGCGAAGACACGCCGACGATCGATAAGAGGGGGGTCCCGTGAAACCCCCGCGCAGGATGCGCTAAAGTAGTCCCTGTCAGCGAGACGAGCTGACGAAACAAAAGAACATTCCTCCGTAGCTCAATTGGCAGAGCATTCGACTGTTAATCGAAGGGTTACTGGTTCGAGTCCAGTCGGAGGAGCAACACCCCAGGTCAACGGCCTGGGGTTTGTGTTTTTTCGGGCTCCGTGGAGATCAACTGCACGGAAACTGCACGTTTTCACTGCGGGTCTCGCCTTCGTTCTCGTCGGGATCGTGTCCGGTGTGGACACGAGCTGTGGGTCAATCACCGCCCTCTTCGTGCTGGATGATCCCTTCCAGGGCGGCTGCGGTGGCCTGGTTGGCGGCGCGCTTCCGGCGGTAGTGCTCTTCGACGACCCTGGGCGTGTTGCCGAGCTGGTCGGCGATCGCTGTCGTCGGGAGATCGGCTTCGTCGAGCACGGTCGCCACGGTCTTGCGCCAGACGTGGGAGGTCACCCACCCGTACCCGCATTCGTCGAGGGCTTCCCGGATGCGGTGGATGACGTTCGAGGGGTCGGCCCACTCGTCGTTCCAGGCCGGGAAGATCGGTCCGCCGGGGCGCGCTGCCAGCTTGCGCCGCCGCCACATCGGCACCGACCACTGCGGCACCATCAGCAGCAGTCCCGTGCCGTTGCTCTTCCGATACGGCAGGCGCAGCAGGCCGACTCCCGTCTCTCGCACCAGGTGGTGCCCGATCAACACGGTCGGCGCGGTGGGATCCACTTCGGTGTCGTCGAGCGCCAGCAGTTCGCCCACCCGGACGCCGGTGGCGAGCATCCCGTCCATGAAGTCCGGTAAGTCGGCCCAGACCTGTGCCCGCCGGCCCAGGCTGCGGCCCTTCGCGTCGGTTCGCTTCTTGCGCCCGAGCTCGACGAGCTTGGCGCGGAGGTCCATGCGCTGTTCGAGCGTCAGCGCCTTGACTTCCTTCTTGCCGTCCCGCTCCAGCCTTTCCGTGGATTTCACGGGATTGGCATCCATCGCCCCGTACCGCACGGCGTAGCTGCAGATCAGCGACAACGCGGCCCGCAGGCTTCTCGCCGTGTCGAAGGACTTGTCCCGGCCCTTCTGGATCAGCTGGTTGCATCCCCATGCGCGCACCTCGCGCGCCTGCAGTTCGCCCAGCGCGGGCTTGATCCAGTTCTTGACGTAGCCCCGGTACAACCGCGGTGTGCTGGGAGACTTCCCGGCCAGCTTGTACGAGCGCTCCAGCTCATCCATGCACTTGTCGCAGATCACGCCGAACCGGGTGTCCGGGGTGATCTCGCCGGAGGTGGCCTCGCTGGCCAGCGCCGTCAGCTGTGTCTTGAGGTTGTTGGTCGCCTTCGTCTTGGTGGCGCCGCGCTTGCGCACCTGCTTCGAGCGGCCGTCGGCCATGCGGAACCGGGCGTGCGCTTCCCACACGCCTGCGGAGATCTGCTTGGTGTGGATCTCGCCCCAGGTGCCTACCGGGGTGGGTGGTCTACCCACGTGGCACCGCCGCGAGCTCGATGTCCAGGCTCAGACACAGATCGAGGACGCCGGGCACCTGAACACTTCCGTGGCACCTGGTGGTCGGGTCAGGGCTTGGCGGCGGCGCCGGAGGTTCGAAACTCGGCGGCGTCGTGGGCGGTGCTGGGGGCGTGGTGGTCGGCGCTGCGGGTTCGGCTGTTGCCGTTGGCTCGGTCCACATCGGCACGACGTCGCGCTCAGCGAGCACAAGCACGCCGGTGGCCGGTGTCGTGGTCACGCTCGTCTCCTGTCTGCTTGGGGTTGGGGTGGGCGCCGGTGGTGTGGTGTCGGCGGGTGGGGGAGTGCTGGGCACGACTGCAGGCGCGGTCGCCGGCGGTAGCGCCAGATCCGGTTGTGGCCTGGTCCGATCGGGGTTGCCCGAGATGATTGCGGCGATGATCGCGCCAACTGCGGCGATCAGTCCGGCAGCGGCGACGTACTCGCCGCGGGAGCGGGACATCGTCCAAGCGAGCGTCGTGAGCGCGGAGATGACGACGGCGAGGCCCCAGCGCTTCGCAGCCCGAGTGCGCGCCGCCCCGGGCGAAGGCTCGCCGGTTGGTTCATGTTCGCCGCGGAGCTCAGCTTGCTTCGCTTTTGCCCAAGCGAGCCAGGTTTCAGCCTTCGTGAGCTCCGGTTGTTCGTGTTGTTCCTCCGATGCGGACATGCAGGCCTTCGTGGTTTGATCGGGAATCGTGCAAGCACTCACCGTAATTCGATCGTGACGGTGAAGTGAGCGTTACGGGCGCTTTACCCCGCTTCCCTATGCACCGTGATGGACGTCTCGCCGAAGATCGCGCGGAGCTCCTCGCCCTCCCGGTACACCTCCTCCCGCATCTTGGCGAGTCGCTTCTCTTCCATCACCAGGCGCTGCGTCGCCTCCACGAACCGGTCGATCCGTTCCGTCAGGTCCTCTGAGGTCGGTGCCGGTTCGGCTTCGTGCGGCTCGGTTTCCGTGGCGGGCTGCGGGATCTGGCCGTGCTCCAAGATCACGCGCGGCGTGTCCTCGGTCCAGTTCGGCAGGGCACGGCTGACGGCTTCGTACACGCTCGGTCCGACCGGCTTGCCGGTCTCCAGCTTGAGCAGGCTCGCCACGCTGATTCCGGCGGCCTTGGCGAAGGATGGGCGGTACAGGTGGCCTGCGGCTTCCCGTGCGCGAGCGACTGCGATGCCCAGTCGCGCACGCGAGTCGGGATCGTACGTCTTCGTATGGGGTCGTAGGGCGGCCATTGGTGCATCATGACGCACCATCGCTGACGAAGCTACCTGCAGGTGGCGGCGCTTGAGGCGCTGTTGTCGCAGGTGGGCGCTGTAGTTCCGTCGCATGTCACGCACCATAGCGTACCATCACGTACCACAGCAACGAATTAAGATTGACTGTCGCGTATCACCGCGTACCATCGCTGCCATGCCCCCAGTAAACGGAGCCGTTTGGCGCGAGCGTCGAGAAGATATGCAGCTCACGTCGGACCAGGCCGCACAGCTGCTCGGTATCACCGGCGGCGCCCTCCGGCAGATCGAGCTCAACAAGAAGCCGGCCTCCGGCTTCCTCGCATCGCGAGCGGCTCGCCTCTTCCGGATTCCGCGGATGCAACTGCTGAAGGCCGAGGACGCGGCCCAGGAGCAGCCGAAAGAGAAGCCCAAGGCGGAGCCCAAGATCGAGCCGATCGGCCCGCCTCGTCGCGACGATCGGCGTGGCCCTCGGCGTGTTCACGATGAGGCGTTCGGCGAAACGGCGATCGCGGGATGAACACCGATCTCGCCTCTGCGATCGCTGACCTCATGCACCAGCTCCAAGCGGAGCAGGTGCGCGGCTACCGCGTCGAAACCGTCGCCGGACTCCTCGACGTTCCGTACCGAACCGTCATGGCGCTGATCCACTCCGGTCAGCTCGGGCACGTCATGGCGGGCCGCTACTACCTCGTGCCTCACGCCGAACTTCAGCGGTACCTCGCCGGAGCGGCTGCGGCGTCAAGGCGGAACGAGGCTGCCCGCGGCCCCTTGCTGATCACGCCAGGGCCCCAACAGAAAACGCGGGCCGATGCCCTCATGCCGACCTGCGCACCACAGGAACACCGGGAAGGAGCTTTGCTGTGACGACGCGGTACCTCACCGGCCACCCCGCGGCCGATCCCGTGTACGCCGCCGCCCTGCGCCGCATCGAGTCCAAGGCGCCCCTGAACGTCGAGCAGCAGCAGGCCCTGGCCGCGCTGCTGCGCACCGTCGGCCGCGCGATCCGCGCCGAGCAGGCGCCACTGGCGGTTTCCTACACCTACCAGCGGGCGATCAGCGCACTGGGCGGCGCGTGATGGCCGAGCTGACCGACGTCGAGCTCCTGGAGCAGGACAACCGCGCCTGGCCGGCGTTGCCCGGAAGCGCATGCTGCGGCGACGACTGGGCCGCGTGTCCTGAGCCCGGTGAATGGCAGGTGCGCGGCTACGCCGGCCGCTCGTTCTGCGCCCAGCACGCCGCGGTGCGGCTGCGGATCGCCGACGCGCTCACCGAACGGGCAAGGGTGGGGTGGTCGGCGTGATCGCGCGCAAACCCTGCACGGTGTCCGGGATCCGCCGCGTGCGGCTGGGCAAGGTCGCCAGGAACGACGGGATCGTGCTGTTCCCGGCCGGTGCCACCAAGGTCCACCCGATCACGTCGATCACGCGACCGGCACGCGGGCGAGTGCGTATCGAGTTCGGCGACGCCGAGCACCCCCAGCACGTCGATGCGCCTGCGAGCGTGCTCGTCTCCATCATCAGGAGGGCGCGCTGATGGCCACGTCGACAACGGCGGCCGCGCTGCGCCGCGAGCTGGCGCAGCAGCGGCCCCTGCAGGTTGGCCGGGTGGCGCTGGACAAGCTGCGGTTCCACCCGCTGAACATCCGCTCCGATCTCGGGGACCTGCGCCCGCTGACAGCATCGATCGCCGCCGAGGGCATCCTGCAACCCCTCCTCGCGCACAAGCACTCCGGCGGCGGCGAAGTCCTCGACGGTCACCGCCGCCTGGCGGCCGCGCGCCTGGCCGGGCTGCGCACCGCGCCGACGATGATCCTGCCGCACCGCGAGCCTGACGAGGCGATCTGCATCATGCTCGCCACCGCGCTCACCGGCTCGGGCCTACCCGTCGAGGACCGGCGCCGCGCCGTGCGCGCGCTGCTGGAGGACTACGGGCACACCGCCCGGGATCTGGCCGACCGGTTCGGCGTCAATGTGTCCACTGTGCACAACTGGGCGGCCGACCTGGATCCGGATGCGGTCAGCCCGAAGCGGACTCGGCGGCGAGCGCCGACCGTGGGTGCGCGAGCTATCCACAGCCTTGTGGAGAACTGGCGGCCGCGTGTGGATGGCGGGTTGTCCGGCGACCAGGCGGGCGCGTTGCTCGACGAGCTCGCCGCGCTCGTGCGACCTGGCGGTGCGTCATGAGCGGACTCGACTCCCACATCACCCGGTGCCTCGACTGCCGGGCATCGATCGTGTGGGCCACCACCGGCAAGGGGAACCAGATGCCCCTCGACGCCGAGCCGGTCTCGGCCGGAAACGTCTTGCTGTCGGTTGACCGCAAGGGCGTGCACGCCGGGGTCTTGGGGCCGAACCAGGCCGCTGGCGCCCGCGATCGAAGCCAGCCGCTCTACCAGCACCACCGGCTCAGCTGCCCGCACTCCCACAAGTGGGCGCGCCGCCGCTGACCATCCACCGGCGGGCGGGCGCTCGATGAACCGGCGCCCGCCCGCTGCCGATCACTCCACCGAGGACACATGACGACGCTGCAGGTCAACACCGCCGAGCTGTGCGCACTGCTGGCCGACCTGTCCCACACCGCGCCCCACGACCCGGAGTTCGGCGCGCTCGCCGGAATCGTGCTGCACACCAGCCGCGGCCACGTCGGCGCCGACCCGGGGCAGACCACGCTGCTGGTGGGCACCTCGACCACCCGCACCGTGGCCGGCCACGCCTACACGCCGTGCAGCGGCTACCTGCACGAGGCGATGCTGTGGCCGATCGGCGATGTGCGCGCCGCGCTGGCGGTGCTCAGGCCGTTGGCCAAGGCCGACAAGGCGCACACGACGGCGATCCGCCGCGACGGTGCCAGTGTGGTGCTCTCCGAGGTCGGCGACCCTGCCTTGTTCGACGACCTCGACGCACCGGCGGGCACGGAACTGCGGTTCACCGTCGGCGACCTCACCGACTACCCCCGCGGGATCTGGGCGCTGCTGGGTGACATCCACACCGCCTCGGTGGTGTTCGACACCGACGGCCGTGCGATCGACGCCGCTCCCCGCACCGACCTGACAGCGGCCGCGCTGCTGCCGTTCTGCAGGGTGGCGCGGTCCCGCGGCGAGGCCATCGAGCTCTACCGCTACCACCAGCGCCGCGCTGTGCTCGTGCAGATCGGCCCGGCCTACCGGGGCGTGCTCATGCCCGCCAGCTACGAGGACGGCAACCCGAGCGCGGTCACCGAACCGCCCGGCGAGGTCTACGCACCCGTGTTGCCCGAACCGGCCGAGCCCTCGCCGTGATGACCGAGCGTCCGGATGCCCGGCCGGTCACCGACCGCGTCCGCTACCGCGCGTGCCTGCTCGGCGAGCAGCCGGCCGAGGTCCTCGACCAGGCCGACCGCGAGCGCCTGGTGCTCGCGCTGCACGCCCTGGGCTGGACCGACGAGCAGATCGCCGCGCACACACGCATGACCTCCTACACCACCGCCCGGATCCGCGCCCGGATCGGGCTGGCGCCCCGGCGCCCGAAAGCGAGAACGACGTGAACAACCCGCACAGCCCCGCCGCGATCGGGTGGTGAGGCGATGCCATGGCTTCGGCTGGATGACATCGGCTACGACGATCCGCTCGTGCGCGCGGTGGGAAACGGTGCGTACGGCGCGGTCACGCGCATGGGGCAGTACGCCTCGGCGCAGCGCACCGACGGCTGGATTCCAGCGGACAAGGCCCGGGAGATCGCCTCCCGGGCCGAGTTGCGTGCGCTGACCGCCGTCCGGATCGGCGACGGCGCTCCGATGCTGCACGCCCACGGAGACGAGTGCCGCTGCCTGCAGGGCGTGCAGTGGAACGCCGGACAGGGCGGGTACTGGATTCACGCCTTCCTGGACCGCAACCCCTCGCGTAGCGAGAACGACGTGCACCGCGCCAAGGCCCGCGAGCTCAAGGACAAGGAGCTGCGCCGGGCGGTCAAGGACCGTGACGGCGACCGCTGCCGGTACTGCGGCATCACGGTCAAGTGGGCCGACCGCAAGACCCCCGCCGGGGGCGTGCTCGACCACGTGGATCCGAAGATCGCCGCTGGTGCCGACAACCTCGTGGTGGCCTGCCGCGGCTGCAACGGCCGCAAGAAGGACTGCACGCCCGAAGCCGCCGGCCTGTCCCTGCTCCCCGCCCCAGCCCCCGCAGCGACCTACCCCGGATCTACGCCAGATCAACCGCCGAACCACGCCGGATCTACGCCGGATCACCAGATCGACCACAGACCACACGATCGACCCGGCTCAGATCCACAGCCGTCTCCCGAGGCCGTTTCGACGGCCGATCCCGCCCCCAGTCAGCCGCAAAACCCGCAGGTCGCGGCCACCAACGCCGCGATCAACGGCGAGATCAGCGACGGCATGACTGCCGGGACGGGTAGGGGCCGGGACGGGCACGGATCGCCCTTAGAAACCGGCTACGCCCAGCGCATCGGAGACGCCGGACCAACCGGCCGCCGCCCCACCGTCGGCCCGCCCACCACGCCCCGGAACCAGCTGGCCCCCAACCCCTACACCCGCACCCCCGCAGGCCAACCACCACCAACTGCAGCCGATCCCGGGGCTGAGCCCGCCAACCACGACTGACAGCTCACACCGACCACAAAGGACACCCGATGCCGACTCGATACCAGCGCCGCATCGAACGCGGCCCGTCACTGGCCGCCCGCGAGATGCTGCGCGCCATCGCCAAGGGCGCGATCGCCGACCACCGCACCAGCCACGGCGACCTCCGCCCCTGCTGGATCAATCCCCAGGCCGCCCGCGGCTGGTACCGCATCGGCGAACACGCCCGCGACATCCCCAACCCCGCCGACGGGCCGCTGTGGATCGGCCCCGAAGACGCCGCCGTCCTGCGCTCGCTGATCGAACACGGCCAGGTGCGCCACACCCGCACCGGCTACCGCGCCGCCGGCGGTGCCGCATGACCGCGACCATCGGCTACCGGCTCGACCTGCCCTACGAGCGCCCTCCGCTCACCGCCAACCAGCGCATGCACTGGCGCCCGAAAGCCGAGATCACCAAGAACGTTCGCCACACCGCCGCGACGCTCTCCCGCGACGCCAAGGTGCCCGCGCTCGGCCGCTGCGCCGTCCGGCTGGTGTGGACCGTGACTGACCGACGCCGCCGCGACGCCGACAACCTCGTCCCCACCCTCAAGGCCTGCGCCGATGGACTGGTCGACGCCGGAGTCGTCACCGACGACATCCCGGAGTTGATGACCAAGCACATGCCCGAGATCGAGCGCGGCGACGCGCTCGGCCTGGTGCTCATCGTCGAACCGCTCGCCCAGGAGGCGACCACGTGACGCGACCGCCCCAGCTCGACCCGCGATGGATCCTCACGCGCGCACCGGAACTCCCCACCCAGGACGAGCGCAACCGCGCGATCCGGTGCGTCACCGCGCACGCCACCAGCGCTGACGACTGCGCCGAGCTGCTCGACATGCTCGGACTCACCCCGCCACACCGGCACGTTCGGCCGGTGCAGCCGTGACGAGGCCGCCGTCCCGGGAAAGCGGGCGCTGCCCGACGTGCGGCAAGAAGGTCTACGGCAACCGGCGCGCCGCACGCAGGGCTGCGAAGCGGCTGTACCCCGCCGACCGGATGCATGCCTACCGCTGCCCGACGAAGGGCCCGTGGGAGGCGAACCGTTGGCACATCGGCCACCTGAACCTCGCGGACCGAGACCGCGACCGCCGGATGCGAACCAGGAACGAAGGACACGACGATGACTGAAGATCCGCGACAGCTGCGGCACCTGCAGGACCAAATCCGCTCGGTCGCCCGGGAACTCACTGCCACCGGCGAGCGCGCGGTGCTGCGCGACGACGGCACCGTCACCCGTCACCAGGTGCCGTCGCTGCTGGATCAGCTCCGCGGCGCGACCGCCACCGGGTCCGAGGCCAGCCGCACCGGCGGCGGCCGCGGAACACCGCTGCCGGTTTCGCCCGCCGCTGTCGACCTGCTGACCGAGATCGAGCAGGACGCCGCTGACCTGCACGTGAAGGCGCTGGTGCACGACCGCCTGACCCCAGAGGATCGGATCCGCGCGCTGGTGGAGATCGTCGGGCGATGGACCGACGTGCACGCGGTGTGGAAGGCGTTGGGGTTCCTGCGCCGCTGGACGACCCAGATCCAAGCGCTGCTGGACCCGCCGCGGCAGCTGCACGTCGCCGCCGCGTGCCCGGTCTGCGAAGCGCGCATGTTCCAGCGTGCTGACCCCGACACCGGCGAGCAGGTCCAGACTCCGGCGCTGATCGTGGACGGCCGCATCGGGTGCACATGCCTGGCATGCGGCCACCGCTGGCCGCCGGCGAACCTTGAGCACCTGGCGGCCGTGCTCGGCCGCGTATCGCCGGGGGAGTGAAAGCGGCTATGGGGCAGGGAGAGTCGCGGAGCGGGACCCCAGTGGACAGCCGCGGCGATCATCACGCATACTGACGCTGCTCGGGTGAGTTGTACCCAAAACCAGCCAGACTTTGCAGAAGGCCCGTTCTCGCGCATGCGAGAGCGGGCCTTCTGCATGCGCAGGCCTGGCCGAGGGCCGCCCGCACGAGCGCCACAACTGAATAGCGAGATGGCCGGGTGAGCCCGAGGGACGAGCTCACCCGGCCATCGGAAACGAGAGCCACCGTGCACACCATGTACCAGGGCGACGCGCTCGCCGTTCTGCGAGAACTCCCTGCCGCCACCGTCGACGCGGTGATCACTGACCCGCCCTACAACTCCGGCGGCCGCACGATGAGCGACCGCACCAAGGCGTCGGCCCGCGGCAAGTACGTCTCCGGCGACGCCTGCCACGACCTGGCCGACTTCACCGGCGACAACCGCGACCAGCGCTCCTACATCGCGTGGCTGTCGCTCGTCCTCGCGGAATGCCTGCGGGTGTCCCGCCCCGGTGCGCACTGCCTGGTGTTCACCGACTGGCGCCAGCTGCCCGCGACCAGCGATGCGCTGCAGGTGGGTGGCTGGACGTGGCAGGGAACGGTCGTGTGGCACAAGCCGGTCGCCCGGCCGCGCCGCGGGGGATTCAAGGCCAACGCCGAGTTCATCCTGTGGGGAACCAACGGCCCCTACGACGGCAAGCGCGACCTGTACCTGCCAGGCGTGTTCTCCGCGTCCCAGCCCAGCGGCCGCCAGCGCCGCCACATCACGCAGAAGCCGGTCGACGGGCTCATGCGCGAGCTGGTGAAGGTCTGCGCTCCCGGGGGAACGATCCTCGACCCGTTCGCCGGATCCGGATCCACCGGCGAAGCCGCGTTGCACGAGGGCTACGACTTCGTTGGGATCGAGTTGTCCGAGCACTACCAGCGAGTCGCCCGGCAGCGCCTCGACGAGGTTGCGGCCAGCAGCGCGGTCGACCACTAAGACCCCTGGCCGCGGCGTCAGTCGTCGTGATCAGGCTACGACTGCGCTGCCTCGTGCACAGCAGCCAGCAACGACTCCTCACCGAAGACGACGTCGCTGTAGACCGTCACCACGCACTCGCTGCGTTCGTCGGTGCCGGGCTGCGAAGTACTGCACACCTGGTTCCATCGCTGGGCTGATGCCGCGTGCTCCCGGGCCGTGAGTTCCAGGTTCGCGAACCCGGACGCAGCGGCGTCGGCGGCCAGTTCGTCAGCGAGCTGCTGCAGCTCCGCGACCGCCGTCGAACACTCGGCGCTGTACGGGTTCGGTGGGCACGAGGCCGTGATGGCCTGCGACAGCTTGGGCTTCCACTTCGCCACCAGGTCTTGCCTCGACAGCGGCTCCGGCGGTGCAGTGGTCGCCTGCTCAGGGGCAGTCGTCGCGGCTGGGCCCGAGCCGGATGACTCGCTGCATGCCGACAGCGAGAGAGCCGCTGTTGCTACGGCGCCAACCACTACGGCACGCCACAACCTGGGCATGTGTGCTCCTTCATGTTGGGGCGCAACAGATCGCTGCGCACACATGCCCATCGCGAGCAGAGCTCGGTCGTTACTGGGTGCCGGCACTACGCGATCAGGAGGGACGGTGGCCAGGTGGCAGGGGCGCAAGGGCCGGCCTTGGCGTCGGGTGATCGCTCAGCTCAAGGCGACCAACCGAACGTGCTGGCTGTGCGGGCACGCGATCGACGTGGACCTGCCGGTCACGCACCCGCTGTCGTTCACCGCTGATCACATCGCCCCTCGCAGTCGAGGCGGCGCGCCGACCCTCGACAACGTGCGCCCGGCGCATCGCCGGTGCAACTCGCAGCGCGGGGCGAAGGTCGACTTCCGGCCGCCTTTGCGCACGTCGCGGCCGTGGTGAGCGGGCCGGGCGGGCGCTGGTTTTTGGTGACCTGGGGATGGGTGACCCCTGCGCCCTTCCCTCCCAAAATTTCCCCCCGGGAACGCGGATTCGGCGGAGGTGATCACGGTGACGAGCGATCGGATCACGACGATCAGCGATGTGATCGCCGATGCGATCCGTGCTGCCCGCAAGCGCGAAGGCATGACGCGCGCCGAGCTCGCCGACGCGGCCACCGTCGCCGATGGCGCGACGCAGCGGTTCACCGCGGCCGTGGTCGGTTACATCGAGACCGGCCGCCGTGATGCCGCCGGCCGCCGTCGGCGCGACGTCACCGTCGACGAGCTCGTCGAGCTGGCCGGCGCGTTGGCGACGACCCCGCTGGCGCTGCTGGGCGAGTACGCCGCTCGCTTCGGCGCGGACCGGCCGCCGGAATGCCCGCGGTGCACTGCGGATACCGGGGCGCTCGAGCGCGCGGTGCGCACGGACATCGAGGGGCTGGGCGAGCTCGACGGCGCCGAGCCGAGCCTGGCGCAGACCGCCTACGCGCTCGCCGCGGCGATCGACGCCGGCGGCGGGGAAGACGGCAAGCAGATCCCGGCGCTGGCCAAGGAGCTGCGCGCGACGTTGAAGGTGCTCACCGACGCCAGAGCGGCCAAGCAGCTCCCGGACGGGGAGGGGGACATCTTCGGTGACCTCGGGGAACCGGACTGACCTGCGTACCCAGCTGCAGGAGCTCTACGGGCTGTCGTGCGTGCCGCTGTACGGGACGCCGCGCAACCCGGACCGCAAGACCTACGGCGGGAAGGTCGCCCAGATCGCGCGCGCCTTCGGAACCCCGCTGATGCCCTGGCAGCGCTACGTCGCCGACGTCGCGCTGGAGGTCGACCCGGCAACCGGGCGGCTCGCCTACCGGGACGTGGTGCTGATGGTGCCGCGCCAGTCCGGCAAGACCACGCTGCTGCTGTCCAAGATGGTCTGGCGCGCCAACGCCTGGCCGCGGCAGAACATCCTCTACGCGGCGCAGAATCGCCTGTCAGCGCGCAAGAAGTGGGAAGAGGAACACGTCGCCGCGATCGAAGCAGCGAAGCCGTTCCGTGGCCGGTTCACGGTGCGCAAGACCAACGGTGACGAGGCGATCCGGTGGCGCAACGGCTCCCGGCACGGCATCACCAGCAACACCGAGACGGCCGGGCACGGCGAGACGCTCGACGACGGCACGATCGACGAGGCCTTCGCCCACGAGGACGGCCGCATGGAGCAGGCATTCAGCCCGGCCATGATCACGCGGCCGCAGCCCCAGCAGTGGCTCGTCTCCACCGCGGGCACCGGGAAGTCGGTGTTCCTCAACGGCAAACGCACGATGGGCCGGGAGCTGATCGAAGCCGGCCAGCCCTCGACGCTGGCGTTCTTCGACTGGACCGTCCCGCTGGACGAGCACGGCAAGCTCACGATGGACCCCGGAGACCCGGCCACCTGGTGGTCCTGCATGCCGGCGCTCGGGCACACGGTGACCGAGGAAGCCGTGCGCAGCGAGTTCACCAAGATGGACCTGGCGGAGTTCTGCCGCGCGTACCTCAACGTCACCCGGCTCGACATCGTCGAGGACGACCCGAACGTGCCGACCGAGCAGTGGCCCGCGCTGGCCGACGCTCGCTCGCAGGTCGGCACCGAGATCGCGTTCGCGCTGGACATCACCCCGGACCGGCAATGGTCCTCGATCGCGGTGTGCGGCCCCCGCAGCGACGGGCGGCTGCACCTCGAGGTCATCGACCACCGGCCCGGCACCGACTGGCTGGTGGCCAGGGCCCGTGAACTCGTCGACCGGCACCAGCCGGTCGCCTTCGGCCTGGACATCGCCGGCCCCGCCGGGTCGCTGCTGGTGGAGCTGGAGAAGGCAGGCCTGCGCCGCCCAGCAGACCCCGCGCAGCCGGAGCGTGGCCAGCTGGCGATCCCGACCACGCGCGAGGTCGCCGCGGCCTGCGGCGCGTTCACCGACGCCGCCCGCCAGGACAC